>JAHIMW010000211.1 GCA_018896355.1 Pseudomonadota bacterium
ATCATAGAAACCACTTCGCAATCCTGCTGATCCTCCTGCCCGCGTCGAATCTTTCGGCGCACGGGGGCCGCAAACTTTCAGTCCATTCGGCCATCCTGATGGATATGACGACCGGCTGGGTCGCCAAGGGAGGATACCACATCGTGGCCACGGCGAAACGCGGGAACATCCGCCTGATCGCCGTCGTCATGGGGGCAAAAACCCCCGCGATCCGGGCAAAAGAGGCGGAAAGGTTGATGGACGAGGGATTCCGGATAGTCCTGGAAGATCATCTTCAGGGGTGAACGCTCCCCAAAGTAGGGTATGAGATTAGTCCCGGCAGCGCTTCGCTGTGAAGCTATCGAGAAAATTGTCCGATGGAATGCGGAACAGCCGCTTCAGGATCTCGTCAAAGTAGTCCGGCAGGTAACGGTTCCAGATCTTGATCGGCAACTCGCCCAGTTCCCGACGATGAGAAGAGGGAAAGACGAAAAGGTATTCCAGCAGGCACTGAATGTTCCGGGCGAGCGGCCCCCGGTACTGCTGGCAGAGCCTCTGCTCGATAATCCGGTCCTCGTGGATGCTTGATCCGATCTCACTTTCCAGCATCTCCTGGTAGCTGGAGACGATGATCTCCACCAGCACATCATCTTCCCCCGAACGGACGAATTCGGCAAAGGACCGGTTCGCTTCGTAAGGGGAAAACCCGCGCGCCTGCATGATATGCAGGATCCCCGGACCGAGAGGACACTCCAGGATCTCCTCCCGGGGAGGCCGGAAGCGGACGATCAGATTTGTGGCATTGTATTTGCCCGCATGGACCTCCCCTTCGACAACCTCACAGCCCGGTATTTGGCCGAGAAGCGTCATCAGCTTCCGTTGTTCCGGCGCCTCCTGAATAACCTTCACGCCGGCGACGTCGTTGATCACGAGGACCTCTCCGTCACCCGCAATCGGCCTTTTTTCACGCAGATCGTCCAACAGCCGGTTTTCCGCCCTCAGGAACTCCTCCGTCATGTCCGCGGGCGTCGTCAGGAGCCTCTCCCGCGGGATGCCGAGGAGACGCGCCCGCTCATCCGCCAGGGTTTCGGCATGCTTTTTGATCGTGTCGAAGATCCGGTCGATGATCCGGCGGGCCGACTTCTCCGCAAGCCGCCGGATGCGTTTGATCCGGCTCGATCCGACATAGGCCGAAAAACCGTTGCGCCGGGTGAAATAAAGCCTTCCATGAAAAGGGGTCTCCCGGTAGAAGCGTCCGGGGTTCCGGTGGTAATCCCGGATCAGTTCGTCGATCCGCTCATTATGGCTGGGGGGATCCTTAACGAGGGCGTCTTTCAGTTCACCCTTGATCTGGACCGAACGGGAAGAGAGGTCGCCCGGATGCAGCCCCCGGAAGATCCGTCCGGCAAAGAGTTCGAGGTAGCGGGAAACGAAGATATGGTTGAAATGGACCAGCCGCGTGATCAGATCCGCGTCCGACGGGCGCGCCTCATCGTACATCCAGCGGCGGATGATATCGTTCAAAACCTCACGGTGCAGAAAGCTGTTGATCGTGATCATGATCCTCTTGTCCGACCCCACGATATACGGAAACTACGGACATGGTTGCAGTCATGGGCGTGATGGTCCGTCCGATCGGGGTCTCCAAATCACGTTGGCGACCCTGCCTCCCGTTGCATCAGCCCCCTGATTCACCGCGCAGAAGTTTTGCCAGGCGTTCATCGAACGCCTTCCCCAACTCCTCGTGGAGACTCCGACCGTGGGCATCCATCGTGACGATCCCCGGAAAACGGTCCAACCGGATCTTCCAGAAGGCCTCGGGTAGACCGAACTCCTCCTTCTTGAACACGTCCAGAACCTCGACCATGGCCCGGGCGTTGGTGACACCGGCTCCACCCATGCCGTGGACATAGACGGCCTTGTGGGCCTTGCAGGCGGCGAGCGTCCGCGGACCCATGCCACCCTTGCCGATCACCACCCGCAGGCCGAAGGCAGCGATGACTTTGTCCTCGTATATTTCGTCGCGGATGCTCGTCGTCGGCCCGGAGGAGACGATGCTCCAGCGGCCCGCGTCGTTGCGGAGAATCGGGCCGCTGTGGTAAATGGCCCCGCCACGGTAGATCTTCTTCAGCTCGTCGAAGATCCGCTCATCTTCCGCCGGCAGGGGTTTCGGCCCCTCGATCAGGCGATCCACCAGGTATTTGTGGGCCGCATCCCGGCCCGTCGTCGCGATCCCGGAAATCGCCACGGCATCGCCGGCATGGAATTCCAGGATCTGTTCCGCCGTAATGGGAATGGTCAATTCTTTCATCTTTGCTACCTCATCCTATAAAACGATAGGCGCCGTCGGATTCGATCCGGATCGCCCGCCGGCGGTTTTCCCAGCACATATACGTCACGGTGACAAAGTAAGAGGCGGGGACGCGGTGGAGAGCGCCGATCTTGACCCCAAGCAGGGTCGTTTCCCCGCCGAGGCCCAAGGGGCCGATCCCCAAGGTGTTGGCTTCCTGGAGAATCCGCTCTTCCAAGGCCGCCAGGGCGGGATCGGGATTCACGTCTGTCAGCGGCCGCAGGAGCTGATGCTTGGAATGGAGGTAGGCCGAGCCCCGGTCGCCGCCGATGCAGATACCCAGGATGCCGGGAGGGCAGCCTTTCCCTTCCGCCCGGCGGACGGCATCCAGGACCACGCGCCGCACCCCCTCCAGATCGCGTCCCGCGCTCAGGGCATCATCGGGCAGGCTGTACTGCCGCCCCACATTCTCACTGCCGCCGCCCTTGAGCATCAGGGCCACTTCGAGAGCTTCGTCATCCCACTCCTCGAAGAAGACCCCCGGAAACCCCTTGCCCACATTGTTTCCACTGTTCAGGCCGGTCACCGGATCGACGGCGTTGTGCCGCAGAAACTGCCCCTGCGTCGCCCGCGCGACGGCCTCCTCGCATACCCTGCGGATCGCCCGGTGGGAGAGACCCGGCGGGTGGTGAATGAAAAACAGGGGCATCCCGGTGTCCTGGCATAGCGGCGCCTGCTTTTCCTTAGCCAGGGCCATGTTCTCCAAAAACGTCGCAAGAATCATCCGCGCCGTCGATTCCGGCGCTTCCTCGTCATGGGCCCGCTTCAGGGCCGCCTCCACATCCGCGGGCAGCTCAAACGCCGTCCGGCGGACGAGGTCAAAGATCGCCTCGCCGAAGGCCTGTTCAGAAAGTCGGCTCTTTGCATCGCACACCACGTTCATCGCCTCCATCCTTCAAACTTTTGGGGGTCATCGTATCACAAGGCCGGCGGTCCTGTCCACAGCCGATGTGACGAAGGAGGCCAATATCTCATTGACATACCAGTCGGATCTTCTTATACTTCCCCCGGTTCAAGAAGCAATGTCTTGTAAAAGACGCGGTCGATATTCTGCAACCGGATATTATTCGGGTCGGCGGCATTACCGAAATGGTCAAGGTCGTGACCATGGCGGATATAGCCCATTGTCGGCGGAAATTTATGGACCTGCAAACGGAAGTTCTGATCATCGGCGGTGGAGCCACCGGGACCGGCATCGCGCGGGACCTTTCGCTGCGCGGCATCCCCTGCCTCCTCGTGGAAAAGGGGGATTTCACATCCGGCGCCTCCGGCCGCAACCAGGGGCTCCTCCACAGCGGTGGCCGCTACGCGGTCAACGATCCCGAAGCGGCCCGGGAGTGCATCACCGAAAACCGCATCCTCCGGCGGATCGCCCCCCACTGCATCGAACCCACGGACGGCCTGTTCGTCTCGCTTCCGGAAGACGGCCCGGAATACCGGGCGAATTTCATCCGGGCGTGCGGGGCGGCGGGAATCGACACCCTGCCCCTCTCTCCCCGGGAGGCCCTGTCGCTGGAACCCCGCCTGAACCCAAGGCTCATCGGCGCCGTCCAGGTCCCCGACGGGGCGATCGACCCGTTCACGCTCGTCGTTGAAAACGCCCGGGACGCCGAATCCCGCGGCGCGCATATTTTGATCCACACGGAGGTCACCGACCTGATCCGCGACGGCGTCCGGATCGCCGGGGTCCGCGTCCGCGATCGGATCACCGCCGAGGCGTTCGCCATCGCCGCGACCTGGGTAATCAACGCGACCGGCGCCTGGGCAAACCACATCCTCCGGATGGCCGGCCTTCAAATCGGCCTCGCCCTCTCCAAGGGCTCCATGCTGATCACCAACACCCGCTTGAGCGAGCGGGTCCTCAACCGCTGTCACCCCCCTGCAAGCGGCGATATCATCGTCCCCAACGACACCGTCTCCATCCTCGGCACCACCTCGCTGCGGGCGGATGATCTGGAGCATTACGAAGTAACCCCCGAGGAGGTCACTTTCCTGGTCGACGAACTCTCCCGGATGATCCCCGACCTGAAGGGGGAGCGCTTCACGAGGGCCTATGCCGGCGTTCGCCCCCTCCTTCAATCGGAGGAGGCCGGCGATGACCGGATGATCAGCCGCGGCTTCACGCTGATCGACCACGGGAGCTGCAGCGGCCCCGAAGGGCTTGTCACGATCACCGGCGGGAAACTGATGACCTACCGGCTTATGGCGGAAAAAACTGTCGATTTCATTTGCGAACGGATGGGGCTGCACGTCCCCTGTTCGACCCACGTTCAACGTCTCCCCGGCGCCGGCCAGGGCCACACCCTGCAGGACCGCCTCCTGCGGCTGAGGCGGCAGGCCCCGGCAGCCAAAGGGGAAATCCTCTGCGACTGCGAGCTCGTCCCGAGGGAGGCCGTGGATGCGATCCTTCGGGAGGGAAAGGTGCGCGAGCTCCAGGACATCCTCCACCGCACCCGCCTCGCCAAGGGGACCTGCCAGGGGGGCTTCTGCGTCTATCGCCTCCTCGGACTCCTCAACGAACGGCACAAGGCGGATGTGAGCGGCGGTTCCAACCTTATTCTGAAAGCTTTTCTCGAAGAGCGCTGGAGGGGTATCCGCCCCGTCCTCTGGGGGACTTCCCTCAAGGAGGAGGAGCTGATCGAGTCGATCTACAAGGGGCTGTTCAACCTGACTTCCGGAGAACCGGTCCTGCCGGGCGGGGGTGGGGCATGAAGCGCTTCGACCTCATCGTTATCGGAATCGGCCTCGCCGGGCTCACTGCCGCCCGGACGGCGATCGGAATGGGTGCGAAGGTCCTCATCGTCGGCCGGGGGATGGGCGCGCTCACCCTCTTCGGAAACACGGTCGACCTTCTCGGCGAGATCCCGCCCGAAACGGATATCGCGGAGGGAATCACCCGCTGGATCGCGGCCCACCCGGAACATCCCTACGCCCGGACCGGATGGGAGGGAATCGAAAGCGCCATCGCCGCATTCCGCGGACTCTTCCCGCCGCCCTACGATTTTACCGCTTCCGGCCAGGGGAACGTTCTTCTCCCCACCGGCGCGGGGACGATGCGCCCCACCTGGCTGACCCCCGTCACGATGGCCGCCGGCGCCGCGATGACGCCGGCCGAGACGTTGATCGTCGGCTTCCGCGGCTTCAAGGATTTTCAGGGCGATACGGTGTCGCTCCACCTGAAATGCCGGGGGGTGACCCTGTCGCTCCCCCGCTACGGCCTGGAGGGGCTGTCCGCACCCGCACTCGCCCGCCTGATGGACGAGACCTCCTTCCGGGAGCGTGTCGGCGAGTCGATCCGTCAGCAGATGGCGGGAGAGCGGTTCATCGGTCTCCCCGCGGTCCTCGGCCTCCGGGAGCCCGCCGCGGTTCTGAAAACGCTGGAGAGCGTCACCGGCGCCCGGGTTTTCGAAATCCCGGTGCTGCCGCCGTCGATCCCCGGCACAAGAATCTTCCACCGCTTCCGGGAGGAGCTGATCGCGAAAGGGGCAGACTTTCGGATGGGGCATCCGGTATCCGGTGTGATGGTCAAGGACGGCCGGTGTGAGGGGATCAACATCCAGAACCCGCCGCTCGTCGCCGAATACCGCGCGGATCGCTTCATTCTCGCCACGGGACGCTTCCTCGGCGGCGGTCTCTGGGCCGAGATGGACCGGATTATCGAACCGGTTTTCGGCATTCCCGTCTTCCAGCCTGAGGAACGGGGCAAGTGGTTTGGAGAGCGGTTCTTCGATCCGGAGGCGCATCCGATCCACCGCGCCGGGGTCGTCACCGACGCCGATCTCCGTCCGGTCGATGCGGCGGGACGGGTCGTCCTTGCAAACGTCCGGGCGGCGGGATCGATCCTGGCCCATCACCAGGCCATTGAGGAGAAATCACGGGAAGGGATCGACATCGCCACGGGTTTCCTGGCCGCAAAGAGGGCGCTTGCATCATGACGAAAGAAGAGAAACCGGCCCCCTTCACGAAATTCCCGGACATCTGCGTCCGGTGCGCGACCTGCATGGCCGCCTGCCCCGTCTCCCGGGTGACGCCCCGTTTCCCGGGACCGAAGCAGGCAGGGCCGGGGGCTCAGCGTTTCCGATCGGCGGCCGAGGCCTCCGTGGACGACTGGATCGACCTCTGCACGGGCTGCCGCATCTGCGACACGGTCTGCCCCGCGGGCGTTCCGATCTCCGAAATGAACCTGCTGGCGAAGGCGAAATACCTGGACGAGCGGGGCAGGAGCTTCCGGGATTGGCTCCTCGTCCGGAGCGACCTTTTCGGCGAGATCGCCGCCCGTTACTCGAAGCTCGTCAACCCGCTGATGAAGAAAAAGGCGGTCCGGTGGCTCCTCGACGCGCTGCTCCGGATCGACCGGCGGCGGGACCTCCCCGCCTACGAGTACCCCACCTTCCGCCGGTGGTTCCGCACCCGGCAGGCGCCGGAAGGCGGCGGCCCGGTGGTTGCCTATTTCTATGGCTGCTTCACGAACACGAACGAGACGGACGTTGGGAAGGCCGTCGTGGAGGTCCTGGAGGCTCACGGTCTGACGGTCGTTGTCCCACCCCAGCGCTGCTGCGGGATCCCGCGCCTTGGCGTCGGGGATCTCCGGGGGGCGCGGAAGATGGGCCGCCGGAACGTCGATTCCCTGCTCCGAACGGTCCGGGGGCTCGACATCGTCTTTTCCTCGACCAGTTGCGGCCTGATGCTCCGCCACGAGTACGGCCCGCTCCTCCATATCACCGGCGCGGAGGAGCTCGCACAACACCTCTTCGACATATGCGAGTACCTGCTTCGCCTCCACGAGGTGGGAAAACCGGCGGTCACCTTCCGGTCCATTCCGATAAAGGCGGCCTACTTCGCCCCCTGCCACCTCCGCTCCCTCGACATGGGCCTGCCGGCGCTGGAACTGCTCCGCCTGGTCCCGGGACTGGATGTAAGCCTGATCGAGGCGGAGTGTTGCGGCCTGGGAGGCCTTTACGGTTTCAAGAGAGAGAAGTTCGCCATCGCCGAGGAGATCGGGAAGGATCTCAAGGAGGCGGTCGCCCGGATGAAGCCCGATATCATCCTCACGGATTGCGAAGGGTGCCGGATGCAGATCCGCCACATGACCGGTCTTAAGGTTCTCCATCCCGTCCAGCTCCTCCGCGATTCGCTGGAACGAAGGGGAACAGCACAACAAAAGGGATTGTTGAAGCGTGCAGGGCAGGCCTGCAAGTCCAAAAATGTCCGGCTGGTTATTTCTTGCGTGCGAAGAGTCTGTCTATTTTTGCCATGAGTTCTTCCGGGGTCACGGGCTTGGCGATAAAGCTCCTCCCTCCGATTTTCCCCAGTTGTGATTGAACTTGCGTTCTTGAGGCGATGGCGGTAATGAACAATACGGGGATATCGGCTGTTGCCGGGTTTTCGAGTAACTGCTCCGCAACATGCCCGCCGCCGAGCTCCGGCATGATGATGTCCAGCAGAATCAGATCGGGAGGTTCCTTCGACGCCAGAATGAGCCCTTTGGACCCGCTCGTCGTGGTCGTTACCTCGAACCTTCCCGTTTTTTCCAGATTCAGCTTCACGAAAAAGCCGAAATCTTTTTCATCATCAATCAGCAGAATTCTTATCTTTTTCGATTTGACTGCTTCTTCCATCATTTCCCCCCGTGCCCGTTAAACATTTACTGTATTTCCCGTTCCTCCACGGTTCCTGTAAAAAACGATGCCATGATGATCAATCACAAAGCCCTTTCGTCCATCCGGGCGATTGTTTCGCAACCGTTTATCGGGAACGGATGGCAGGCAATCCGACAATCATCCGTGTTCCCTTGCCGGATTCGCTTTCAACCCGGATACTGCCATGGTGTTTGTCAATGATCCCCTTGGTAATGGAGAGCCCCAGACCCACGTTTCCCGGTGAGTTCTTCGTTGTAAAGAACGGATCAAACACCTTATCCATCTTGCCCTCCGGAATTCCGCATCCCGTATCAGAGAAGATAATCTGCAGAAACGGCTGATCGGATGCATCCCTGACGGAATCGACACAGATCGTGATCGTTCCGCCATCCTGCATGGCATCAACGGAATTCAACAGGATATTGACAAAGACCTGCTTGATCTGATTGCCGTCAACCTCCGTATTCGGCAAATCCGGTGCGTACTGCCTGATTATGCTGATCTGCCTGGACTGAATCTGCTGTTCGATAAATGACAGGGTCTCCTCAATGAGGGGCGTAATGGCCATTTCCTCCGCCTGAAGCGGCATCTGGCGCGTGAAACTCAGAAGACCTTTTACGATCGTATCCGCTCTGAGGGCGGATTGCTTGATTCTCTCCGTCACATCAAGGAGCGCCACATCGGCTTCCAGAGATGTTTTCAGATATTCCACGCCCTGAACGATTACGGCCAGGGGGTTTTTCACTTCATGGGCGACACCGGCGGCACAGGCGCCGATGGCCGCAAGTTTTTCAGACCGGATGAGTTCCTCATGAAATCTTGCCTGCGCTTCCTCCGCCCGTTTTCTCTCCGTGATATCAATGGCGATGCCTCTCAACCCGGCAGGCTTTTGATCCTGGAGGATCTGACAGGCATAAACGGCAATGGGAAAGGCGCCGCCATTCTTTCGCAGCGCCCTGTACTCCATGCCGCTCAACGTTTCTCCGCTCAATATCTTCTGTGTATTGACGGACAGCTTTTCCCTGCTGTCGGGTGTGAACAGATGAAGAACGTTCAACCCCCGGTCAAGATCCTCCTGGGTATAGCCGAACGATTCAAATGCCGTCTTGTTTAAAAACAGAAGTCTGCCCGTCAGATCCACTTCAAACACGGTCTGCGGCAGTAAATCGGCAAGTTCCCTGAACCGGGCCTCGCTCTCACGCAGGGAAGCCTCGGTTTCCCTGCGAATGGCGACCTCCCGTTCCAGCCTGATGTTCCTTTCCTCTATATTCTTGATATGTTCCTCAAGCTGCGCGTGAAGCAGCACGTTTTCCAGGCTGAAGCCGATTTCAATCTGCATGATGGACAACATGTTTTCATCATTCGCATCGAAAACCTCCCCTGTCTTTTTGTTTGACAGGTTCAAGACCGCTGTTACGTCGTGCTGTCCTGCGGAGATGGGCAGCGTCATGAAGGAAGGGGCGCCATACTTCTGTTCATTTTTTTTCTGAATCCTGGGGTCGCTTTCAACATCCTGGACCAGGAGGGACCTTTTATCAGAAACGACATACCTGGCCAGAGAATCGTCGATTCTGACGCAGGTTCCTACTGGGAGATGATCCATGCCTCTCGCTCCGATCAGACGGAGGCATCCCGAAGCCGAATCAACCATAAACAGGGAGCCGATCTGTGATTTTGTCATGGCAAGCGCCCGATCGAGAAAGGCCAGAAGCAGTTCATTCACATCCGGACTCCTGAGAGCAATCTGGCCGATATCCTTGACCGCATCCAGTTCGAGGGTTTTTTGCGTGACCTGTTCGGTCGCCCGTTCGAATTTTTTCAGGACGCCGTTAAACGAGGACAGGATCTCGTCCAGTTCCGTCACATCTTTCTTCAGATCGACGGAAATCGTCATGCCCGATTCGCCGGCATCTTTCAGGGATGCGGCCACATCATAAATCTTGTCAAAAATATAGCGGAGAGCCATGAGCCCGGCAAGAATGAGGAGAAGAATACCCGTAAAGACGACCAGATGCGTAATACTGAAGACGACGCCGGTTTCATAGAAGAGATACGAAATAATCAGGATGGGGAGGACCAGCATCAGTGAAGAAATGATGAGAAACTGGTATCTTAGGCTGCTTCGTCCGATATTTTTCATTTTTATATGGTCTAATTTTTCAGCGGTATGATCCTGTGTTTCGGTAACACCGCATATCCTTATATATCAAAGAGTATTACATTCATATAGTAAATTACGCCAAGCATATTATTGCAGGAATGCCGAGCGAGGGGCATATGTGGCACGGATCATTTGTTATTTTAGCTTTTTTGCAATATCAAATAGGGACTGAAAGGTTCGTAAGAAAATTCTTCCATCAGATGCAGAGTCGAATTCTTTCAACCATCCTTCGATGTACCGGATATCGATGCCCGGATTTTTCAACATGACAACGCGCACGTCCTCGATATCTCTGGGGCGGCCAGCAAAAATCTTATGAATAATCAGATCTTCAACGGAGGCAAAACAGACGTCCTGCCCCAAAATCTTTACTTTATTTCCCCTCTTTATGGCCTGCGTCTCATAGCGGGTGAATGAGAAGATGAAATCTACCCTGATTCCCGTGGTTTCCTCTAAGGCAGGCAGAACCATGGTTTGCCTCACAAACGTTGAGGTGTCTTCGGGGAGAGGCTTGAGGGGGATCTGCTCAATAGCGCGAAGAAGTCTATCAAGATGATCAGCGCCTACTCCAAGGGTAATGTCAATGTCCCTGGTCAGGCGTGGCTCTCCATAGAGCAGTACGGCCTGTCCGCCTATAACCATGTAGGGCAGGTTATTCTTGTCAAGGCAAACACCTAATCGGAAGAGAATTCTGTCAAACATGAATTCAGTACCTGCGCGATCCTGATATCCGTGGTAATGCCTTCGAGCGGATTCCCGGGGGGAAGTGTGCGAAGCGTAACGCCTTCTTCCCACATCGATTTCAGGATCTCCAGCGAACGGTCATGTGAGATTACTGCTTCATTTCTGATGAGGTCATCTTCGAAATTTCTTAATATTTCGGGATTTTTTATCATTTTTTTTCTATATCATACTTCCCGCCGGTTGCCAACCTTTTGTATCGGATAACATAACAGTCTGAGCGGTAAACTCAAATTCAGGCTACCCACATGAAACAGCGATGAATCAATTGCAAGCGAAAAGTCACAGAAAAATATCCACCACTCCTTTGGGATTGCCTGTTTCTTAATCATTTCATAAAACCAAACGAGATTAAATACGGGAAGTGTCCCTGTTTTTTCCCTGATTTTACCTCGGTTTACTCATTTAAGGGTAGGAAGCCATGAGATTTTCTGTGCCCTATAGAATGTTCATCAGGGGCTTATTGTGATGACAAAGACTTTTTGTGTGATATTGTCATTTGTACCGGCTGCATCGTTATTATCCCTGGCGAAGACTGTGAAGTTATATGACCCTGCCGTACCTGCTCCAGCGGTTTTTGAAAATTGAAGGAAGGTTGCCTGCCCCCAAGATACTTCAGCCAATGCCTGGCAATTAGCACTCACTACATTCGGACTTGGTGTCAACCCCGGCGGGGCTGCGGGCTGTAAGCACCACAGGTAATTTCCACCCGCATAAGGTATCCCTCCGTCAGCAAAAACAGCAGCTCCATAGATGTTCGCAACATTTCCCGATGGGAGTTCGTTATTGACAATCCTCATTTGTGCCCCCTGGCAACCCATCTTGGTTCTGAGTTCATCAAGGGTGATCCATTTGGCAATATCGTCGTACATACAACGGGCATCACCTAGGCCACAGCCATCGTCGACGGGATCGTTGATGGTTAATAGCGGTTGTGTGTTGGGTATGGATATATTGCCGGAAACCCTGTTGGCATTCATAGTTACATCTGTCGGATAGACGTAGGCTATAACCGGAGGAACTGGCACCGGCACATCTGCCGAGCCCCCCGGCAGAATGGTCTGATAATTCATATTTTCACCGCGTGAATAGACAATGAAGGCAACGTTGTTGATGATAATCTGCGTGGCAGGAGTGCATGCGGAATCGGCACACTGTACGATGCTTAAAGCGGTTGTTTTTTTTCCGCAGATATCATTATTAAAGAGGGCACCATCATATGTATAAAAGAGAGGGTTTCCCCAAGCATCATTACGATTTCTCAATAGATAGTGGAATTCATTAGGTGCTGTAACGGCATCATTTGCATCCCGCCAAACAGGCATTCTCTTACTTGATGTAGCATAACTGATAACAGAATCTACGGCCGCATTTATTATTTCTCTTGTATCGATGATCTTCGCCCTTTTCATCAACGGACCGACCATGCCGGCGCCGAGGCCAAGAAGCAATCCGACAATGATCATGACAATAGCAATCTCGACAAGCGTAAACCCTTTTTCCTCTCGGAATATCTGATTCATGGGAACTTGCTCAGGCTTTAAAAGCTTCACGAAGGTTTATTTGCCTCGTACTCCCTGATAAACAGAACGATCTCGCGAATAAAACGATCAAAATCATGGAGATTATGAGTAATAATGTCATAAAGCTCGTCGGGTGTGACTTCTCTGTAAAAGTGGACCATACGGTTTCTGTAACCGGCCATTTCGACCAGTAAATCGGCGAGTTCCGTGGTAATGACAGCCTTTTCTCCCAACTCCATGGCGATCGCTTTGTATTCAATCCCCCTGGAACCATAGGTCTTGGCCAGGACATGCCTTCCGATATCAAATACGGCTTCCAGTGATCGCCGTAAATAACTCTCAACAAAGGGAGGATTTTTCTTGTCAGACAGAAACGCTTCCTTTGTCATGGAGGCAAAGGGGCGCAACTCTGAAAGATAATTCTCTATCAGCCGGATGAGATCAAGAATGCGGGGTATATTCAAACTGGAAATAACCATCTTCAATGGCCTCCATGATTTCACAATCCATCATCCGTTTTTTAACGATCAGATCGCCCGCCAGCTTCATTATTCTCTCTTCGAATTGATCCGCAAAGGATTCATCGGCCCCATAGATCCGCACGCCCTTGATGATTTCATACTGCAGCAGGATATCTACTTCGTGCACAAAAATCAGATCGATGTCAAACGGATCGAATATCTTTCCCATATTCCGGTAAAGATGTCCGTAAGTTTCCATAGGCAACGTCGGAGGATTCTGGAAGGCCACGGCAATATCGAGGTCTGACAACCCATCAGGAGCAACTTCGATTCCTTTCAGATATTGATGCCCCGGTATTGCCTGGGAGCCGAAGAGATAGATCAGCGACAGATCATAGGCCCTGGCGATGGTGTGAATTTTGTCAAATGCGGCAGGCATGATGAACTCTTCAAACTCCTCATGGTTACGTTGGTCGTTATTTTAGCTTCAAGGGACCATAAAGTCAAAGAAATATCAAGCTCCTGAAAGCACGGCAACAAGTGGATGGCGGAAGTGAAAAAAAAGGGGGGGCCAAAGCCCCCCCTGCGAGAAAACAATCACACGGGAGGCTCTTGCAAAACTCTTCAAAATATGTTCCCCCTCCCTTGACGGGAGGGGGTTAGGGGGTGGGTGAAGCATGCAACATGCTGATTTCATGGCAACCTCCCCCCACCCTCCCCCGCCAGGGGGGAGGGGATTTATTGGGACTTTTGCAATTACCTCGCGGATCAGAATTTAAAGAACTGATTCACCCTGTTTTCTGTGATGGGCGACACGAAAGCCTGCATTCCACGGACCGAACCGGTCGTCGCACTCCCGTCATCATTCTGAATATCAAGGGTTTGAGCAACATTTTCAGGAAGCCTGGACAATCCGATCCAGTTTACCGTCAGGCCCGAAACCGCGCCATTGGCGACCCCGATATTGCCGCCGTAGGGGTGGGATGGATTCAGACGGCCCGCGCCCGCCGTGGCCGTTCCGGAGATGATCCCGGCAAGCCTCAGATGCTCCCACATAGCGCACGATTCGGAGGCCGTGCCTGCGGCACAGGTAAACATGGTTCCCGGTGCGGCGTCGGTTCCGATAGTGCGCCCTTCAATCAGGCCGTCTCCGTCTCCGTTATAAGTCGCGGCGCCCCATCTTGTCTGGGCCGTATTGTCATCACCGGGAAACTTGCTATACCGGTCATAATAAGTATAAATTGCCGCCGTCATCTCTTTCTGTGCATTATATGCCCTCTTAATCTTGGCGTTGGCGATCAGTTCCTGTCCCTTGATGATTCCTGCGAGGATGATCCCGATGATCACCAGCACGATGGCCAGTTCCACAAGCGTGAAACCTTTCTGATTTCTCACTTTACGAAATTTAGTCATGATGGCCTCCTATTATTTTAAATCAATGATGATTGGATTCATCATCCGCCTTATCGTAAATGACGATGGGATTATAAAATTAAAAAAAGGATAAATCAAGAGTAAAAGAATTTAAATATATTGCAATTATAATCTGTTCAATATATTTTAGCAATCTCTGTGAAACAGGCTTCGTCAAACGGCGACAACGGCTGTTCATTTTCATTTCATTCAATACAATCGTTTCGGAAGAAACTGGGAATCTCCGTGATTGAAGGATGGTTATACCCTTTGAACAACAGGCGGCTTCTGAAGAGATTTTATCTTGCGGCGCTCGGGGCGATACTCGCAGCCTGCATCCCTTTCCTGTTGCCTGTCAGTGCGCAGGCTTTCTGCTTTGAAGAAGCGGGATCGCAGTATGACATCAACCCGCAGCTTCTTCAATCCATCGCACGCGTGGAATCGGGACTGAATCCGAAAGCCGTCAACATCAACAAAAACGGTTCGGCTGATTTCGGCCTGATGCAGATCAACGCGGCATGGATGAACATATTGCATCTGAACCGGGAATATCTTTTATCCGATCCCTGTTACAATGTCATGACGGGAGCGCGAATTCTGAGAGCGTGCATCGACAGATGCGGGTATACATGGGAGGCCGTCGGATGTTATAATGCAACCGGTCGGAGTAAACGGGTCGACTATTCATGGAAAATCTACCGGGAACTCAAGAAGGAAGCTGCAAAAAATACGAAAATGGTGAAAAAAAACGAATCAATGCCGGGAACAGACAGATCGGACCGGTCATTTTATTTCAAAGTCCGGAACGTGAATGAGTCTGAAATAAACGGAGAACCATGAGCCTCATCAGTGATTTACTGCACAAAGTCAAGCGTCAGGATCCCAAGAGGGATGTTCCGCCTCTTCTTAAAGAGGCCGTTATGCAGAAAACGGCCGATCGGAAAATGAGAAGCCGCTTCATGATTCCCCTTGCCATAGCCGCCTTCGTAGCGGCTTCCGGCGTCGGCGCCATCTTCCTGATGGATTTTTTCCAGGCGCCCGCTCCCGTCTCACGGACACCGGTGAAAACGGCAGAGGTTTCTCCTCCCGTAGCGCCTGCGGCAACTTCCATTGTTCAACAGCCTGAAACGGTTGTTGTCGCTGCTGTGCCAAAGTCCGATGAAAAACGGTCGATGAAAGCCGCGGAACATAAGCCACAAAAGATCGAAACAGCGCCGGTCGTTCGCAGGAAAACAACGCCGAAAAGCCCTCTGAAGACTTCTGCAACGGCAAGATCGGTCGAGAACCGGGATAAGACAAGGCAGGAGAAGGCATCCGGTGAGGGCAAGCCGGATCAGGCTGAAAAAACCGAAGAAATATCCAGGCGGGACAGGGATCTTTATCTCTACACGGCAAGAACCTGTGAAATGCAGAAAAATTATCAGGGAGCCGTTTCAAACTACAGGAAGGTGCTGGCGATGGATCCGGGCAATTATATCGTCATGAACAACCTTTCATGCGCTCTAATCCAGACGGGCGCTTATGAAGAAGCAATCGGGTATGCTCAGCAGGCGCTTCAGATCCGGAAGAATTATATATTCTCTCATATAAATCTGGGGATCGCTTACAGCCAGCTTGGCAAATATGCGGAAGGCGAAGGATATTTCCGGCAGGCGCTGTCAACGGATCCCGCCAACCGGCTTGCCCTCCTGAACCTCGGGCTCCTGCAGGAAAAGAGGAATGCTCTGGATAGCGCCCGTGAAGTCTTTGCCAGGCTTTCCGATGCAGGAGACACTCAGGGTTATCTGGGACTTGCAAGAATTGCGGAAAAACAGGGAAAAACGGCGGACGCGATCCATTTTTATCAGACGGCCATGTCGATGGAAAGCAGGGAGTCTCCCCTCTGGGCCACCGCCAACGACCGGCTGTGGCAATTATCTAAATGAATCATCCCTGACGATACGGGACGCGACCCAGTTTGCCTTTCCGTCAGAACTTTTGACCCGGTACCACTTGCCGCCGTCCTGTTCCGTCCACTCACCAATAACCTCCAGGCGTTCGCCCTGCGGGGCCATGCGCCTGATGCCGGCCTGCAGAGACGGAATTACTCTCAGCCTTGCCGCCGGGACTGCCACGACAACCGTCTTCTGAATCCCGGCCGGGGCGTCCGGGTTTGCGGCCGGAGCAGGGATGATGGATGGATTTGCCGTTTCTACCGGCTTTGCCGGAAAAACACTTGCCGTTTCCGCTTTATTCAGCCACGGGGGAACCACCCCGGGGCTCCGGGACTTGCCATAAACGACATATAAAACCGGTATCAGTGAGCAAATCAGCAAACCCGTAATGGCGTATCCGACCCATTTTCGCCACTGGATTGCACGCGGCTGAGCGTTTGATAAATGTTTTTGAGCATCCAGCACATGTCCCTTCCGAATCTGATGCGCCGTTCCGATATAAGCGACCATCATCGCCCTCGATGCAATAAGGTTGATCAGCCTCGGTATGCCCCCGGACAGCCTGAATATCGCTTTCTTGACTTTCTCATCAAATATTGCGGAACCCTTCCCGCCCTTGATCAGTCTGAAAGAGACATATTCAGAGGTCTCTTCGAGCGTTAAAGGCCTTACCGTTGCCCTGATGGTGATTCGCTGGTCCAGTTGTCTCATGCTCTCGGATTTCAGCCTTTTCAGAAGCTCGGTTTGCCCGACAAGAATAATCTGCAGCAGCTTTTCTTTTTCCGTCTCCAGGTTTGACAGCAGCCGAAGTTCTTCAAGGGATCCATCGGAGAGATTCTGCGCTTCATCCACAATAATGATGACCCGTTTGCCGGAAAGGGCTCGATCGATGAGAAAATTCCGGAAGGTCTTGAACATTTCATTTTTATTCGTCGTTGCATGGTCAATTTTCAAGTCGTCCAGAACCGCCTGAAGAAGCTCCTCCGGCAAGAGCCGGGGCGTCATGACCAGGGCGATTTCCGCCCTGTCTTTCCAACGGTCTATGAATATTTTCAATATCGTTGTTTTCCCGGTTCCCGGTTCACCGATGACCAGAGAAAACCCTTCTTTCTGCTCCACGGAGTAATCCAGAGAAACCAGGACGTCGTTATGCATCCGCGAGGGGTAGAAATAGGAAGAGTCCGGCGTAAGTCCGAAGGGATCTTCCTGAAGATGAAAGAATTCCAGATAATCCATAATCGACAAGAAACCTCTATTTTATTTTTGAAAAGACATCATACATGGGCAGCAGGACACCCGCGATCATGACACCCATCAGCAGCCCAAGGATGATCATCAGCATGGGCTCAATCATTTTGCCGATCTTTTCTGAAAAATCGTCCACAATCTTGTAGTAGTGTTCCGCAAGAAATCCGAATTGCGCGTCCAGGTTACCGCTCGACTCCCCAATGGAAACCATTCTGATAACGAGGGGAGGGAAGATGTTATGTTTGCTCAATGCCGCAGATATCTTTCTTCCAGCCATAATGTCTGCCTTGACGCTCAGAATGGCCTTTTTGAAGACTTCGTTTCCCATAACATCGGCCGTTACATCAAAAGCCCGATCAATTGTGACACCGGCCATGATCAACAATCTTAATTGCTCGGAAAGCAGGGCCAGCAGTCGATTATGCAGCAGAAGCCTGATGATGGGAAGTTTTATTTTAACCATATCCCAGTAAAACCGTGTGGACAGCTTTGCTTTCATCAACTGTATGACGATGAAGAGCAAAACAGGGATCATAACCATCACATACCAGTATTTTTCGGTTATTTTGCTCACTTCATACAATATTTTTGTCAAAAGGGGCATTTTTACGCCCAGGCTGATAATCACCTCCATCATTTTTGGCAAGACGTAGGCAAGCCAGAAGATAACAGCGGCGCCTGTGGTGATTAAGGAAAAAAGGGGATAGATCAAGGCCCGCTTAACCGTGGCGGCGAGATCTTCCAGCTTCTTAAGGTGGGTGGCGACTTCCGAAAGGCTGTTCTCGAGGCGTCCCGTTTCTTCGCCGACTCTGGCCAGCCTGATCAGGATGTCGGGAAAAATCTTTCTCTGAAGGTTCAGGGCGTCGGAAAATTTTACACCCATTTCCGTATTTTTTTTAACGTCGATGATCGCGCCTTTCATATATTCATTCGTCATCGTTTTAATGATGTCTTCAAGGGCAGACAGTAACGGGACGCCGGCACGAAGCATGATCGCCATGTTTGATGAAAATTCGATAACATCCTTCCTTGATATTCTGAAGGCGCTTAATTTTTCTTCAACTTTTTTGAAGAGCCTGCCGGATTCCCGGACCTGAAGAACATATAAGCCTCTTGTCGTGAGACTGCCCTGGACGGAACTCGCATCATGCCCTTCCAGGATACCCTTGAGCACATTTCCATTGGCGTCGACGGCTTTATAAGAGTAATGATTCATCCGGCGACCCTGATCAGTTCCTCCAGAGAGGTAATGCCCTGCGCCACTTTTATCAGACCGTCCTGTTTGAGGGGGATCATGCCTTTTTTCACCGCCGTTGCATGCATTGCCGTGATGGGAACGTCAGCGTAAATCAATTCTCTCATCTCATCATCGATAATCAGGATTTCGCCAATGACAACCCTCCCCGCGTATCCAATGCCGTTGCACCTGTCGCATCCTTGACCCCTGAAAATCTTTTCAACCGTCATTCCATATTCTTGAAAAAGTCTCTTTTCATGGTCGTTCGGGGTGTGGGCCGTCTTGCAGGAGGAACAGATCTTCCTCGCAAGTCTCTGGGCAATGATGGCCAGCAGAGAAGATGACAACAAGAATTTATCAACCTTGAGATCCAGCAGCCTCGGGATCGATGTCAAAGCGTCATTGGTGTGAATCGTCGCAAGAACCAGATGTCCCGTTATAGATGTTCGTATGGCAATTTTTGCCGTTTCTTCATCACGGATTTCACCGATCAGCATCACATCGGGGTCCTGTCTCATGAAGTTCCTGGCTGCGAAGGCAAAATCATAGCCGGTCTTTTCATTGACCTGGCTCTGCCGGACCATGCTCAATTTGTATTCCACCGGATCTTCGATAGTAATGACATTTCTTTCAAGGAGATTGATTTCCCTCAGGGCAGCATAAAGTGTTGTTGTTTTACCCGAACCGGTCGGTCCTGCAACGAGAATCACCCCGTAGGGTTTCTGGAATAGTGCTTTTATCTCCCTTGCACTTTGCTCATTAAAACCAAGCGTATCAATCCTCAGCAGGGCGCCGGTCCCGGCAAGGATTCGCATGACGACGTTCTCTCCGTATATGGTGGGAATCGTTGAGACGCGAATATCATAATTCTTATTCAGGAACGTGTAGGTAAATGAGCCGTCCTGGGGCAGTCGCGTTTCGGCAATATCCAGCTTGGAAAGAATTTTGATTCTGGATACGATCCCGGAATGGACGATCTTCGGAAGTCCGTGTTCGTAGTGCATGACACCGTCTGATCTGTAAAATATATGAATGCTGTCAGAAGCCGGCGAGACATGGATGTCGGAGGCGTTTTTTCGGATTCCATCCATGAAGATCATATCAGTCAGCGACGTTACCTCGTTCCCGCCGGCTGTTCCCGTCTCCTTGATTTCGTTAATGATTTTATCTCTGTTTTGCAGGATCGGATTTTCAATAAAAAAGTAACTCTTTTCCAAACATTCCCGAAAATTATCAGGATCAACCATGTAGACTTTCGGTTGCGTTTTGGTCAGTGAAACAACTTTGTCGATGGCAATAATGTTACTCGGATTCGTGATTCCGATTCTCAGTCTGCCATCCGTGACGTCAATGGGTATGAAACCGGTGCTTTCAGCAACCTCTTTTGGAATCAGTTTCAAGGCCTCCTCAGAGATAGGATGCTGACTCAAATCAACATATTCCATTCCGGCCTGCTCAGCCAGCGCATACCCCAGTTCCTTCGATGTGACAAACCCCAGCTTGACGATCGCATCTCCAAAAAGCTCACCGGTTATCTTCTGCTGGGTGAGGACAATCTTAATCTGATTCTGGTTGATGAGTGCCTTCGTTAGAAGGATATCTCCAATCCGCACGACTGCCATAATTCTATCCTTTTTTCATCTGGTCATGCAAAGCTTTCAAATCATCATCTTGATATAATGACGGGTTGAAGCAACAAAACCAGTTCCGCTTTCTTCACGACCTTGTCCCTGCTTTTAAAAAAATACCCCAGAATGGGAATGTCCCCGAGACCCGGGACCTGGCTGTCTGTGACGCCTTCTCTTTTGGAAATAAGCCCTCCGATAACGACCGTCTGGCCGCTTCTCACCTTTACGGTGGTGCTCATCTGCCTGAGATCAATCTGGGGCAACTGAATGAGATAAGGGCGATTTCCTGCAGTATCCGTTTCGCCGAGATACTGGGCGTCAAGCTTTACGAGATCGGAGATAATCGGCGTAATCGACATGGAGATTTCCCCGCTTTCACTGATATACGGCACGATGCCGATCATGATCCCGGAAAGGACGCTGCCAGTATCGACGGTGAAGGTAGTTATCTGACTGGCTGTCCCGGGGTTCGTGGTGGTTGTTGCAACCTTTGCGATATAAGAGGTGTTTCTTCCCACACCCAGGATCGCTGTCTGACCGTTCATGATATTCAGCCGGGGATTGGATAATATTCTCGTTTCTCCCTGGACCTGTATTGCCTGGAGAAGGGAGCTAAAATCCGCGGCTGTCGTACCGGCGATAAATACCGGGCTCGATGCAGCCGGCGCAGCGATGCCGGAGAAATTGGCTGTTCTGACCCGCCCTGTTTGGCGATCATTGAAGGTGAAGAGCGAGTTCCAGTCAATTCCGAACTGTAGGCTGTCTGACAAGGCCACCTCGATGACCTTGGCCTCGACCAGTACCTGCCGGTTGATGACCTTTTTGATCGTATTGATGTAGTTTTCCACCTTTTCCAGGTTATTTCTCGTTGCCGTGACAACGATGGTTCCCATCAAACGGTTCACGGAAAAGCTCTGCTGCACGGAGTCGGATGCGCCGCCCGGAGGACCCAGCATCTTTTCAATTGATTTTTCAATCGTCTCCCAGAAATTGAACGCGCTTTTATCACTTTCCGTTTTTTGGGAGATAGCCCCTTTTAAATGACTGCCTCCGCCGCTGCCTCCGGCCATGGCCGCCCCGAGAATGTCGCCGCCCAGATCGGTGCTGTATGACTGTACGACCGCCGGGTGTCCCAGCTCGAAGGTCTTCGTCTCGGTGGCCTTGACTAACAGCATGTTGTCCTTAATGGCATAAAAATAATCGACGGACGCGAAAATCCGATTAAGGGCATCTTCCGCCGTGACATTCTTCAGGTTCAGCGTGACGGGGATTTCGGAGCTTACATTCCGGTCCATGACCAGATTGAGACCGGTTGCATCGGCAACGATAAAAAGAACATCCCTCAGGGGCGTATTTCGTGCGGCCAGATCGACAATCCTCGTTTTCAGCGGAGATATGTCTTCATATACGGGAACGAAATCCGGCGTCTTCAGCGGTGTAGCCGCTCTATCCGGCACAACGGTTGCTTCCTTCGGGATCTGGACCTCCCGTTTGATTTGAAAGAGATTGTCTGCATAAGAGCATGACAACAAGCTCAGGGACAGACCCGAAAGCAGCAGGCATTTGAGCAGGTATTTCATTCTAACTTCAGCCATATCTCACCTTCTTTATTTTTCAATAATACCTTGTCTTTTTCAATCCTTGCAATCCTGTGATGATCAAAGACGTCCCCTTCATTCAGGAGTTTGCCGTCGATAATGGCCATTTTTCTGTTTCTGTTGACAAAAATCAACGACACCTTTCTGTCGGCGCCGGATAAGGGGGGTGTAACACTGATAAGCGGAGCATCGGGAAATCCCCTTTCCGGTAATTTTGAGATCACGATCGGGCTCTTTATGGATTTTACCGGCGCCGGCATTCTTTCGATTATTTTGGGGGTACTTTCATAGTTGAAGTAAAACAGTTTTTTTTCCAAGGGTGAAAGAGACAGGTCGAATTTCACTTTTGAAACCAGAAAAATGATCAGTATCGCCGCCAGGGGGATCGATATGAAAAAAATGATGATTTTTCTGTCGTTATTCATGCCTTCCCGCCTGTCCCGAAGGACCGCATTTTAAGCGTCCCCTTGATTTCGAAGATGACCGCACTCTTCTTTTCATCAGACGACTTTGATATTGAAATGCTGCTGATGAACATGAAGGGGGAAGCCAGCGATTGCAGGTATCCGACGTCATTGATAAACGACTCATACTCGCTCATGGCGCCTGTTATAATGATCGGCAGGGTGACTTCATTTTCTTTTTTTTCAAGGTTTGCCAAATTGATGTCGGCGCCCTTCATGCGGGTTTTAATTGCATCAACGGTTGTCAGAATGGCGCCTTCCATCTGTTCCGTATGATAGTCGGAGGGGATCAGCGAGCCGACAGTGACCGACATTTCGTCCATGTCTTTCGTCGCCGTCTTCATCTTTACACTGTTGATCTTGAGGGTTTGAAACTGATTCAACGTGTTTGAAAGACTGGTAATATAACGGTCGGAAATGATCGCTCCGGAGATGAGCGCTGTTGCGCAGAAAGCGGAGATCGCATAATATATCAGGAGTCGTTTCAGTCTCTGATCCATAAGTCCTGCCATGCTTCAGGGAATCTTTGCTTCGGCCTCAATCTGAAACCGGCCGTTTTTCAGCTCCATGTTTCTTGAAAGGATAACCATCCCGGCGCCTTTGTTGATGCCGTTTAGCAGTTTTTGCAGCGTGTTGTGCATGTCCCCGTAATTCTTCGACTCTATTTTCCCCGATAGCTGAAGCTGAAGAACGTCCTTTTTATTGTTCAGCTGAAAGCTCTGGATGTCTATCCGATCCATGGGAAGAAAATCAAGAAAAGTCAGTTTTTTCTGCATGTCGGGACCTGAGCGGACATCATTGATAAACTGTATCAGGGGGATGATCATCTGAAGGCCTGCCGCATTTTTATCATATGCGGAGATGATGGTCTCCGTCCCCGATAGATCTTTCCTCAGCCGGTTGATTTTCTCTTTCTGCGATAAGACTTCCGTCAGGTTCATGGTGAGATAACTCAA
Source organism: Pseudomonadota bacterium (assembly GCA_018896355.1). Classification (GTDB taxonomy): domain Bacteria; phylum Desulfobacterota; class Syntrophia; order Syntrophales; family UBA5619; genus UBA5619. The sequence continues at coordinate 23,333 of JAHIMW010000211.1, forward strand.
CCCGATCAGCGAAAACAGAAGAAAGAAAAGGATGGCATAAGCGACTGCAAATCTCTGGATGTAGAGCACGCTGTATCTCTGAGGGAGCAGGCTGTCGTTTTTCAGCCTGTCTCTGAACAGGATCGCCGCCAGCGGCGCCATGTCATCGCGGTATGTTTCTTCCGGAACGGCAAGACCTGCAGGGTGGTCGATCGGGATCACAGGAATAACGGTGCGACCGGAAGTCGCTTCCGTCGCGGTCGATACATTTAAAACCACAAGTTGCTCTGGATTCAATCTTAACGATTGCCGGCAATAGCTCGTGGTCATGTTGATATTGTCAATATCCGTGTCCTGGATCCTTTTCCCCGTGGACGGTGTAACCCTGATAAATCGAAGTTGACCGTTCTTTATAAGCAGAAGGACATTGTCCATCTCTGAAGCATAAAAGCCAAGAACGTTTTTACCGGCAACGTCATCGCACGATTGAATGAAATGTGAAACGGCAACCGTATCGGGATAGATGAACTTGACCGTTTTTCCATGTCTCTCAAAGCGCTGGATAACCTGATCAATTTCCCTGTTGTCGACGGCAAGGAAAAATACCTCCCTGAGCTTCTTTTCTTCAGGAGACTTATCGGCAAGGACCGAATAACAGAAGGAAAACTGATTCAGGTCAGGGAACCGTTTTCTGATCTCTGATTCGACAATGGCTTTCAGATAAGATTTTTTGACGGGAGGCACTGACACGACATCACTGTAAAAGTTTCTGAATGGGTACACAACAGACAGATTCGGCAGCTTATTCGCTTCCAGGAAAGCATCGAATTCCTCCTCCCTCAGAAGAACGGTTCGCTGAATGGCCGTCTTACCCTTATCCTGAGAAGCAAAAACCACTCTGACATGGATGTCTTCAAAACTGACGGCGACTTGTTTTTTCAACTTGAGTTCCTTTTGCAGCTAAATATCCGTAAAGATACCGACGATTTTCATATACACTGTGCTATTGAAGGTTTCAAGTCTTATTAGCGGCCATGAAGACCCCTTTGAGACGCATACAATAATCGAAACCTTTGAAAAATGGTTCGCCGCGGCTCAAAAATCTTTTCCGCCAAGAAAACAACGCGTCGCAATCATGATAGATTACAAACCGTTGACGTTATTTCTGGAAAGGCGGAAAATATTTGATTCGCCGCTTGCGAACCATTTTTCAGCGGTTATAAAGCTCTCACTGGAGAGTGAGAGGAATCAGCCTGGCCCAACTTTTCCTGAAAGGGATTGTTAATCTTCGACCCATTTGCCGATCGCATAGAGCAGCGCCAGCATCACACCCTCCAGGCTCATCTGCTCTTCGATGCTCTTGTCCAGAATCAGATGAACGTGGCTTTCAAATTCCTCATCTTTCTTCCAGAGAACGAAGATCAGCGGAACCCTCGGAAGCAGACGCAATTTTACGGCGGCGTCACCGTAATCCACCTTTTCTCCACCCAGTTTCTTCCCCTTTTCCAGAAACTTTTCTACACTGTTGTCAAACTTTTCGGCGATTTTGGGAAGAGGCAATTCATGCGAGGCCCGGAAGAAAAAAGTGCCGCCCGTCAACTGGTTCGGAGAAACCAGCAGATTGCTCAGCGGGATATCCCTGGCGCATGCCAGATGGTGGAGAAGAAACAGCGGTAAAAAATGGGATCTTCGCACCGGATCGGGACTGGAGATCACCTTTTTGTCGACATCCACGATAAACCGATCATTCATCACACGGATGCCGAATGTTCTGTTCTCGCCGTCATACTCAGCCATTGCGCAAACGGCGACCTCTTGCGGAGACCGGTCCCGCAGGTTCTGCCAAAGTTCTTCTTCAATCATTGTCATACCTTGTGTAGAATTTTGCGGGTACGCTATTACAAAACAGATCATCCGTCAAGACAAACCGCCAACGGAAAGAATCCCCTTCGCCGATGCGGCGATATTCCCCATTCGGGACAAAGTCAAAAGGATGATCCGCATCTTGCGGCTGTCTCGACACAATATGTTGTAATGAATTCATATTTGCAAGAGGAAAGATCCCGAGCTTAACGATCATGCTGGAGACGAGGGCTGCGGAAAGGGTCGATGGATAAGTTCCATCATCCCGACCTTAATCCTGATGGGTGACCCCATTCAGAGGTCGTAAAGGGTTTCATCCACGCGGGGTTTCGGTTTCCGGCTTCCCCTTTTCCCTTTCCCTGCGATCAAAAAGGGCGCCTCCCCTTCGAGCAGGTCGCCCATCTCCTCTTCAATCCGGTCGGGGTCCTCACCCCTCTCCAGGCGATGGAGCGCCTCTTCCATACCGGATCCGAGGGAGATGCCCGTCGCGTCGGTCAGTTTCCGCATCAATTGCGCGGCCTGACGCGGGTCGTCCTCGTTGATCTTCTCCGCCTCTCCGGCAAGCATTGCCATCGCCTTCTCCATTTTCGCCTCGTCGATTGGGGGCATGTCATCGCCCGCCGGTTCCTCTTTTCCGCGGGAGACCCTGGCGAAGATCGACATCTGCCGTTTCAGCGGGCGCCGGCACACCGGGCAGGCGGGGATACGCGCCGTGTTCACGCCGCGGGAGAAAAAACTGAAAACGGTATTGCAGGGTTCGCAGTAGAATTCATAAATGGGCATGGTGTCTCCTGTTCCTTCTTACCGACCCGGACAAGCCGGAACCAAACCGCTTGGGTAAAAAACAGTCTATTGTCATGATGAATCAAGGGGTTACCGGATGATCATTCGATCGAGGGTATCCTAATCCTTTTTTCTGCAAACATCAAGTGAACGGTGTCCCGCACCGCTCTTGTCCGGCGCCCCCTGTTGACCGCAGTGGGTCTCGGCGGTGAAGCCGATCGCCAGGACCGACAGCAGCGAGAATACGATGATCAGCACAAAACCCGACCGATAGGCGGCCAAGCCGTAGATCCGGACGCCGCCGGCGACGGTTCCCCTCCAGGCCAGGTCCAGAATCCAGCCGATGGCCGGCTGGAGGATCATGGCCCCGAGGATCGAACCCATATTGTACAATCCGCTGACCGTGCCGGCAAACCGGGACGGGACAGATTCCTTCACGAAGGCGAAGCCGATGGTCACGGACCCGCACGCCAGGCCGACGAGAATGACCATGGAGACGAGCAGCCAGATGGGGAGTCCGGGGAAGAAGAGGATCGGAATCCAGCAGAGCAATGCCACGACCGAAC
>JAHIMW010000212.1 GCA_018896355.1 Pseudomonadota bacterium
CGGAAGCCTCGCGACGAGAAGGTCCCGTTCAACAACCCGTTCGCCGCGGTCTTCGGAAAGAAGTAGAAAAAGGGGGGGGACAGCTCCCGGTTTTCCCAAAGCCATAAGGACAAGCAACAATAACGCTTCCGGGAACTACTTATCAATAACATCTATCATATTGATAGGTTATCTATTAGTTACTCCCCTTTATTTGGCAATTAAATGTAAACGTTGCCATTGGATGGCTTGGGACCAGCCAATCCATGTATCCCTGGGCTGACATTTTAATGCCGAGGCAGCCCATCCCAGGAGGGCTAACCAACGACCTTGTACCTCAGCTACATATCGGATGGATTTACCTACCAGGGATTTGAGTCCCAGATAATGGTACTGCGACATGAGTCTGTCCCACATCTGCCGTTCATCCGGCGTGACAGGGCGGACCACAATGCCGCAAAGAGGAATGGTATCAAATGCTTCTGGCTTCAAGGGCTCTCGAATCATGCCCCCTGATACCATAGTGCAAAAGGAAAAACCAGAACTATTTCATTCTTCAATCAAGACAATTACTTGTCTTTATGAATGACTTAGTACTGCGGTTTATAAATTCGGTTACGTATTTTTCGAATCCGCATGCTTAATCATCGCAGGATCGGCTACAAATGGAATGTCACCGTAATCACGAAACGCTGTACTTAGCCGGCAATGGGATCCTCCGTTTCGCCGGGTCGGTCTGCGGCCGGTAGAGAATGGCCGTATGGCCGATCATCCCGACCTGTGCGCTTCCGGTTCTGACGACCAGTTCGCCCGTGAAGGTTTCCTTCTGATTTTTCTCCTTGAAATCGTTGAACTTGATCTTGATCAGTTCATGCCGGGAAAGCTCCTCATCGGCGGCGCGGACGATCCCATCCGTGATCCCTTCCTTTCCGATGAGGACGACAGGCTTCAGGTCGTGGGCAAGACCTCGCAGATACTTCTTTTCAAATCCCTTCAGGGTTTTCATGATCCATCTCCTGTGGCAATACCTTCGCGAGGGGTTCGGCGGACCGCCTTTCCATGGGTGTGATTCGAGCGAGACGCATCCAACTTGTTTTATCCCAGGAGGGATCGATTGCCGTTTCCTCCCCGCCGGGCCGGAGGCCGCATTTGCGTGCAAAATAGCGGTGAAATGCGAGAGAAGGCGTCAGTTCGGGATGAAAAATAGTTACCAGGACACCGGGTGATTCGGCCGCCGCGATGAAATCGCCCATCCGGAGGAGGACATCCACCCCCTTCCCTGCACTGAGGATCTTGGGGGCGCGGATAAAAGTCAGCGGTATGGGCGTTTGGGAAAGCCTTGGGATGGATGCCTCGCTGGCGAAACTGTCCAACTGGCTCCCGAAGCCGTTTCGTTCGACCTCGATGTCGATCAGGCCGAGGTGGGGCGCCTCTCTCGTGAGCGATTTTGCCAGCAGAATCGCCCCCGCGCAGGTGCCCCAGAGTTTCACCCCCTCGTGGAATTTCCGGATGATGACCTTGTCGATGTCGAAGACGCTAAGCAGCCGGGCAAGACAGGTGCTCTCGCCGCCGGGCAGGATCAGTCCGGCCAGTCCTTCGAAGTCCTCGGCCTGCTTCACCGGCCGTACGGCGATGCCGAGGCGCTCCATATGATCGAGATGTTCGAACACGTCCCCCTGCAGATCCAGAACGCCGATCATCTTTCCTCCGGCAGCGGAGGGATTCAATTCAGCGCGGCTCATCGATTCCGTCCTAAGGACCTCCCCTACCAGCCGCGGCCGGCCAGGAGTTGTTCCTTGGGGATGGCAGAGATCTCCAGGCCTGGCATCGCCTCGCCCAGACCCATGGAGGCCTCGAGGATTTTGGCAGGGTCGTTGAAATAGGCCGTCGCCTTGACGATCGCCCGGGCGCGCACGGCGGGGGTCGCCGATTTGAAGATGCCGGAGCCGACGAAAACCCCGTCGCAGCCAAGCTGCATCATGAGCGCCGCATCGGCGGGCGTCGCAATCCCGCCCGCGGCAAAGTTGACGACCGGCAGGCGGCCGAGTTCCCTCACCTTGAGGGCCAGTTCATAGGGGATGCCGTTCGCCTTGGCGAAACCGGTCACCTCTTCCACCGGCATCGCTACGAGCTGGCGGATCTCGCGGTTCATCGTCCTCATGTGGCGGACGGCCTCGACAACGTTTCCCGTCCCGGCCTCGCCCTTGGTGCGGATCATCGCCGCACCTTCGGCGATCCGGCGAAGCGCCTCGCCCAGGTTCCGGGCGCCGCAGACGAAGGGGATGGCAAATTTCGTCTTGTCAATGTGGCATTCCTCGTCGGCCGGGGTGAGGACCTCGCTCTCGTCGATGTAATCAATCTTCAGAGCCTCGATGATCTGGGCCTCTACGAAGTGGCCGATCCGCACCTTCGCCATAACGGGGATGGAAACGGCCTTCTTGATCTCGGCGATCATCGCCGGGTCGGACATCCGCGCTACCCCGCCGTCCCGCCGGATGTCTGCGGGAACCCGCTCCAGGGCCATGACGGCCACGGCGCCCGCCTCCTCGGCGATCTTCGCCTGCTCCACATTGGTCACATCCATGATGACGCCGCCTTTGAGCATCTGCGCCAACTGGACATTCAGTTCATATCTCTTTGCATCCACGATATTTTACCTCCCTGTGGGATGAATCATCCCGGCTCATTTTTATGGCATTAGTATAATGACGTCAAGGACAATTATCAAGGGCTCAGATTCATAAAAAATAACCTGTACCGTTTCCCCGGAAATTTCCTCTTTCCGTGCATTACCAAAGCATCCGATCATTTTCTGCGCCTGCCGGGTTTGATGATCATTCCCGATTTTTCAATCTTCAGCTTTGCAATGTCTTCCACAGGCATGGCGGGCTCTCCAGAACGGGGGCAGGCTTTTCCATCGTTGCCCTCTTTGTGGAATTCCCCCTACTTATAACAGAACCCCGCAGACTTTACCACACGGATATGAACACCACCGCTTCGGCATCCGGTAAACCGGATGGCGTGAAAGTTCTGGTCCGATCGAATAAGCGTAAAGTATTACTTGACACATAACGCTTGTCGTGTTAGATAATGACCGGTTTTGCGGAATCACGCTCGGGAACGGTGTTCCGATAGATGACGTGTTGGGAACGGGAAGACAGAGGGTCTGACATGAAAAGAGCGGTTATTTTTATACTGGGGGTATGGGTTCTGTCTTTACTGACGATGACGGCCTTATCGCAGGAAAGACCGGAGAGCGACACAAAAACAGGGACCCTCATCGTTTCGATCGGTGGTTTTGAAGACGATCGAGGCGACGCCAGGGCGGAGCTCTGCAAGTCCCCCGAAGAGTATAAAGGCGAACGGGAGACATTCCGGCGGACGATATTGCCGATTAAAAACGGCAAGGTCGAATGGGTCTTGAAGGATCTGCCGTGGGGGAAATATGCCGTCAAAGCCTACCATGACAAAAATGCAAACAGCATCCTCGATAAAAATGCCATGGGTTTGCCCAAAGAGCCCTACGGTTTTTCCAACAATGCCAGGGGATTTTTCGGGTTGCCCGATTATGAAACGGTCGCTTTCAAATTCGATCAAGCAGTGATGACGGTTCCAATTACGGTCAAATGAACCGCCGAACAGTCCGGCGTCACGATTTGAAGAAGGGGGATGAAAACACTTGATGAGGGAAAAAACGAAAAAAAGCAGTGTATTGGGGCCTACCGTGCCGGGCTTGCGCATGAAGGAATTGGCGGAAGCCACGGGCCTTCCGAAATCGGCCATCCTTCACTACGTTGCCCGGGGATTGCTCCCCGAACCCGTCCGAACGGGTCCCAATATGGCCTACTACGATCCGGCGTGCATCGAACGGATCAAGTTTATCAAAACCCTGCAAAGCCGGTATGCCTTTCCGCTGGGTAAAATTATAATGATCCTCGCCCGGAAGGATGAGGGGAAGGATGCCGACTCCCTGATCGAATTGAGCGAGACCATCTTCGGCAGCGCCGAGGGAGTTCCCCTCGACGAAGCCGCCTTTTGCGACGCCACGGGCTTGAGTTCCGAACAGATCGAGACCCTGATCGAAAACGGACTGCTCCTTCCTTTGGAGCCGGGAGAGTACAACGGACAGGATGTAACGATCGGCAGGATCTACGCCCAGGGCCTCGCCCTGGGGATCGCGGCGTCCGACATGGCTTTTTACGCCGTCGCGGCCAAACAGATCGTCGATGAAGAGATGCGGCTGCGCGCGCGATTCACCGCCCATCTGCCCGAGGATCAGGACGCCGGACTCACCCAGCGGCTGGTTCAGGCCGCCCGGGCAACACGCAACTACGTGATCGACCGGACGTTCCAGCGGCGGATCGCCGCGTCCGGCCACCTGAAGGACGAGGGACTGCTGTCATGAAAAAAATCACCGGCGTACTGCCCTTTATCATCCTGAGCATCTACTTTACACTGGGGAACATGACCGGTTTCCATATCCCCGCTATGCGGGCGCTGAGCGTCGCGGGGCTCATGCTGATGACCATTGCGCTGTATCTGCGGAAAAGGATAAGCGGCCTGTCCGCGATCGACAGGGGTATTCTGATTTTTATGGCGCTCAGCACTGCCGTATTCCTGTTTTTCCCACAGGGTCCGGCCGAGGTGATCGCCGAGTTCAACATCGGCCTTTTCTACCTCGTTCTGTTTGCCGTTTCGGCGCTGCCGGCCCTGATCTTAAAGCGGCACTTCACCGAATATTATGCAAGAAAAACAACCCCCGAGGCCGTCTGGGAGACGGACATCTTTAAGACAATCAACCGCCATCTGACCTGGGCCTGGGTGGCCATCTTCGCCATTTCCGCTTTCATGACGATCATCCCCGCGCTCTTTTTCCCGGCGGGCGGTACGTTGGCGGGCCTGCTGTTCCAGGTCGGCTTGCCGACCCTGCTTATGGTCGGGATCGGCATTCCTTTGAACAAGATGTACCCCCGGTATTATCAACGGAAATTGGGCCTTGATTCGTTGGGGACCGCGGAGGGTGGTCACTCCGTAGGATCGGCTCTCACGGAAAAAACGACAAACAAACCGAAACAGGAGGAGAAAATGACCGATCAGCTTAGAGTAGTGGCCATCAACGGTTCGCCCCACGGCGCCATCGGCAACACGAGTCAGATGATCCGGATGATCGGAGAGGGCCTTTCCCGGGAGGGGATCGTTCTGGAAGAAATCCTTCTCACCGACAAGGCAATCGCTTACTGCATCGGCTGTGCCGTGTGCCTTGAAAAAGGCAAATGCTGGCGCAAGGATGACCATGCCGGCATCACGGATGCATTGTTCGCCGCGGACGGGATCATCTTGGCCTCACCGGTCTATTTCAAACACGTAACGGCCCAGATGAAGGCCTTTATCGACCGCTCCCTGGCATTCGGTCACAAGCCCCGCGGGGCAACCAAACCGGGGTTGGCCGTCACGGTGTCCGCCGGCCTTGCCGACACTTCGACGGCTCACTACATCGAGGGCATGCTCCGGATATACGGCGCCTTTTCCCTCGGCGCACTGGTGGCCATCGGGACGGGCCCGGGCGGGTTCCTGGGGAAAGAGGCCGTCGAGGTCAGGGCGCAGGACCTTGCCCGCGAGCTGGCGGGCGCCATCAAAGAGAAGAAACGCTACCCGGTGACGGGTGACGATCTCCATGCCTACCTCTTCATGCGGGACCTCGTCACGCGGGAAAAGGACTTTATGTGCGACGATTATCTATACTGGCAGAACGCGGGAATTCTCGACGGTTTCGAGGCCTATGCGAACCAGCGCTTTACGCCGGCCGCTTACGATCCGGAGATGCGAAAGGAATGGATCAGAGGCCTGATCAAGGAGGAGAAGGCCGGAAAGACGGGGGAGAAAGCGATGTCTGCCTCTCCGACCCATCCGGCGGGACCGGCGGCGGCGTCGAGTTGTTATGAACTCCTGAAGATGATGCCCCTGGGTTTTCGGGGCGAAGCGGTTCCGGGGCTAAACGCCGTCTACCAGTTCGAAATATCGGGATCGGAGACGTTCAGCGCTTATTTAAGAATTGCGGACGACCGGTGTACCTTTCATGAAGGGTCCCACGAAAAACCCGATGTGTTGATCAGGGCTCCGGCGGAGGTGTGGCTTGCCATATCGCAGGGGGCGCTGGACGGCCAGGGCGCCTTCATGTCGGGGAAATACCGGGTGGAAGGCAATGTGGGGCTTCTTCTGAAGTTGAAAACCCTGTTTCCGGCCTGACCCTTTTTTCCGCTGCCTACCAGTGCAGCCTTGTCTGGACACCGTGGTCGCGGAGAAAGTTCTTGATTCCCGAAATGGTATGGGTCCGGTAGTGGACCATCGACGCGATCAGGGCGGCGTCGGCTTTCCCGAGAGTAAGGACGTCGAGGAGGTGCTCCGGTTTACCCGCGCCGCCGGAGGCGATCACCGGGATGCCGACATGGCTGGAGATCAGCGCGGTCAGGTCGAGTTCGTAGCCGTCTTGGGTCCCGTCGGCGTCGATGGAGTTCAGGCAGATCTCCCCCGCGCCGAGGCGCTCCGCCTCCTTTGCCCAGCGGAGGGCGTCGAGGCCGGTGAAGGTTCTTCCGCCGTGAATGACCATCTCATATCCCGACGGAATTTCACTGCTTGCTATCACTTTTTTTACGTCCATGCCGAGGACGATGCACTGGCTGCCGAAGGCCTTCGCTCCCTCCGCGATGATGCCGGGATTTTTCACCGCC
>JAHIMW010000213.1 GCA_018896355.1 Pseudomonadota bacterium
CCCCTTCGATGAACTCCTCACGTATGAGGTCATCCATGCCGAAGCCCTGATCAATCTGCTAGACCGAAAGGGGATCGTCAGCAAGACGGAACTTCTGGAGGAGACAGGTTTCAAGCAAGGATCTTGACATTATGACGCTGTTCGCGTAAAAGTCATGCGAATTTAATTGATAATGCAATCGTCATGTGAATCCCCAACCCAAACCGTGAGGGTGCCATGGACTGATTATTGAAACCCCGTGTCTCGAAAAGAGTGCGGGGTTTTTTGTTTACAGACAGCGGTGGGTCGCGAAGGATTTTATACCGATCGGTATAAGCATTTAAAGGCATTTATGCAAAGGAGAGAACGCATGTCTGAGCTTCCCAGCGAGATGTATAAAGTGCATGCGATACTTGAGAGGTATGTCGCAATACATGACAAGATTTTTAAGTTTTCCTTGCGCGGGGCTATTCCAATACCTGGCCTCTTCAAGCCTATAGACTACGGCCAACACCACAGAGAGCTTGATTCCTTGGTTTCAGAATTGGAACAGCTCGCTACCTCCACAAGCAACAGAGACGGAGTCCCAATCGTGTTTCAGCAGTACGTTACGGCTCTCCTCAAGACAATGCAGTTCTTACGGAACATGTGCAGAAGGCTTTATGACAAGAGCCAGGGTGATTTACGAAGCTACACAATGGACCAATACAAATCTGACGTGGCCACGTACGAAGGATTAGTGGAGGAGTATGGGGCACTGGGATCAACATTGAATGAATATATTCGCAAATGAAAATGCCTAACACGGCAAATTCAGCCGACGCACAAAAAACTGCGCGTCTGATTTGCGGCGTTATGCAATGATTATAAAAGATATTTCCTATCCTTACTTCATGTGATATTATATTGATAAGGAAATACCAAGCTTAGGAGGTTGCAGCATGGAAACAAAGCTAAAAATGATCTATTGGAAAAGCGAAAAGTTTTGGGTGGGAAAACTCCTAGAACATCCAGAAATAATGACGCAAGGCGAGACTTTGGAAGAACTTGAAGATAACATGAAGGACGCTTACGCGATGATGACACTGGAAGATGTCCCGGAGCAGCACGAAATCAAAGAACTTGCCATGAATGTATGAAAAGAAAAGAATTGCTGAAGAGAATATTGTCTGTAGGGTGTGTGCTTGTGAGGCACGGCGGCCGCCACGATCTTTATGCGAATCCTAAAACAGGCAAGAAACAACCTGTTCCAAGACATGGCGAGATTGATGAGAACCTTGCAAAGCACATAATAAAAGAATTAGCATAACAAATCAATCAACCCGACCGGAATTATGCGCGGTGCTAAATTGTTTAGTCCGTGGCCGGCGGGTTATCTCTGACGGTTAGGCGCGCGACGCGAATTGAAAGAGGGTGATTCAAATGGAAACAATAAGTGAAGTGGTGAGAAAATGCAAAGCGGCTCTTGAAAGCCATTATGGTTCTCAGCTCAAGGGTCTGATTCTGTATGGGTCTGTAGCACGCAACCAAGCTGACTCAATGAGTGACATTGATTTGCTCGTTTTGTTAAGCAAACCCTTCGACTATTTTTCAGAACTGCGTCAGGTTATAGATGTGCTGTATCCCATCCAATTAGAGTCAGAGCAGCTTATTTCCGCCAAACCCGTTCCTCCGGATGAATTTGAGAGCGGAAGTATTCAACTCTATCGAAACGCAAAACGGGAAGGAATACTGGTATGACGCCAGAATACGAGCAGGAAATCGCCGCTAATCTTGAACGAGCAGAGCAATCTATCCAAGCGGCTAAAGACCTAACTGTCAAAGGCTACCACGATTTTGCAGCGTCGCGTGCGTATTATGCAGCCTTTTACGGAGCCACAGCGGTTTTGCTCAACGGGGGTTTGGATTTCAGCAAGCATAGCGGGGTCATTGCTTCGATTCATCAGCGATTTGTCAAGACGGGGAAATTGAGCAAGGAACATGGCAAGGATTTGAACTGGCTTTTTGAAATACGCAATGTTGGGGATTATGGGGGCACAGCACATGTGTCTCAGCCACAAGCGGAGAGGGCGATTCAGGCTGCGGAGAGTTTCCTGCGTGCTATCAAGTCCCTGCTCAACAGATGAACAAAGGCAAAACACCGCCTAACCAGTCAATCCACCTGACCTGCATTTCGCTGGCGCTCATGCAGGCAGGTGATTTCTAGCGTAATGCTCCACTTAAACGATAATCCTTAGTATTTTCGTCGATTGAGAGCGTTTGTTTGTAGGTGTTCCCAATGACCGGCATATTTCCTCATTTCCCTGGTAGCTCCTGCGCATTACGGAAGGGAAGCTGCAACGCAAGCGCATTTGCCGAGAATCTCTCTTTCAATAATGAGTGCATCTATGCCGTTCTCGACTAGTCCAGGGATGAGACTATATTCAGTGATGACGTCTCAAGCATCAGGGATATGCGGTCTGGCTGGACCCCGAAAAGGCCTCCGTGCTGAATCATTTAGCAATGCCACCCTACCTTTTCCTACACGGAAAACTTATAACCACTCCATACGCCAATAATCCCGCCGATAAAACTGCCCAATAATGAGACCATGAGTTCGTCGAGCCCAAACAGAGCAGGCAGATACCCTCCCACTATCGAACCTACAATCATTCCTATCATGATCAGCTTTTTTCGAGACATGATTGTTGCCATTCATTAAGATGGTGTTCTTCCCTCCGGTAATCTGCCCCTTTGCGTTCTCACGCATGTTTCAGATCCCCGCTCCCCGTTCGAACTCATCCTCGCGGCTCTGGGCCTGGGTGATCCGGCTCCCCGGCGGCACGCTGTGGACGAGCCAGACATTGCCGCCGATCACCGAGCCGCGGCCGATCGTCACCCGGCCGAGGATCGTCGCGCCGGAGTAGATGGTCACCTCGTCCTCGACGATCGGATGCCGGTCGATCCCCCGAACCGGGTTGCCATCCCCATCCAGTTGAAAACTCTTCGCCCCAAGGGTGACCCCCTGGTAGATGCGGACGCGGTTGCCGATGATGCAGGTCTCCCCGATAACAATCCCGGTTCCGTGATCGATAAAAAAATTCTCCCCGATGACCGCCCCGGGGTGAATATCGATGCCCGTCGCGCTGTGCGCCGCCTCGGTGATCATCCTCGGGATGATCGGCACGCCAAGCAGACGCAGTTCATGGGCCAGACGGTAGTTCGTGATCGCCGCGAGCCCCGGATAACAGAAGATCACCTCGTCCGGATTCGCGGCCGCCGGATCTCCCTCATAGGCGGCCCTGACGTCCAGCGCGAGCTGTCTCTTCACCCCCGGCAGCCGCTGGAGAAACGCGCCGGTCAAATCGCGCGCCTTCTGGTCGCAGAAGGGCAGGCACTCCGGCCCCTCCTCGCAGGAGAAGCAGAGCCCGCGTTTGATCTGTTCCTGAAGATCGCGCCGGATGTGGTCCAGCGTCGATCCGACATGAAACCGGAGGCTCTCCGCCTTGAGTTCGGAAAAACCGAAGTAACCCGGGAAAAGGATGGAGCGGAGCGCCTCGACGATCTCGCCGACCACCTGCCGGGACGGAAGCGCCTGCTCCTGCCAGCGCTTCCTCATCGCCGCGGCGGAGCCGTTCTTCAGGGTGCAGAGCGACTCCACGAGCCCGGAGAAATCATCCTCCGCCGTCATTTCGGTTGCCGCGACCCTCTTTTCATCCCCGTTTGCCATGATTCCCTTCTTCCCCTTCCTTCATGATCGCCACAACATCCCCCGTTCCGATCGTCCCGCCCCGGATCACCCGGCCGAAGACCCCCTCCTTCGGCATGATGCAGCTTCCCACCGCCTGGAAGATCGCGCAGCCGCTATGACAGCTCTTCCCGATCTGGCTGATTTCAAGAACGACTTCCCCCCCGACCCGGAGTCTCGTCCCAACGGGAAGGGAGAAGAGCTCCATTCCACGGATCGTCAGGTTCTCGGCAAAATCGCCGAAATGAAGCTCTATGCCGTGGCCCTGCATCTTGTCGATGCTCTCTTCGGCAAGCAGGCTCACCTGCCTCGCGATGCCCCGCGCCGCGTGCGCATCCCCTTCCAGACCGTAATCCTCGATAAAAACGCCCGTCCCGCAGGGTTCTTTCTTCGTTCCCGTCTTTTCACTACGACAGACGGCAATGACCGTTCCCTTCATACGTCTTCTCCTCTTCCGGCGTAATCGCCTAACACCTCACACCTTACACCTTTCATTTTGCGAGGTCGATCCGTTCAACGCCTGCATAGACATTCATGCCGCCTCCGCGCACTGAAGCGATCAGAGTGATCCCCAGCTCCCGCGCAAGTTCGACGCCCATGTCGGTCGGGGCCGATTTGGAGATCAGCACCGGAATGTTGCTCCCGGCGGTCTTGAAGAGGATCTCCGAAGAGATCCGCCCGCTCGTCATCAGGATCCGGTCGGCGACCGGAATCTCCTCCCGCAGACAGCGGCCGATAACCTTGTCAACCGCATTGTGCCTCCCGATATCCTCCGCGAAGACGAGGATCTCTCTGTTATCGCAGAGGGCCGCGCTGTGGACCCCGCGCGTGGTCCGGTAGAGTTCGGAGGCGCCCTGAAAGCGCCGGCTCAGCGCCAGCACCTCCGCCGGGGTCACCCGCATATTGGAGAGAACCTTCTTTTTGCGGTCCACGTCGGCAAAACTGTAAAAGGCCATCCCCCGGCCGCAGCCGGTGGTCAGAACGCGCTTCATGAAGAGCTTTCCGTCCTGGGTCTTGTCTTCCGCCGTGCGGATCCGGACGATCCCCAGTTCCCCGTCGAGCGACATCGCCGTGATCTCTTCTTTCGCCCGGATCATCCCCTCGGAATAGAGGAAGCCGACGGCCAGCGCCTCCAGATCGCCGGGGGAACAGAGGACCGTGACCAGTTGTTCGCCGTTGAGCATGATCGTCAGCGGAAACTCGCTGGCCGTCTGCTCGGTCCGGGATCCGACCGTCTCGCGGTCGATATGCAGCACCTCGACATTTTTTGTGGGCTCCATTCCTTTCTCCTATCGTCCGACGTTCAGCATCGCCGCAATGCATAGCCTCGCCCGCGATGCGGTCTCCTCCGGCACCTCGATCGCATACGTCATGTCCTCCAGGGACCAGAGGATCTTCTCCAGGCTGGTCCGCTTCATGTTCGGGCAGACGACCGAGTCCGAAACCGGATGGAATATCCTGTCCGGGTTCTCCTTCTTCAGACGATGGATGATCCCGGGCTCCGTCCCGACAATAATCTCGCGCGCTGTAGCCTCCCGCGCATAGCGGAGCATCCCGCCGGTGGAAATCACCAGATCCGCAAGCACCGCCACATCCGGCCGGCATTCAGGGTGGACCATCACGACCGCCCCCGGATGGAGGGCCCGCGCTGCCCGGATATGTTCCGGCATAATTTGGGCGTGGGTGGGGCAGAATCCCTGCCAGACGATAAAGGTGCGGCCGGTCTGCCCGGCCACGAAGGCGGCCAGATAGCGGTCGGGAACAAAGATGATCTCCCCGGCCTCCTTCAACACCTCTCCGACCATCCGTACGGCGTTCGCCGACGTGCAGCAGAGGTCGCACTCCGCCTTGACCTCGGCCGAGGTGTTCACATAGCAGAGAACCTTTGCCCGAGGATGTTCCGCCTTCAGCGCGCGAAGCTGCTCCGCCGTGATCATGTCCGCCATCGGACAGCCGGCCTTCTTGTCCGGCAGCAGCACGGTCTTTCCCGGCGAGAGGATCTTCGCCGTTTCCGCCATGAAGTGCACCCCGCAGAAGACGATCACCTCCGCATCCGTCTGCGAGGCCTTGATGCTCAGATCCAGGGAGTCGCCGACGAAGTCGGCGCAATCCTGAACCTCGGGGATCTGATAGTTGTGGGCGAGGATGACCGCCTTGCGTTCCTTCTTCAACCGCCCTATTTTTTCAACAAGTTCCACTTTATAATACCTCCTGAATGATCCCGCCGCCCAGGACGGTCTCTTTGTCGTAGAGAACGACGGATTGTCCCGGTGCTACAGCCTCCTGCGGCGCCGCGAACCGGACTGTGAGGCGGCCGTCCCTCTCCTCGGAAATCCGGCAGCGCGCGGCCCGGTGGGCGTAACGGATCTTCGCCCGCGCCTCCTCCGGGAACGCGTCGACCAGGCGGTTCACCTCCCCCGCGACAAGCCCCGACGCCAGGAGATCGGTTTTCCCGCCGACGACGAGGCGGTTCCGGGCCGCGTCTATAGCGACCACATACAGAGGCGCCGGAGAACTTATGCGCAGGCCTCCCCGCTGGCCGATGGTGTAGCAGGCGATCCCGGTGTGCCGTCCGAGGACCCGCCCTTCAAGGTTGACGATCTCCCCGGGTTCAACCCCCGCCCCCCGGCTGCGGAGAAAAGCGCCGTGCCCCTCAGCCGGCATGAAGCAGACGTCCTGGCTCTCCCGCTTGTCAAAGACGGGCAGGCCGACCCGCTCCGCGATGGCCCGTACCTCGTCCTTCGTATAGCCGGCCAGCGGGAAGAGCACCTTTGCCAGCGTCTCCCGAGGGATCGCATGGAGGAAATAGGTCTGATCCTTCCGCCGGTCCTTCGGCCTTTTGAGAAGACATCCGCCGTCGCCGGTTTCGATGGCGGCATAATGGCCCGTGGCGAGGCCGTCAAACCCCCAGGCCAGCGCCTTGCTCAGCAGCGAACCGAATTTGAGCCATCGGTTGCACGCGACGCACGGGTTGGGCGTCCGTCCCCTGAGATATTCCGCAACGAAAGGTTCGATCACCTTCTCTTCCAGATCCGCCGCGAAATCGACGACGTAATGGCGGATCCCGAGCGCCCGGCAGACGCTCCCCGCATCCTCAATCTCCCGGGCGCCGCAGCACCTTACAGGTCCCCCTTCCGCCGGGGTTACCCCGAGGCACATCGTCACGCCGACCGTCTCATGGCCGCTCTCTTTAAGAAGCAGGGCCGCCACGGCGGAATCGACGCCGCCGCTCATGGCAACCGCCACCTTCTTCATGCAGGCCCCTTCCCCCCGGGGAGCGGCGACATCGCGCGCAGCCTTCTAACGACCTGCGGCAGCGCCTCCAGGACCGCATCGATATCGCTCTCTTTCGTGAACCTCCCCAGACTGAATCGGAGCGAGCCGTGAGAGAACTCGTGCGGCAGGCCGATGGCTGTGAGACAGTGCGACGGTTCGAGACTGGATGCGGAACAGGCCGAACCGGTTGAACAGGCGATCCCCAGCATGTCGAGACTCAGGATCATCCCCTCCCCTTCAATCGATTCCACGGAGAGGCTGATGTTGTTGGGAAGCCGCCGCGTGGGATGTCCGTTGAGACGGATTCCGTCGAGCCGCTCGAAGATGCCCTTGATGAAGCGGTCCCGAAAGGCGGTCAACCTTTCCGCCTCTTCGGCGAGCGTCGCCGCCGCAAGCTCCACCGCCTTCCCGAAACCGACGATCCCGGGAACATTCTGCGTGGAGGCGCGGCGGCCGTTTTCCTGCTCGCCGCCGTGCATGAACGGAACGATCCGCGTCCCCTCCCGGATGTAGAGCAGCCCCACCCCCTTGGGTCCGCAGAGCTTGTGTGCCGAGGCGCTCAGCAGATCGACGTTCAGTTCATCCACCGTAAACGGCAGGTGACCGAAGGTCTGCACGGCATCCGTATGAAAATAGACCTTCCTCTCCTTCGCGATCCGGCCGATCTCGGCGATCGGCTCGACCGTCCCGATCTCGTTGTTCGCATGCATGATGGAAATGAGGACCGTCCGGTCCGTGATCGCCTTCGCAACCTCCGCCGGGTCAACCAGTCCGTCGCTGTCCACGGGAAGGCAGGTGACTTTGAACCCCTCCTTCTCGAGAAAGCGGCAGCTCTCCAGCACGGCGTGGTGCTCGATCGCGGATGTGACGATGTGGTCGCCCTCTTTGCGGTTCGCCCAGGCCACCCCCTTGATCGCGAAGTTGTCGCTCTCCGTGCCGCTGCTCGTAAAAACGACCTCCGCCGGTTTGGCGCCGATAAAAGAGGCGATCTTTGCCCGCGCCTCTTCGATGGCCGCACGGGCATCCTGTCCGAAACCATGGAGGCTCGCGGGGTTGCCGAAAATATCGCCGAAAAAGGGCAGCATCGCCTCAACCACCCGTTGATCGGTTGGCGTCGTCGCCGCATAATCCATATAGATCGGATGCATCATCTTCTCCCGAACCGCGTCTCTTGTTCTCTTTTCCGTCCCCCTTGGGCCAGCCGTGCAATCTGTTAGCAGGTGTAGGGTGGATTAGCGGAGTGTAATCCACCTTAATATCCGGTGAATTTTCTGCGCCGTCCGCGCTATCCTTCCCCGGCCTGAAGGCCGAGGCTTACCGCGCATCTGGTCAAGGAAAATACGGGGACCGAATTGCCGCAAGGTGTCCCCACCATCGCGTTGCTTTGGCGTCACCGACCCTTCTTTTCCTCCCATGAAAGAAGAAAGATCGCACCCAGCGCCCGGAGGTTCGGCCAGAAGGTGATCGTTCTTTCCCCGTTGAGAAAGCAGGCCTTCCGGACCGCAAATCCCTTCTCCTCGCAGAAACTCCGGAAATCGCTGATGCTCAGGAACCGTACGTTGGGGGTGTCATACCAGCGGTAGGGCAGAGACTGAGTCATGGGCGCCTTCCCACCCAAACCGAGACAGACGCGGGCGTTGATGTAGGCAAAGTTGGGAAACCCGACGATCACCCTGTTCCCCACCCGGAGGGCCTCCCGGAGGAGGAAAAAGACCTTCCGGATCTCCTGGAGGCTCTGGTTCAGGATCACATAATCGAACGAGCCGTCCGGATATTCCGCAAGACCGCTTTCGATATCGCTCTGACAGACGGAAAGCCCTTTTCGGACACACTCGTAGATCGCATGCTCATCCAACTCGATCCCCTGGACGCGGGCGTCCTTGTCCCGCGCCACGAGTTGAAGCAGGTCGCCCGTGCCGCAGCCGAGATCCAGAACACGGGATCCCGGTTCGATCATGTCGAAAATGATCCGATGATCCGGACGGATGCCGTTATCGATGATTTCCATTTCTATTTCCATTCCTCGGACCGAGATACGTCTTCTCCAGAAAATGGTGGATCAGGGTCGTCTGTCCCTCCAGTTCCACCAAAAAGGCGTCGTGGCCATAGGTTGATTTCAGCTCGCAGTAGGTCGCATCGACCTGTTTGAGCTTCAATTGTCGGACGATCTCCTGCGACTGATGCGAGGGATAGAGCCAGTCCGACTTGAAGGAGATGACCAGAAAGCGGGTGTCCACCGCCCTGCCGTTGATCAATTTCCCGCCGGACAGGTCAAAATAGTCCATCGCCTTCGTAATGTAAAGATAGGAGTTTGCGTCAAAGCGCTTGACAAAATTCGCGCCCCGGTACCGGAGATACCCTTCCACTTCGAAGTCCGCGTCGAAATTGAAATTGAAATGGTCTTTTTTCAATTTCCGGGAAAACTTCTCCTCCATCGACTGGTCGCTCATGAAGGTGATGTGGCCGATCATCCGGGCCACAGAGAGCCCCCTCTCCGGCTGACCGGTTTCGTAATAATTCCCGTCCCGCCAGGCCGGATCGGCCATGATCGATTGTCTGCTCACCTCGTTGAAGGCGATCTGCTGCGGCGAATGTTTCAGCGCCGCGGCGATCGGGATGGCGGACCGGACCCGCTCGGGATAGGAGGCCACCCACTGGAGGGCCTGCATCCCCCCCATCGAACCGCCGGCCACGCAGAGCAGCCGGTCGATCCCGAGAAAATCGATCAGATGTCGTTGGGCGTGGACCATATCGGCAATCGTGACGAAGGGGAATTCCGTCCCGTATGGTTTCCCGCTCTGCGGATTCTCGGAGGAAGGACCCGTGCTTCCCTTGCATCCCCCGATCACATTGGAACAGATCACGAAATATTGGCCCGTGTCGAAAGGCTTCCCCGGCCCGATCATCGCGTCCCACCAGCCGGGGGCCTCTTCCTCCCGGAGGAGTCCGGCCGCGTGGGCATCCCCGGAAAGGGCATGCAGCACGAGGATCGCATTGGACTTTTCCCGATTCAGCGTTCCATAGGTTTCATAGGCGAGCGTCACCGGCCCCAGCGTCTCCCCGCTCTCCAGCGTGATCGTCCCGGGCGGTTCGGCAAAGGTGTAATACCGCGTCTCAACGATCCCGATGGAGCGGTTACAGTCCTCCGGCGTCGGTTCCGAGGATTCCGTTTTTAATACAGCGTTCATAGTTTCTTTCCCTGCGGCCGCCTTGGTGTTTCCTTTCCGGCAATAGATACGCGGATGAGGAAACACCTTTTAAGAGAGTTTTGTTTTGTATGTAACAAAAAAACCCGCTGGACCTCTCCCGGTCAGCGGGTTGCCTCTTTCATGGATGCGAACCGCCTTCACATGAACAGACCTCCCCGCCCGGTATTATAACACATGCACATCAAAATATTCCTCAGATTATTATCTTGCTTAACGATTCACCTCCGCCTTGTGCTTCTGTCTTTCCACCATCGCTGCAAGCGTCGTGTTCTGAAGTGTCAGCTGCATGCTCCTCGACGCATCCCCCCAGATGTCCCTGGAGATGCAAGACGGCGCCCGCTCACAGAGCGACGGGTTGTCGACGCAATCTACCAGACAAAGCGACCCTTCCAGGATCTGGAGAATCTCCTTGACGGTGATGACCTCCGGCGCCTTTCCGAGGGCATATCCGCCGTGCATCCCGCGCTGAGAGGTCACAAGTCCCGTCGTCTTCAGCGGGTTGATGAGCTGCCAGAGATACTTTTCGGAAATCCCCTGACGTTCGGCAATCTCCTTCAGCAGGATCGGCCCTTCCCCGTAATGGAGAGCCAGATCGAGCATCAGTCTCACCCCGTATCTGCCCCTCGTTGACAGTTTCATCGGATATCCCCGTCTCCATCTCTACCAATTCTACTATTTCAGTGGGGATTATATTCATCCAAATCGTCCTGTCAAGTAAAATTATTGCGAGAAACCTATCTGAATCTCCTTAAAATTCCGCGAACGACGTCCGGTCTGATCGCCGGCGGCGTTACCGTCTTGGGCATCGCGGGGCGGTTCGATCTTTTTTGCAACCTCATGCGACGCGGTTAAGGGGTTGACCGCCGTTTAGAACATGGACCAATTGCTGAGCGGTGACCAGCGAACTCTTCTCCTGAGCCTCTCGGGTTCCACCCGCGGCATGAGGGGTGGCAACAACGTTCGGCAAACTGACCAACGGGTTATCCGTCGTCGGCGGCTCCTTCTTGAATACGTCGAGTCCGGCCCCAAAAAGGTGGCCGGACTTCAGTACTTCATAAAGCGCTTCCTCATCGACAACCTCACCGCGCGATACGTTCACCAGGACAGCGGTTTCTTTCATGAGCCCAAGTTCACGGCGCCCGATCAAATGCCTGGTTTCCGGCGTCAAGGGCGTGTGGATGGTCAATACATCGACTCGCGGCAGGAGCGCATCCAGAGATGAAACGCGCTCATGGGGGATATCCGGCCAATGACCGTCAGGTGCATACGGGTCATAGGCAAGGAGCTTCGTGTTAAAGGCCGCGTGATATTTGCGCGCGATCCGGGCGCCGATATTACCCATTCCGATCACGCCGACGGTCTTTTCCCAAAGTTCGATGCCGAGGAAATTGATTCTTTTCACAACCTCCCCGGAGCGGATACGGCGGTCGAATTCCGCCACGCGCCTCGTCACGGCGAGGGCAAGGGCAAGTCCCATTTCGGCAACCGCCTCACTGTTCACGCCGGGCGTGTTGCAGACGATGACGCCGTGCGCCTTGGCCGCGGCCAGATCGATGAGATTAACGCCGACGCCCTGTTTCGCAACGACTCTCAATTTCTTCGCTTTGGCAAAATCTTCCGCCGTGAGCGGCGTTACACGCACCATAAGGCCATCGGCGTCTTCGTGCCAGTTTTTTACGCGAGGGTCGTCCCATCGCACCACATCCGCATGTTGGATTGCAAACTCAACGCCGCACGGAACAAATTGATCGAGAACGTAGATTTTCATGATGATTCTCTTTCCTTTCACGGTAGGTTACGTTTTCGCCGGAATGTCCCTCGCGGCCTCCGGCGACGATCACGGACTGATAACCGTCAAGTTCGGCCCCTTCCAGTTTGATGGTGATACGATCGGCCTTTCGGAACTGCGAACCGTACACGCGAACCGCACGATCGCTGAGGGCCTCGTATCGAGAACCGGTCGAATCTATGGTTCCATCGGGTTCCGTGATGAGGAATGGGTCGGCATTCTCGTACAGCGTATGGGATGCAACGCTTTGCGGTGTGCAGCGGGCGTCCATATCCAGCGGCTCAACATCGAAATGATCATCCCGCATCCAGTCGACGCCGAGTCCCCGCCAGCCATCCCGCAGGAGCCGATGATGAGCGGCACGTCGAGCCTGTCGCGACCGGTCAGCATCAAGCGAAGATCGCGCTTGGTGGCCTCTTTTGAAAAGTAACGATCACCGGCGCCCAAATAGGCAGGTCCGCCGTCGGTAGAACCAGCGTCGCAACCGATTACATGGGTCTTAAGCGATATCCCGCGCTCAAAGGACGATTCCATGAAGCCGGACCCAAGCATGCCCGTTGCAGACAGCACCCTGACTTCCGTCATGGTCTAAACCTCTCCCCTGATGATGAATCACTTCAAGAAGATCGACCATCCAGCCCTCAATGATCCGGGAAGGAGGTCTATGGCGCCCGAGGCCTCGGAGACAGCAGAAAAGCCACAGGCCCGGCAATTGATCCGGCCACGACTCTTGACGTAACAGCCGCGCGTAAAGGTGCCGTCGGGATCAACATTAATGAGAATATCATCGTGGCAGCGCCAGTCATTCCTGATCATGGCCCTAAGACGCCCGGCGGAGTTGAGGATCGGAAAACCCTGCTTCTTCATTGCAATCACATCTTCCAGAACGGCACTCCGTTCACCATCGGACAAGGTCAAAGGCGCCTCTCCCTGACCATAGGGGTAGAAGAGCTGGACGGTCATGCCGCAGAATGCCGGTATGTTTTTCAGTTTTTCCAGAAGCGGCCGGATATCGTGTCGATTCTCCCGGTTGATCGTAAAATGAACGAAGAGACGGCCATGTCTGGATGCGTGGAGGTTCGACCAAACCTTGTCGAAAGATCCGGAGCGCAGCCGGTCATGGGTTTCCTTTAGTCCGTCGAGGCTGACCCAGATGATGTCCGCCGGCATATCCAGAGGAAAGGTGCCGTTTGTGGTCACGGCGACCCGGGGGAAGTGCCTTTTGGCATAGTCAATTAAATCGTACAGATCGTATCGGCCATCCTGCCACATGAGCGGCTCCCCACCTTCAAAAACGACAATCAGGGTGCCCAGACGCTTCAAGGCGTCGAGTGAGGTCATGGCCGATGTCCAGCTCATATGGTCACTTTCTTCTCCGGTGCGACGATGAAACGGACAGGCGACACACGCGAGGTTGCAGCGGTAGGTCAGCTTGAAATCTGCCAAAAGGGGAATCTTTTGCCCGAATATTTTCCGTCGGACGAAAAAAGCGGGAAATGGAGCGAGGCGGTTGATGAGTGTCATGAAGCAGCTTCCTCCGGCAGGACCATTGGACTCTAAATGAAACGGAGATAGCTTGTCAAGAACTCTCACCTTGACAGAAAAAACTGGCGCCTCCCTCCCTCCCTCCCTCTTTCCTCCTTGACACGCAGAAACCCTTTCCCTATACTCTACGCGTTGAAAATCAATATCTTACCGGAACGATCCTGCAATCCCTGCCGACCAACGGGGTGATCCATCTCCGCCGGCAGCGATTGCACCCGTCAGCGGCGAAAGGATGAAAAACGTTCGTGAATCCTCAGGGAAGGAGACCTCATGAAGGCAGCGCTGCTGGTCGGACCCCAAAAGATTGAAATCCGGGATCTGCCCGTGCCTGTGCCCCGCGAGGGCGAGGTGCTCGTCAGAGTCCGGGAGGCGGGGATCTGCGGGACCGATTTCGCCAAATACCGGGGGGACCTGGGGGGGGACTTCCCGGTCATCGCCGGCCACGAGGCCGTGGGAGAGATTGCCGACCTCGGCCTGGGGGTTGTGGGGATCCATATTGGGGAGCGGGTGGCCATCCAGCCTAATTTCGCCTGTGGGCAATGCGAAACCTGCCGGAGCGGCATGGAGAACATCTGCCCTAACCGGGTGAGGCTGGGGCTGGATGTCGATGGCGTCTTCGCGGAATATGTTACCGCGCCCCGGAAATACGTCTGGACGCTGCCGGAGGGGCTCTCCGATTCGGCGGCGGCGTTGACCGAACCCCTCGCCTTGGCCCTGCACGGGTTTCAGAAAAGCGCCCCCGTCCCGACGGCGCTGATCGCCAGGAAGGAACTGCTCATCCAGGGCGCGATGACCTACCGGGACGAGTTTCGCGCCGCGATCGATCTGCTGCAGAAAGGGGAGATCCGTTCGGATCTTTTCATCACGAACATATATCCCTTGGAAAAGCTTCCCGAGGCGCTCGCCGGCTTCCGCTCCCCCCAACGAGTCAAGGATATTGTCAAAATATCCTCATGAAATCAGCGGGAAAGACATCAAGATCGAAAGAGGCTCCTACGATGACAGCAGCAGGCAGGATTCTGATCTTCACCGGTGACGGAAAAGGGAAGACGACGGCGGCACTGGGGATGGTCCTCAGGGCGCACGGCCACGCCATCCCGGTCTCGGCAATCCAGTTCGTCAAGTCCGATACGGAGACCGGCGAATTCGCCGCCCTGAAGGCGATGGCCGGCGTCGAGATCTATGTTACGGGCCTCGGTTTCGTCCCGCGCCCGACCGACCCGCGATTCGCGGACCACCGCCGGGCGGCGGAAGAGGGGCTTCGGATCGCCGGTGAGGCGGCCTCCTCGGGGCGCTACGGAATGGTCGTCCTCGACGAGATCTGCACGGCCGTCACGCTGAACCTGCTCGCCGAGGATGCCGTCCTGGCGCTTCTCCGCGAGGCGGCCCCCGATTGCACCGTCGTCCTGACCGGACGGGGCGCCACTGAAGGGCTGATCCAAGCCGCCGACACCGTCTCCGAGGTCCGCTGCATCAAGCACGGATTCGACAGCGGCCGGAAGGCCCAAAAAGGGGTGGAATTCTGATGGAGAGCTGAAACCATGGCTGTAGCAAAAAAGAAGATCATCGTCGTCGGATGCGGACCCGGTGCGGAATCCTACATCACGCCGGCGGCAAAGGCGGCCGTACGGAAGGCCGACGTTCTCATCGTCTCCCGGCGCCTGATGGAGTATTTCCCGGAGGTCGCCGCGGAGAGGATCGATTCGGGCGTGGACATCGAGGGAACCCTCGACACCATCGCCGCCCGACGCGACGCCGGGCGGCAGGTGGTTCTCCTCGCGACCGGCGATCCGGGCATTGCGAGCCTCGCGCAACCGGTAATCCGACGCTTTGGACGGGAGAACTGCGAGGTGATTCCCGGAATCAGCTCCATCCAGGTCGCCTTCGCAAAACTTGGCCTCGACTGGCAGGACGCGAGGATCATATCGGCCCACAGCTCCGATCCGGAGGAGTCCGCCGACGATCTGCGCCCCGCCGGAAAGATTGCGGTCCTCGGCGGACGGGAAGGATCGCTCCGCTGGGCCGCAGGGATGATCCCGAAACTGGGGAAAGGCCGGCGCGTGTTCCTATGCGAAGAGCTCACGCTGCCCGACGAAAGGTTCAGCGAGGTAAGCGCCGATGAGCTGATCCGTATTCCGGTATCGGCGCGGGCGATCATTCTCATCATTCGGGGAGAACTGCTGAAATAAATGGTGACCGCTGCCTATTATTTCCATGCCGGCACGCAGAGGGATCGGGGCCCTGTTCCCCTGCTGTAAGGAGAAGCAATATGATCGTCCGGAACGAAGCGACCGCATGGCCGTATCTGCTGCTGACGCTGAGCGCGCTGTTCTGGGCGGGGAACGCAGTGTTGGCGCGCGCTCTGCATAATCTGATGCCGCCGGCAACAATGGCGTTCTGGCGCTGGGTACTGGCCTTGCTGCTGCGGTGGCGGCCCGCCGGCATCGGAACCATGGCGTTTTTTGGCGCCGCAGTCGTCGGCGGCATCGTGCTGCTGATGCTGCCGCTCTACCTGGCCGAACTGGCAAGCGGTCGCGTCGCCGTATGGAATGCAGCAACCGGCGCAGGAATGGTTTATTTCGCGGTGTTTCCGTCTATTCTTGCCTATCTGTTCTGGAACCGCGGGGTACAGCAAGTCGGCGCCAATCGCGCC
>JAHIMW010000214.1 GCA_018896355.1 Pseudomonadota bacterium
AAGTCGAGACCTTTGAAAAACTCGCCATTCGTCATTGCGAGGAGGCCAAAGGCCGACGAAGCAATCCCATAAGTTACTGCATTGATGAGATCGCTTCGGGCGGAAGCCTTCGCAACGACTGCGTCGGATTGCTTTGTCGCTCCGCTCCTCGCAATGACGGGAAGGGCAGAAATTCAAAGGTCTCAAGTCTTGGGAAAGGTTGACGACCTCGTAAAAAGTGAAATTTCACCCCCACCCTGACCCTCCCCCATCAAGGGGGAGGGAAGATTATTTACTCCCATCAAGGGGGAGGGTGGTTTGCGACTTTTACGAGGGCATCAAGATTTGCATGCGGATGGCCGACGTGCTATCGTGTCGCCCGGGAATTATGGGGACACCTTGCAGCAAGGTGTCCCCATAATTCCCAGCAAGGTGTCCCCAATTCCTCGCCCAACTGCAACGGAGGCGGACGTGTTCAAATCGGGTTTCATCGGCATCATCGGCAGGCCCAATGTGGGAAAATCGACGCTTCTGAACGCGATCGTCGGCGAGCGGATAGCCATCACGACGCACAAACCCCAGACAACGCGGAACAAAATCATGGGGATCCGGAACCTCCCGGAGCCGCAGCCGGGGCAACTGATTTTCCTCGACACGCCTGGGATTCACAGCGGAACGACGCCGCTGAACCGGGCAATGATCGAGACGGCGACGGGAACCATCGGAGCCGTTGATCTCATTTTGCTCCTCGCCGAGGCGGCCCCTCTCCCCCACCCGGATGACCGGTCCATTATGGAATCCCTCCGGGAAAAACCGATCCCCGTTTTTCTCGTGATCAACAAGATCGATCTCGTGGAAGGACCGCTGCTGCTGCCGCTGATCGAGGCATACGGCAACCTTTTTCCATTCCGGGAGATCCTGCCGATTTCCGCCCTGAAAGGCCGGGGCGTGGACGTTCTGACCACGGAGATCTGGAAGCTCCTCCCCGAGGGGCCGCAGTACTTTCCCGAGGAGATGATGACGGACCGCTCCGAGCGTTTCATCGCTGCCGAGATCATCCGGGAGAAGATTACCCTCCGCACCCACAAGGAGATCCCCTACGTGACCGCCGTCGTCGTGGACGCCTTCAAGGAGGACGAGGCAAAGAACATGATTCGGATTGCGGCAACCATCCACGTGGAAAAGGATTCGCAGAAAGGAATCATCATCGGCAAGAAGGGCGCGATGCTAAAGGAGATCGGAACAAGGGCGCGCGTGGAGATGGAGAAGTTCTTCGCCGCCAAGGTCTTCCTCGAACTCTTCGTTCGCGTCGCGAAGGACTGGACCCGCGACCCCCGTATGCTCCAGGAGTTCGGGTACAGGGAGAAGGGGCAATGAGACCTTTGAAAAACGCGCCATTGGTCATTGCGAGGAGGCCAAAGGCCGACGAAGCAATCCCATAAGTTACTGCATTGATGAGATTGCTTCGGGCGGAAGCCCTCGCAACGACTGCGTCGGATTGCTTCGTCGCTCCGCTCCTCGCTATGACAGAAGGGCAGAAATTCAAAAAAGTTTCATAATACCATTTCAGAGAGAGGTCCTGGCGGCCCTTATGAATCGACCTTCGTCAGCCTCGCTCCGATCCGGGAGACGATGATCACCAGCGTCGTGGAAATGAAGATCATCAGGATCCCCAGGGCGGAGAGCCTCCCCCAGAGGCCGTCTTCGGCGAACCGGAGGATCTGGACGGCGAGGACCTCCGTCCCCGGTCGGGAGAGGACGACGGAGAGGCTCAGTTCGCGGACGAACATCGTTGCCATCAGAATCCAGCCGGAGACGATTCCCGGAACCAGAAGCGGAATGACGATCCGGCGCATCGTGTAGAGCGCCCCGCCGCCGCAGACCCGGGAAGACTCCTCCAGATGGCTGTGGATCTGGACGAAGGCGCTGGTCAGCGGCCGGATGCCGTAGGGCAGGTAAGTCGCGATGTAGCCGATCAAGAGCGCCCAGATCGTCGCGTAGAGGGGCGTCTGGACGAAGAACCACATGAAACCGATCCCGACGACGATTCCCGGGAACGAGAACGAGAGGAAGCTCAGCGATTCGAGAAATCCGGAGGCCTTCGAACGGACCTTGACGATCACGTAAGCGACGAAAAAAGAGAGGACGATCCCCAGCGTCGCCCCGCCGACACCGAGATAGAGGCTGTTCTTGAGCGAAAGCAGCGAAACGGGGTCCGTGAGGACCGCGATCCAGTGCTTCCAGTTCATCATCGCGAAGGCCTTCGCGCTCGGAACCATCGAGTAGGGAACAACGGAGGTGTAGAAGAGGACCAGGACCGGCAGGACGATCAGCACAAACGACAGCAGCGCGACGATTCCGAAAAGGGGATACCGGGCCCCCTTCAAGTCGATCACGCTCGGCCGGTAGCCCCGGCTGGAGATGGTGACGTATCTCTCCCCTTCCCGGGTCAGGTGGCGGTAGAGGAAGATCAGCGTGATCGAGGCGGCCAGCGCACTCATGCCCACCGCCGCCGCCATCCCGTAGTCCGTGACATATCCGGTCGCGACGATACTGTAGATGTGGGTCGCCAGCACATATATCCGCCCCGGCATGCCGATCACCGAGGGAACGGCAAAAGAGGCGAGGCTCCGGACGATGACCAGCGTCACCGCGGCCAGGATGGCGGGCCGGAGAACCGGCAGGGTGATCCGCGTCAGCGTCCGCAGATTCGACGCCCCGCACACTTTCGAGGACTCCTCCAGGGCGACGTCGAAGGCCGACATCGCGGGGGCGATGACCAGGTAGGCGATCGGCAGATCGAGGAGCCCCTCCACGAGGATCATCCCCTGGAGCGTGTAGATGTTGAGCGCCGCCCCCTCCCAGCCGAAGAGCTGTCGGAGGAAGAGGTTGATCATGCCGTTCGACGGGTTCAGCAGCAGAACCCAGCTCACGGCGAACAGGATGTGCGGCACCATCATCGGAATCAGCGAAATGATCCGGAAGATAAACTTGAACGGGATATTCGTCCGGGTGTTGAGATAGGCCAGGAAAAGCGCCATAATGGTGGCAACGAGCGCGGAGCCGATCGTGAAGATGACCGTATTGACGAGGATTTCGGCGAAGGCGGGATCGGTGTAGGCCTTGACGTACTTCGAGAGCGTGAACGTTCCGAAGGCGTTGAGCCCCTCGCTGAAGCTCCCCAGGATGAGCATGACGACGGGGCAGACCGTGAGGAATCCGACAATCGCGATCAGGCCCGGCGTCAGTCCCATTCTCGTCTTTTGCATTGCACGTTACCTTTTTTAATTCAACAGGATCGAGCATTGACGCGGGTCGAAGTGGAGGGCAATCTCTTCGCCCTCCCGGACTGCGGTTGTCGGCTCGATTCGGAAGATCAGCAGGGTCTCCCCCACAAGAATCTCACCCTCGTACGCGTCGCCGACGAAGACCAGAGATTCGACCCTTCCGTGGAAGATGTTGCGCCCAACCTTATGGTCTCCTTTCAAAACCCGGATGAATTCCGGACGGATGCACACCGTAACCGCCGCACCCGGCGAGGCGTTGATCTTCTTCTCACAAGCGATGGCGCCGATCGCTGAATCGACTGTAGTCTCGCCGTCCCCCATCGACGCTACCCGGCCTTCGATGAAGTTTGCGCTGCCGATGAAGTCGGCCACAAACCGCCGGTCGGAGTCGAAGTAGATCTCCCGCGGCGTCCCCATCTCGATGATGCGGCCGCTCTTCATCACCGCGACGGTATCCGACAAGGACAGGGCCTCGATCCGGTCGTGGGTCACGTAAACGGCGGTGATCTTGAGTTCCGTGAGAAAGCTCCGCAGCTCCTTGCGCGTATCCTCCCTTAGCTTCGCATCGAGGTTGGAGAGGGGCTCGTCGAAGAGGATCACCTTCGGCTCGGCGACCAGAGCCCGGGCCAGGGCGACCCGCTGCTGCTGCCCGCCGCTCAGCTTCGTCGCCGGCCGCTTCTCGAACCCATCCAGTTGGACAAAATGGAGCGTCTTGGCCACCTTGCGGACGATCTCCTCCTTTGGTTCGTTGCGGGTCTGGAGCGGGTAGGCCACGTTGTCGAAGACGTTCATGTGGGGCCAGATGGCGTACGTCTGGAACACCATTCCCAGCCCCCGCTGGTCCGGCTGGACGTAGATGCCCTTTTCTGCCGAGAAGACCACCTCATCGCCGATCGCAATCTCCCCCGAATCGGGCATCTCCAGGCCGACGATGCAGCGCAGCAACGTGGTCTTGCCGCAGCCGCTCGGCCCCAACAGGGTGAAGATCCGGTTGGCCGGTATCGTCAGATCGACCTGGTCCAGCGCCGCGATGGTCTTGCCTTCCGAGTAATAGTTCTTGTTGAGCCCTTTGATGCGGATTTCCATTTTTTATGACCTGAAAAAATCTTTTGGTTCCGGGACCGCAGAAATGCGATCCCGGAACCGAGGATGGTGAAAAACGTTTATGGTTTCAGGGTTACTGCGCTGCGAAAATCTTCTTGAACTCGGATCCCCACTTCTTGATCTCGTCATCCGACAGTTCGCGGATCGGGATAACTTTCGCTTGGTCGATTCCGGCGATCGGGGGATAGACGCCCGGCGCGAGGACATATTCGCCTACCTTCTCGGCCAGGATCTTCATCGCGTCCCGGGACAACCAGTAATCCACGAACAGCCTCGCGGCGTTGGGATGGGGTGCGCCGGCAGTAATGGCCATTCCCCGGGGAGTCCCCATCATCGGCTGGGAAACCTTTGCCCAATCCAGCGGCGCGGGCGCCTTGGTGATGATGTATTTCGGCATCGAGATGCCGATCAGCTTCTCACCGCTCTCGATCGGGGCCGGGGTGGGGCCGAAAGAGGCCACGAACATCGGATTGTTGGCGGCCAGCCCTTTGAGGAACTTCATCCATTCCGCTTCCGATTTGATCACGTTTTCCTTCAGTCCGATGAGCCAGGAGATTGTCGTCGGATGGGAGGAGGGATCGGCCATTACGATCTTCCCCTTCCACTTCGGGTCCGTCAGATCTTCATACTTTTTCGGGACATCTGCCGGCTTGACCAAATCCTTGTTGTAGATCAGGGCGGCACATTCAATGCCGAAACTCTGGATCTTGCCGTCCCTGTTCGCCCACTTCGGATATCCGGCCGCGGCGGGAGATACGTATGATGCCAGAACGCCCTTTTCCATCAGAAATTCGAGGACCGGCATGGGCGCCTGGAGAACGTCGGCCGTAAGCTTGCCGGCCGCATGTTCCGTCATGATGGTCGCAATGAATTTGGAGGTGGAGAGCCTTGTATACCCCGCCTTGACGCCGTACCTCTTTTCCAAAATCGTCCAGGATCGGCTCCACGGCGGTAATGCTGGCATAAAACGCCACCTTTCCTTCCGCCTTTGCCTTTTCCACCAGGGCCTGCCCTGCCGAACCCTTCGCACCCGTCTCTGCCGCGAAAACACAGGGGGCTGCGAACAGAACCAAAACGACAAAAATGATCAGTTTCTTCATAGCTTTTCCTCCTTCCACGCATGACCACGAACAGTTACCGTCGTGGGGCATCCAAACCAATGATCGGGGGATACCGTCCCTCCTCACCCCCGCTTAAGCATCCCGAATCTGCCCATTCTGCCCACATAACAAGGCGCTCCAGGGACAGTTCATCCAATATCAGATTTGTTAACACGCTTAGGCGATATTGTCAAATTCGATTTATTACGGGCATCAAAGGCGAAAGCCGCATTCAGCAACCGTTACGCCCTTTTATTGCGTCGTCATGCCCACCGAAGAGAATCACTTTCGGATGAATATTCGTAAAAATCAAACATTTCATGGTAGAACGAAATCAATAGGAGGTGGCCCCGACGCAGAGGACATCGATGTGATGCACTCAAGAACCTCCTGATCGCTGATGAAGCGGCGGTCCCAGCGAGGTATTGACGAGAACCGCACCGGGCTTTATTACATCCCCACGTATCTCTGACGCCCGGCCGCCCTGAGCACCTCCGCGGAAACCGGCGTCTGCCATCCGAAACGCAATC
>JAHIMW010000215.1 GCA_018896355.1 Pseudomonadota bacterium
CGTTGGTGATCGGATCAAACGAACCGGGATATACCGCGATTTTCTTCATAGTTCATTCCTATATTTTTTTAAGAAAGGTCAACACCGTGTCACCGTACCGTCTCTGATCCGCCACTATCCATGAATGCACCTGTAATTCTTCAGGTTTTTCTCTCACCGAATGCTGAAGAACGATGGTTCCATTCTCTGTTAGGGCTTTTCTCATATCGGGCCACGCCAGCGTCTCCAGGACCAGACCCTGATCGTACGGCGGATCGGTGAAAATGATATCGAACCGATTCCCCCTTTGAACGAGACGCCCAAGTCCCCTCTCGGCATCCGCGCCAACGACTTCCGCCCTGGCCGCGAAACCGAGTTGAACAAGGCTACTCTCGAGCGCACGGACCAGGCGGATATCCTTTTCCACGAATGTCGCAAAACGCGCCCCCCGGCTCAGCGCCTCCAGACCGACATTCCCGCTGCCGGCAAAGAGGTCGAGGAAGGAAGTTCCCTCGACGGAATGAAGAATATTAAAAAGAGATTCTTTGACCCGATCGGCGGTAGGCCGGATGCGGCTTCCGGCGGGAAGACGGACCACCCTTCCCTTAAGCTCTCCCCCGATGATTCTCATAAATATTTACGGATCAAAATCTCAGCAATCTGAACGGCGTTCAACGCAGCGCCCTTCCGGATATTGTCCGCGACAACCCATAGGTTGATGCCGTTCGGAATGGATTCATCTTCCCGGATTCTTCCGACCAGCGTCTCATCACGGCCGGCGGCATCAATCGCGAGCGGATACTGATTCCGCTGCGGGTTGTCGACCACCCGGACGCCCGGCGCCGTCGAAAGGAGACTCCGGACCTCATCCGGGGTAATTTTTTTCTCCGTTTCGATGTTGATGGATTCGGAGTGGGCGAAGAAAACAGGCACCCGGACAGTCGTCGCCGTCACTGCAATCGAAGGGTCGTTCAGGATCTTCTTGGTCTCATGGACCATCTTCATCTCTTCCTTTGTATAACCGTTGTCGAGGAATACATCGATATGCGGAAGGCAGTTGAAGGCGATCCGGTGCGGATAAACCTTGACGACCGGTTCCCGGCAGCTCATCAGCGCCTGCGTCTGGAGGGATAGCTCCTCAATCGCTTTTTTCCCCGTACCGGAAACGGCCTGGTACGTGGAGACCACGATCCGTTTGATCCGAACCGCATCATGGATCGGTTTCAGCGCAACTACCATTTGAATTGTTGAACAGTTAGGGTTGGCGATGATTCCCCGGTTCTTGTAGAGGGCAATGGCCTCCGGATTCACCTCCGGAACAACCAGCGGGATATCGGGCGTCATCCTAAAAGCGCTGGTATTGTCGATAACCACGCATCCGGCCCGCGCGGCTATGGGAGCGAACTTTTCACTGAGGCTGCCGCCCGCGGAGAAAAGGCCGATCTCGATCCCGGCAAAGGAGATCTCGGTCAGCATCTCCACCGGCACGGATCTCCCCCGGAAGGAGAGCTCTTTCCCGATCGACCGCTCCGATGCGAGGAGCGTCAATTTTCCTACCGGAAAGTTACGCTCTTCCAGAATCCTGATCATCTCATTGCCGACGGCACCTGTGGCGCCCACAACGGCAACATTATAATTTCTCATACCGTACTCCTCCAAAAATCGGGGACATGATGCCTCATCGTGTCCCCGCCCATCCTTTCCTGGGGACACCTTGCGGCAAGATGTCCCCAACACGATGCGGCATCATGTCCCCGTTTCCGCGCGAATAACCCCTGGCCCCTTATTGCCCCTACTTTTCTACAGCGGATGCTTCGAGCATTGCACCTTTCTCGCACGGAATTCAACCAACAACCTGCGGCCAAGCTTGAACAGGGCCCATGCCGGTCCTGAAAGGCTGTATCCGAAAGCCAACGTGAACAGCATGATCTCCGGGTAGGCCACAACAGTCACCAGAACAAGCACAATCAGCATGAAGGACATAAACGGTTGTCTGGAGAAGAAATTGAGGTCCTTGAAACTGTAGTACTTGATGCTGCTGACCATAAAAAGCGCTATCGCGACCACACCGATCATAATCGACCAGCTTGGGAAACGCCCCTCACCCCCCAGGAAGTAAAAAAGGATCACTCCCGTCGCCAGAACGGCGGCGCCCCCGGGAATGGGGAGTCCGTTGAAGAACCGGCCGTCGATTACGCCGATCTGGACATTGAATCGTGCCAGACGGAGGGCCCCGCAAACGACAAAGAGAAACGCAGCCAACCATCCCAGCTTTCCATAAGAGAGAAGCGACCAGTTGTAGAACAGAATAGCCGGCGCCACCCCAAAGGTCACCAGATCGCACAGAGAGTCATACTCCGCGCCGAACTTGCTTGTCGTATGGGTCATCCTGGCAATTCGACCGTCCAGGCTGTCCAGAACCACCGCGATCAGGATCGCCCACGCCGCGATCTCATACATACCCTTCATGGAGGCAATCGCGGAATAAAACCCGCAGAAAAGATTGGCCGTGGTAAAAAGATTCGGGAGGACATAGATCCCCTTTTTCATGCGGTCCTGCCTGAATGACGGATTGTTTCTCATGTCAGCTCTCCTATGGGCGTCTCCCCCGCCCGGACCTTATCCCCCGTCCGGACAAGAATGGTCGATTCGATCGGCAGAAACACCTCGACCCGTGAACCGAACCGGATAAGACCGAATCGTTCCCCTCTGGTCACCGGCATC
Source organism: Pseudomonadota bacterium (assembly GCA_018896355.1). GTDB lineage: Bacteria > Desulfobacterota > Syntrophia > Syntrophales > UBA5619 > UBA5619. The sequence continues at coordinate 2,704 of JAHIMW010000215.1, forward strand.
CCTTCCTTGAGCCAGCAGACAATTCTCCTCGCGATCAATCCCGCGATCTGCACGGTCATCATTTCACGTCCATCCGCCGTACGCAGAAGGACGATGTTCCGTTCATTGAGCGTCGATGCCTTATCGAGATTGGCCGACAGAAATTTCCCCGCCCGGTAGCGGATGAATATGACCTCGCCCGAAAAGGGGATCCGGTTGACATGGACATTGAAGATATTCATGAAGATACTGATCTTCTGAAAAGTCCGGCCGGGAAGCTCATCGCTGGTAGTCTCCTCAATCCGGATGATCCTTCCGTCCGCCGGAGATATGACGAGACGCCCATTTTCCGGTGACGTCCTCTGCGGATTGCGAAAGAACCAGACGACAAAAGCGGTTACACTAAAAAGAACAAGGCCAACCCCATTGAAGCCGGAAATGAAAGCGATGACCGTTGTCCCCGCAAGCGGGATGATGAAGGGAAGAGCTTCGCCAATAATGTAACTGCTGTGATCGCTGTCGTTCGGCAAAATGCCCGCCTCCGGTAATCTATGCTGCAAGCCGGCCCTTCCTTCAACCGGTATCACTACCCCTTACGATGCAAGTCCCGTCTAGCGAAAAAAAATACTTTTCCTATAACCGAGGTAAACGCTACCGTAGTCTGATCAATATGTCAACCTCTTGTCTATCGAAAAGTAGAGCTGCCCCTCGCCTGTTTCGCGCCGTCGTTCTCCGCCGGGGACACCTTGCGTCAAGGCGTCCCCGTTGGGCGAAGGTATCTTGGGGAGAAGGTCAGCGGATCCTCGGTGCGCCCGTCTTGATACCGGTGAAAGCCGATCAGCCCCACAGCCGACGCGTTGAGCCGGCAGCAACGGCAGGGCTGCAGAACGAATCTCCGCACCCCCTCTTCAAAGATCTGCTTCTGATAGAGAACGGCCGCTTCGCCAACAAAATCAACCTCTTCATCGACCAGTGTCTTTACCAGAAACCCGATATCGGTTAATCGGTCCGGGGCAACGGCTTCCGGGAGACCATCCGGACCCGCCCGGTACAGACCCGCATAAACCTGATTCTTCCGGGCATCCAGGAGTGGACAGATCAGTCTCCGGGAGGGGAAGGCGTTCATGGCCATCGCCTCAAGCGTGGAGACCCCGACGATCGGCTTCCCCGTGGCGAGTGCCAGGCCTTTGATCGTGCTCACCCCGATCCGCACCCCGGTGAATGAGCCGGGCCCGGTCGTGCAGGCCAGAAGATCGATCCGTTCCGCCGTCAGCCCCGTCAACAAAAAGAGCTTCTCAAGAGCCGGCATCAGAACCTCGGCGTGGCCTACTCCCGCATCCAGATAGAGCTCTGCGAGAACCTTCTGCTGATCGAGGAAGGCTATCCCTATCGTTCTGGTCGCACACTCAATCGCCAGGGTGATCATCGCTATCCGGTAAATGTACGAATAAAGTCGTTAATAAACTTGATATTCAACCGCTCAATATCCAGCATGAAGACAAAAAACATCAGCAGAATCAGCATGGCAAAACCGACCTGCTGGGCCATTTCCCGCCAGCGGAGATTGACCTCGTGACCGGTTAGCGCTTCAATTCCGTAAAACAGGAGATGGCCGCCGTCCAGTACCGGAATGGGCAGGAGGTTCAGGATCGCCAGGTTGATGCTCAACAGGGCCATGAACAGCAAAAATGGGACGATCCCCTCTTTCACCTGTGCGCCCGCGATCTGGGCGATGAAGATCGGTCCGCCCATTGTCTTCGGCGAAATGACCCCCTGAAACATCTTGACGATGCTGATCACGGTCAGTTTGCTGATCATCCATGTCTGGCGGATGCCTTCCCCGAAGGCCGACAGCGGATTGAGTCTCTGGACGACGGTATGGGGCGATGGGGAGATGCCGACCTTGAAGGATTCCACCTCTTCCCCAAAAAGATTACGGGTTTTCATCGCTTTGGGCGTCACCGTGATCTCCCGGGGCAAACCGTCCCTCTGCACGGTGATCAAAAGCGGCTTCCCGTTGCTTTTCGATACGATTTCAGAGATCTCATTCCATTTCGTCACGGACTTTCCGCCAATGGCCGTGATTCGATCCCCTGCCCTGATCCCGGATTCCATCGCGGCGGAACCGGGATGCGCCATCCCGACTTCGGCCGTCATTACGGGAAGTCCAATCATGTTGACGAGGGTGAAGATCGTCAGCGCCAGCAGGATATTGAAGACCGGTCCTGCCGCCACAATGGCGATTCTTTTCCAGACCGTCTGTGTCGTAAAGGACCTTTTTCGATCCTCCTCGGCCAATTCTTCTCCGGGGGATTCCCCGAGGAGCTTCACATACCCGCCCAGCGGGATCAAAGAGAGAAGATATTCCGTCTCTCCGATCTTTCTGCCGAGGATCCGCGGACCGAAACCGAGGGAAAATTTCAGGACTCCGACGCCCGCCCGCTTGGCCATCAGAAAATGGCCAAGCTCATGGGCAAAGATCAGGACACCCAGCAAAACAATCACCGATACGATACTGATTCCAATCAATGTTTTATTCCTCTAATCCTATTTCGGGCCTCTTCCCTTGCCTGTCCGTCCGCAGCAAGGATCTCCTCGAACCGCGGTTCCAACCGAACGCGATGCCGGGAAAGGACCTTATCAACCAGATGGCTGATCTCGTTAAAGCCGATCTCTCCGTCGATGAATGCCGTCACAGCGACTTCATTCGCCGCATTAAGAACGGCCGGCATCGTACCGCCGGTTTCCGCCGCCGCGTACGCCAACCTCAAGGCGGGAAAGCGAACCGGATCGGGTCTTGAAAAAGTGAGTGCGCCCACATTCACAAGATCGAGGCCGGCTTCAGCCCGGATCATGCGGCGCGGGTAGGAGAGGGCGTAGGCGATAGGAACCCTCATGTCCGGAATCCCCAACTGGGCAATCACGCTCCCGTCCCGGTACTCGACCATCGAATGGATGATGCTCTGCGGGTGTATCAGGACATCGATCTTCGACACGGGCAAGCCGAAGAGCCACGAGGCTTCGATCACCTCCAGCCCCTTGTTCATCATCGTCGCCGAATCAATCGTAATCTTCTTGCCCATGGCCCAGTTGGGGTGTCTCAGGGCCTGTGCCGGTGTAACCCCCGCCAGCTCTTCTGCAGAGGCATAGAGGAAGGGGCCGCCGGAAGCCGTCAGAACGATCCGGCGGAGATCTTCCCGATTGTGCCCCTGCAGGCATTGGAAGATCGCGCTGTGCTCGCTGTCCACCGGAATGATCGCCACCCCTTTTCGGGCGGCGTTGTCGAGAACGATGCCGCCCGCCATCACGAGCGTCTCTTTGTTGGCCAGAGCGATGTCCCTTCCCGCCTCAATGGCATCCAGGGTCGGGAGCAGGCCGGCCGCTCCGACCAAGGCGGAGACCACCATATCCGTACCTTCAACCGCAGCCGCTTCCCGATACCCTTCCGGTCCGGAAAGAATCCCGGTGGTCGCCGTACCCAATAGGATCCGGAGGTCGCTCGCATGCGCCTCATCGATCACCGAAACCAGACGGGGGCGAAACCGCTCGATCTGCTGCTTCAGCATGGCGATGTTTCGGCCTCCGGCAAGGGCGGTGATTGTAAACTCCCCCGGATGGGCGCCGACGATGTCCAGTGTGCTGACCCCGATTGAACCGGTGGAGCCGAGGATGGAGATCCTTTTCATCGGATAACAAATTCCTGATAATAGAAGACAAACGGCGTAATGAACATCAGGCAATCCAACCGGTCGAGGATACCCCCATGACCGGGAAGGATTACGCCGGAATCCTTGACCCCCGCCGCCCGCTTCAAGGCAGACTCGGAAAGATCGCCAAGCTGCCCTAACACACTTCCCACCAGTCCGAGAATGGCGGCATGCGTCACCGTCAACGCAGGGAAAAACCATTGTTGGAAAAGCAGGCACCCGACAACGCTGCCGGCAATCAGACCGATCGTCCCCTCGACTGTCTTTCCGGGACTGACCTCGGGGAGCAGTTTCCGTTTTCCCAGCCGCCGTCCCACATAGTATGCAACAACATCCCCTGCAAAGGCCAGGACCAGAATGAAGAAAATCCACAGGACGCCCGATTGCGTCCGGCGGATCAGGATGAAGTGGGACATCAATACGGGGATGTACAATATCCCCAGGAGCGCCCGTCCGGCAGGCGCCATGTCCAATCCCTTTTCCCGGATTCGAAGGAGGTTGAACACCATAACCGCCATGACGGAAAAGGCGAGCAGGGCTAAAAGCAGCGTCATATCCCCGGAGACTGCCGTCAGCAGGATCAGCAGCGCGCTCGCCATCGTCACTGTTTTTTCTGCGGAGAGACCTTTACCGAACGCCATCTGGTTGTATTCGTACATCCCTGCAAGTGAGACCATGATGATCAGAGCGGCAAAGAATTCTCTTCCGCCGTAAGCAATGATCCCAAACAGGATCGGAACGGCGATCAAAGCCGTGACCCATCTTTTCACGTGAGGAGACATACCTTTTCTCTCAGGCGCGGGCGCCGTCAACATCATCGATCCCCGGGGCCGCCCATATCGGCTACCTGGGCGGACGCATGGCGCTCATCTATTATGTTCTGCTGAGCTGCTCGCTCGTTCTGCCGAAACGGCGCTCCCGCTGTTGATATTCGGCTATCGCCTCCATAAGATCGGGTTCACGGAAGTCAGGCCAGAGGATATCGGTAAAATAGAATTCCGTGTAGGCCATCTGCCAGAGAAGAAAATTGCTGATCCTATATTCTCCCCCCGTGCGGATGAGCAGGTCCGGATCCGGGAGCGCGCTCGTGTAAAGATAGCGTTGACAGAGTTCTTTAGTGACGTCCGCCGGCTTGATTTTTCCGGCCAGAGCGTCGCTCACCATGAGGCCCGCAGCCGTTGCAATTTCGTCGCGGCCTCCGTAACTCAGGGCCAGGTTCAAGACCATCCCGCGGTTTCCGGCCGTTCGCTCGATCGTCTCCCGGAGTTTCATCAGCACGGGAGTTCCAAGTGAACTTAGGTTTCCGATGGCCGTCAAACGGATGTCCTGATCCATCATCTCCTGAACCTCATTCACCAGATATTCCTTGAGCAGTTGGAGAAGGGCGCGGACCTCCGCCTTGGGACGAAGCCAATTCTCCATCGAAAAAGCATACAGTGTAAGGCAGGAGATCCCGATCCGGCGGCAGGTCCTCACTACAACCCGCACGGATTCGGCGCCCTTTCTGTGCCCCAGGACCCTCCCCATGGCATGCCGCTCGGCCCAGCGTCCGTTGCCGTCCATGATGATCGCGATATGCCGGGGTAGTTTATCCGAATCAATCTCCTTCATAATCCACCTAAAATCCGATTATCTTCCTCGTGTAAACCGACTAACACATCGAACGCAACTTATCAAGACGGATCGCAACTACTCAGGCGCCAGGAGACAGACTACAGTAGTCAGAATGAAAAAGACACCAACTCCGGATTAATAAGTCAGTAGGTTACGGGTGGCATACGCCGTTTCTATTCTGCCTCCTGAATTCTGGCTCCTGATCTGTTACGACGGATCGAAACAAAACGGGGAGCCCGCGGACTCCCCGTTAAAAGCCGAATCAGGCAATCCGATCAGATCTCCATGATCTCCGTCTCCTTCGCAGAAAGCAACTTATCCGCCTTCTCAATATACCGATCGGTCAGTTTCTGGACCTCCTCCTGAAGGTTGTAGAGCTCATCTTCCGAGATCTCATTGTCCTTCTTCAGGGTTTTGAACTGCTCATTGGCATCCCTCCGGACGTTGCGCTCCTTGACCTTGCACTCCTCCGCCATTTTGCGTACGACCTTCACCAACTCCCGGCGTCTCTCCTCCGTAAGGACGGGGATCGACAGGCGGATCAACTTGCCGTCGTTGCTGGGCATCATTCCCAAATCGGATTTCTGAATCGCCTTTTCGATTGCCCCCAGAACAGAGCTGTCCCAAGGGGAGATGACGATCAGTCGGCTTTCGGGTATGGAGAGAGAGGCCAACTGGTTCAGGGGTGTCGGCGTTCCATAATACTCGACACGGATGCCATCCAGCAGGGAGAGTGACGCTCGTCCGGTTCTGACCTTGCTGAAGGACTTCTCGAGAGCCACGAGCGCTTTCTCCATGCTCTCTTTCAGTTCCTCAAAAATCAACTCCTTCATGATCTCAACCTCCGACAATGGTTCCAACGGACTCCCCGCAGATGACCCGTTTGATGTTCCCCGCCTTCTGCAGATTGAAGACGTTCAGAGGAAGTCCGTTGTCACGGCAGAGGGATATCGCGGAAGCATCCATTACTTTAAGGTTCTTTGTCAATACTTCGGTATAACTTATCTTTTCATACATGACCGCATCGCGATACTGAACGGGATCACGATCATAAACGCCATCCACCTTTGTCGCCTTGAGAATGATATCGGCCTTGATCTCAACCGCCCGGAGGGTTGCCGCGGTATCTGTCGTAAAGTAGGGGTTGCCGGTTCCGGCAGCGAAGATAACAACCCTTCCCTTTTCGAGATGGCGGACTGCTCGCCTCTGGATGAACGGTTCGGCGATTTCTCTCATTTCGATGGCCGTCTGTACCCGCGTGGGAACGCCGACGTGCTCGAGGGCGCTCTGGAGGGCCAGACTGTTGATCACGGTGGCGAGCATTCCCATGTAGTCCGCTGTGGTCCGATCCATCCCCTTCGCACTGCCCGTCATGCCGCGAAAGATGTTGCCGCCGCCGATCACGATGCCGAGCTGCACCCCGAGTGCGGCTACATCCCGGATCTCACCCGCAAGGACCTCTACCACCTCCGGATCGATGCCTGAGGAGAGATTTCCCATGAAGGATTCCCCGCTCAACTTCAGCAGAACCCTACTGTATACCGGGCGATCCATGATCCGCTACTTGGCCTCTTCACCCAGTTGAAAACGTGCAAACCTTCTCACGATAATGTTTTCACCCGTCTTCGCGATCATGTTGCTGACCAGCGTACCCACCGTAATATCGGTATTTTTGATGAACTTTTGATTCAACAGGCAAACCTCTTCGAAGTACTTCTTCAATTTGCCTTCGATGATCTTGTCCCAGATCTTTTCCGGCTTCTTCTCTTCGATAAGCTGGCTCCGGTAGATCTCCTTTTCCCTCTCCAATGCCCGCTCCGGGATCTCTTCGGCACGGACATACAGCGGATTCGATGCCGCTACATGCATCGCCAGATCCTTCGCCAGGGCCTGGAAATCTTCCGTTTTTGCTACAAAATCGGTTTCGCAGTTCACCTCAACCATGACCACGATCTTCCCCCCCATGTGGATGTATGCGGCAACGGCGCCGTCCTTTGCCGCCTTGGAAGAACGCTTCGTTGCGGCCGACATCCCTTTTTTCCGAAGATAGTCAACCGCCTTTTCAGCATCGCCATTTTCGGCCGTGAGCGCTTCCTTGCAGTCCATCATACCGGCGCCCGTCTTGACCCTTAGCTCCTTCACCATCGCTGATGTAATTACCAATTTACCTTACCTCCTCAATACGATCCTGCGCTCCGGCGGTCTCGGGAGCTGCGCTGTATTCAGATTCCGCCCCCTTGCCCGCGATACTCTCAGGCACATCGGCCTCATCTTCTGAAGCTGCCTTCGTAACGACCGTCACCGTCGGGCGTTCCTTGTCGCTTTCCGCCTGCAGGCGTTCCTCGAACCGCTTCTTTCCATCGAGAACGGCATCAGCCATTTTTGCCGAAAAAAGCTTGATCGCCCGGATGGCGTCGTCATTGCCGGGAATGATATAGTCGATCAGATCGGGATCGCAGTTTGTATCCACCATCGCCACGATGGGGATCTTCAATTTCCTCGCCTCGGTGACGGCGATCATCTCCCGCTTCGGGTCGACGATGAAAAGACCTTTCGGGATACCCCTGGTGGTTCGGATTCCCCCCAGAACCTTGGTTAATTTTTCGCGATCCTTCGAGAGTCCAAGGATCTCCTTTTTGGGAAACGCCTTGATGCTGTCGTCGGCGAACATCCGGTCAAGCTCATTCAAACGGTCGATACTCTTCTTGATCGTCGCGAAATTGGTCAGCATCCCCCCCAGCCAACGCTGATTGACATAGGGCATGCCGCACCTCTCGGACTCCTCCCGAACCGATTCCTGGGACTGCTTCTTGGTGCCGACGAAGAGGATCTCCCCGCCCTCGGCAACCGTATCCACGATGAACTGGTAGGCCGTCTGAAACATTCCGACGGTCTGCTGAAGATCGATGATGTAGATCCCGTTGCGGGCGCCGAAGATATAGGGTTTCATTTTTGGGTTCCACTTGTTCGTCTGGTGACCGAAGTGAACCCCCGCCTCAAGCAGCAACTTCATTGAAATACTGGCCATACGGTACTCCTCCTGTTTTTTTTCCTCCACCCCCATCCGCTTGACCGGGAACCTTCTTAAAAGGCAACGTCCGTCAATCCGGGGGTGTGCGAATTTGTGCAGGCTGATAGCACAAAGATTTTAATTAATCAAGCTGAAATCCGTTACGGGGACACCTTGCCGCAAGGTGTCCCCGTTCCTGCGGATCCTGCCGCTCACGTATGATAATGGGCGTTGATCTTCACGTAATCTAATGTCAGGTCGGACGTACAGATGGTCCATGCCCTGCGCCCCATCCCCAATTCAAGTCTAACCTTGATTTCAGGCCGCGCCATGATCTCGGCAAGCTCTCTCTCCCGGCCGCCGATTCCCGTGCCTTCCGCAAAGAGAAGTAGATCCTCGATGAAAAGGCGGACCTGATCGACGGGGAGATCGATACCGACAGACCCGGCTGCGGAGATGATTCTTCCCCAGTTCGGATCCCCGCCGAAAAAGGCCGTCTTGACCAGATTTGAATTGGCGATGGCATAGGCGACCCGCTGCGCATCCGGGAGCGTCCGCGCTCCCGCAACGGTGATCTCGATCACCTTGGTAGCCCCTTCGCCGTCGCGGACCAGCCCCCGTGCGAGTTCGGAGAGCAGATCCGAGAGGATCTCTCCGAAAGCCCCCAGATATCTGGAACCACGCCTGATCGGATGATTCCCGGCAACGCCGTTCGCAAGGATCACGGCCGTATCGTTCGTGCTCATGCAGCCGTCCACGCTGATCGCATTAAAACTGCCGGCGACCGACTGTCGAAACATCGGGTCGAGGGCGTCCCGGGCGATCGCGGCGTCGGTCATCACGAAGGCAAGCATCGTTGCCATATTCGGCTGGATCATCCCCGCCCCCTTGGCAATGCCGCACAAAGTAACCTCCTTCTTTCCGATGACCCCTTTCCGGGAGGCGATTTTGGGAAACCTGTCCGTTGTCATGATCGCCGCCTCCGCATCCGGAATCCCGCCAACATGGAGACCGGCCGCCAGCCTCTTCACCCCGCCGATAATCTTTCTCAGTGGCAGGCGATGGCCAATGACGCCGGTAGAAGCCACCAGAACCATTTCATCGGCAATCCCGAGCTCAGCGGAGGCGGCGCGCGAAACGGCCAGCGCGTCCGAAAGACCCTCCGACCCGGTCGCTGCGTTGGCAACGCCGCTGTTGGCGATCACCGCCTGCGCCACCCCGGAGCGGATCCGCTCCATATCGAGAAGGACCGGCGCCGCCTTGAAACAGTTCGTCGTAAACACCCCCGCCGCCGCAGCCGGTCGTATTGAAAAGATGAGCGCAAGATCTTTACCGCCATTCGGCTTAATCCCTGTGTGGATCCCATTTGCAAGAAATCCGGGAACCCGATGTACATCCGATGGTTTCATACCCCTCCGCATTCCTATCTATTGGCCGCAGCACTTCTTGTATTTCTTCCCGCTGCCGCAGGGGCAGGGGTCGTTCCGACCGACCTTGGCCGCTTCCCTTTTGACCGTCGCCGACGCCGGGGTATCTTCCCCCCGTGACATGATGTAATTCCGCCGCTGCTTCTCCTCGATCCGTTCTACTTCTTCTTCGCGGCGGATCTGAACCAGACAGAGTTTTTCAACGCTATCCTGCTTGATGCGGCTGATCATGTCCATGAACATGTCATAACCCTCTTTCTGATATTCACGGACAGGATCCTTCTGGCCATATCCCCGCAGACCGATCCCCTCCTTGAGATGGTCCATTGCGAGGAGATTTTCTTTCCATTGCGCATCAATGGACTGGAGCATGATCACCTTCATCAGGTAATCCATCAGCGGTTTCCCGTACTCCGTCTCCTTGTTCCGGAGGAGCGTCCTGACCTCAGCGGTTATCCGCTCCCGGATCGCCTGCGGACATGATGCCGCATCGAGTCCCCGTTCGATTTCACGGCCCGTCTCGGCGATATTCAGCTTCAGCGTGAAATGATGAAAGATTCTATCATCCAGACCCTGCAGATCCCACTCCTCCGGATGGCGTTTCTCATCGACATACTCGGGAACCATTCCTTCAACCATCTCTTCCAGCATCTCTTCCACGTCGTCCCAGAGAGCCTCTCCCTTGAGGACCTTCTTGCGCTGCTCGTAGATCACCTGCCGCTGGCGGTTCATGACGTCGTCATATTCCAACAGGTGCTTGCGGATATCGAAATTCTGCCCTTCAACACGCTTCTGGGCGTTTTCGATCGCCTTTGAGATCAGCCGGTGTTCAATCGGCTGCCCCTCTTCCATGCCGATCCGGTCCATGATGCCGGAGATCCTCTCTGCGCCGAAGATCCTCAGCAGGTCGTCTTCCAGAGAGAGGTAAAAGCGGGATGATCCCATATCGCCCTGACGCCCCGAACGGCCGCGAAGCTGGTTATCGATCCGGCGGCTTTCATGCCGCTCGGTTCCCAGGATATGGAGGCCGCCGATCTCTGCCACCCCTTCTCCCAGTTTGATGTCCGTTCCACGACCGGCCATGTTCGTGGAGATGGTCACCTGGCCGGGCTGGCCGGCCTGAGCGACAATCTCCGCTTCCCGCTCATGATTTTTTGCATTCAGCACGTGATGTTTGATGCCGGAACGGGTTAGGTATTTGCTCAAGAGCTCCGATTTTTCGATGGAGATGGTTCCGACGAGGACCGGCCTTTTCGCTTCATGCAACTGCTTGATCTCCTCGATGACCGCCGTAAATTTCTCCTTTTCGGTCTTGTAGATCACATCGGAATGATCCTCACGAATCATCGGCATGTTTGTCGGAACGACAAGGACTTCCAGCTTGTAGATCTTGCTGAATTCTTCCGCCTCGGTATCGGCCGTACCGGTCATCCCCGCCAGTTTCTCATACATGCGGAAATAATTCTGAAAGGTGATCGATGCCAGGGTCTGATTTTCCTGCTCGACCTTGACACGCTCCTTCGCCTCGAGGGCCTGATGAAGACCATCGCTGTAACGCCTTCCCGGCATGACCCTGCCGGTAAATTCATCCACAATGATGACCTTCCCCTCCTTGACAAGGTAGTCGACGTCCCGTTTGAAGAGGGTGTGGGCGCGGAGGGCCTGGTTGACATGGTGGAGCAGATCGATGTTCTGGGGTTCATAGAGATTCTTCACCTTGAGATACCCCTCGACACGGGCCACCCCCTCTTCTGTCAGGACGACCGTACGGCTCTTCTCCTCGACTGTATAATCTTTATCTTTGCGCAGATTCGGGATCACCTGGTTGACCCGGTTGTACTTGTCGGTCGACTCATCGGAAGGTCCGGAGATGATCAGCGGCGTCCGCGCCTCATCAACGAGGATGCTGTCCACTTCGTCAACGATGGCATAATGGAAGTCGCGCTGCAC
>JAHIMW010000216.1 GCA_018896355.1 Pseudomonadota bacterium
GCGCGCTGACCGGCGCACGGTTGTTTCTGGTCAGGTCCGTCCTCACGGTCCTGAAGAATGCCCTGAACATGCTGGGGGTTTCGACACCGGAGAAGATGTAGCGGGATAACCATGGCGGCGAAAAACAGGCGCACGTTCGAACTCAGGCTGGGCAAACTGGGGTTGATCCTGTTTGTCGGCGGGATCTCCCTGTTGCTCTTTTCGATGTTCCTGCTGGGGATCCTTGTCGGCAAGCACATGGAGACCTATCCGGAGAGGTATTCCGCCGGTATGGCCGAGCTGATTTATGATCGCCTGTTTGCGTCCGCGCCGCAGGGGGGAAGGGTGCCGCCGCCGGCTGAATCGAGCGCAAAGGGAGAACCGACCGGCGGAGAAGAGGACTTCGGCCTGACATTTTATGACACCCTGGCGGGCAAAAAAAGGGGGACGCCGGCGGGTAAAACGGCCGGCGCCGTGAAGGATATGCCCCCGGAGAGATCCGTACCACCCCCTGTTCTGGCGGGAAAACCCACGGCGCCGGCGCCGTCGGCGGAATCCGCCGGCGGGACGATCGGAAATACAGATCTCCCGGCTCCCGGCAGGGAAGGGGGCGGGAAGAAGACAAACCCCCCGCCGGGAAAGAGAGCGGCAATGGAGTCAGGGGCAAAGGTTTCGGCGGCCATGCCGGCCGGAATACTGACGGATCGGGGGGGAACCCCGGAGAAGGGGCGTTTTGAGATTCAGGTGGCCGCTTACCAGGAGAGCCGAAAAGCGGAACAGATGATGGAGAAATTGAGCCCCCTGGGGTTTACCTCTCGGGTGGTGATGAAGGAGCTTCCCGGCAAGGGGGCGTGGTTTCGCGTGATCGTCGGTGGTTTTGAAAACCGGGAAAAGGCGAAGGCGGCAGCCGATCAGATTGCCGGAAAAATCCGCGGTGTTAAGTGCGTGGTCCGCTCCTCCGGAAAAAATGGCGGTAATTGAGAACGGGAGCGGAAAATCAATAGAGACGGGTCCGTTATGAGAGCCAAACATGTTTGAGAATCTTACCGATAAACTGGACGGCATCTTCCGGAAACTGAAGGGGCGCGGACGTCTGGACGAGGAGAATATCCAGTCGGCCTTGAAGGAGATCCGCATGGCCCTGCTTGAGGCCGATGTGAATTTCCGGGTCGTGCGGGATTTCATCGAGGAGATCCGGCAGCGGGCCGTCGGGCAGGAGGTCCTGGAGAGCATCACCCCCGGACAGCAGGTGGTCAAGATCGTTTACGACCGACTGGTTGAACTGATGGGCGGGGTGAACAGCCAACTGAAATTCGGCAGCCGCATACCGGCGCCGATCATGCTGGCCGGTCTTCAGGGTTGCGGAAAGACGACGACTGCGGTCAAGCTGGCGCGCCTGGTCGCCGCCCAAGGCAAAAAGGTTTATCTGGTCTCCGCGGACGTCTACCGGCCCGCCGCCATGGAGCAGTTGAAGGTTCTGGGCCGGCAGATCGGGGCCGGAATCTTCGATGCCGCCGGTTCGCAGGATCCGGTTGCGATCTGCGTACAGGCCGTGGAAGAGGCCAGGCGGAATGGTTATGAGGTAATCATCGTCGATACCGCGGGGCGGCTCGCCATCGATGCGGCGATGATGGATGAGCTCAAAAGAATCAAGGCGTCGATCCATCCCGCGGAGATCCTCTTCGTGGCGGACGCGATGACGGGTCAGGATGCGGTGAATGTGGCGGGCCGCTTCGATGAACTCCTGGGAATCGACGGCGTGATCATGACGAAGATGGACGGGGATGCCCGCGGCGGCGCGGCCCTGTCGCTCAAGGCCGTCATCGGCAAACCGATCAAGTTCATCGGCGTCGGCGAGAAGATCGAGGCCCTGGAGGTCTTCCATCCCGAACGCATGGCCTCCCGGATCCTCGGGATGGGCGATGTCCTGACCCTCGTGGAAAAGGCAAGGGAGGCGGTGGATGAACGCGAGGCGCGGGCGCTGGAACAGAAGATCAGGAGGAATGAATTTACGTTGGAAGACTTCCGGAGCCAGTTGACCCAGATCCGGAAGATGGGACCGCTTCAGGATATCCTCGGGATGATCCCGGGGATGAAAAAGATGAAAGCCCTCAAGGAGATGACGCCGGATGAGGGCGAGTTGGTCCGGATCGGGGCGATCATCGATTCCATGACCCGCCGGGAACGGCAGAACCATCTGCTCATTGACGGCAGCAGGCGGAAGCGGATCGCCCGGGGCAGCGGGACGACCGTTCAGGACGTCAACCGCCTGCTGAAGAATTACATCGAAATGCGAAAAATGATGAGGCGCATGACCCAGGGGGGGATAAAATCCCTGCGGAGGGGCAATTTCCCCTTTTAATGTGGAAAGAGATATGTTAAATATCGCAGTCTGCGAAAATAATTAATTATCAGGAGGTGATCGTTACAGAGGATGGCGGTAAAAATGAGACTGACAAGAATAGGTGGAAAAGGCAAGCCGATGTATAGGGTGGTTGTGGCCGATTCCGAGTGCCCCAGGGATGGAAAATTCTTGGAAATATTGGGTAATTATGATCCGAACCAGAACCCCGCAGCGGTGACCCTCAAAGAGGAGCGCATTCGGCAGTGGCTTGCGAAGGGTGCAAAACCGACATTGACGGTATCCCAGTTGCTGGAAAAGAGGGGGATCAGGATTTAGTTTTTTTGGGGACTGTGGAGGTTGTGACGATGAAAGAGTTGATCAAGTACATGGCTCAAGCTCTGGTGGACAACCCCGATATGGTCGAGGTCTCTGAAATCGTCGGGGAACAGACATCCGTCCTGGAACTGAGGGTTGCCAAGGAAGATCTCGGGAAAGTCATCGGCAAGCAGGGCAGAACGGCCAAGGCGATGAGGACCATCCTGAGTGCGGCATCCACGAAGATTCGCAAGCGGTCTGTTCTTGAAATCATCGAATAATTCTCCCATGGAGCTCATTGAAATAGGCAGGATTGTCCGTTCGCATGGTTTGACGGGCCGTGTAAAGGTGCTGTCGTATCTTGAATCGCCCGAGACGCTGCACGACATCTCCGGGCTGTTTATCGGCCGCAGCGTTCAGGAGGCCGTTTTCCTTCCACTTGTGGCCGTGCAAGCCGGGAAGGATTTTTTCATTCTGCAACTCGGAGGGGTCGATGACAGGGATGCCGCGGAACGGCTTCGGGGATCTTCTGTCTGGATCTCCTCCGAAAAAATAGTAAAACTTCCGGATGGCGAGTATTACTGGAGCGAGATCATCGGGCTTCAGGTCCTGACCGAGGAAGATCAGATTCTTGGCCGGATTGAAGCCGTCTTCCCGACGGGGAGCAATGATGTGTATGTCTGCCGGGGAGGGGGGCGGGAAATCATGCTGCCCGCTATCGAAGAGGTGGTCAGAAAGATCGATACGGATCGTGGTGTAATGGTGGTCAGGCTGCTGAAAGGGCTTATTGAATCATGATCCGGTTCGATATTTTGACCGTATTCCCCGAGATGTTCGCATCTCCCTGCGGTTGCAGCCTTCTGAAGAAGGCCGCGGATCGCGGGTTCATCGCCATTCACCTGCACGACATCCGCAGCCATGCGGAGGACAAGCATCACATGACCGACGACGCGCCGTACGGAGGCGGCGGCGGCATGGTGATGAAGGTCGAGCCGATCGACCGGGCCCTCCAGTCCGTTCCGGCGACCGGAGAGGATGTGCCGATCGTGCTGATGACCCCCCAGGGCGAACCTTTCTGCCAGAAAATGGCGGAAGAACTGGCGGGGCATCAGCAGATCATCCTGATTTGCGGCCATTACGAGGGGGTGGATGAGCGGGTCCGGACGCATCTGGCGACCCGGGAGATCTCCATCGGCGATTACGTGCTGACGGGGGGAGAGCTGTCGGCCATGGTGATCGTGGACGCCGTTTCGCGGCTCGTGCCGGGGGTGCTCGGAAATTGCGAATCCGCCTCATCGGATTCGTTTTCGATGGGGCTTCTGGAATATCCCCACTATACAAGGCCCGCCGCATATCGGGGATGGGAGGTTCCCGATGTGCTTCTCTCCGGGAACCACCGGGAGATCGAGGCATGGCGGCGCAGGGAGTCTCTGCTGAGGACACGGAAAAGGAGGCCCGATCTGCTCAAAGAGAGGGCCTTGACGATCGAAGAAAAAAAATGGCTTGATATGTTCATTGATCCGTAAAAACGATAAAATAAAATATAAAGTATAAGGTTAAGAAGGAGCTTGCCGTTATGAATGTGATGGAAATGTTGGAAAAAGAGCAGATGAGGGGGGATATCCCCGATTTCAATACGGGGGATACCATCAAGGTTTTCGTCCGGATTGTGGAGGGACAGAAACAGCGGATTCAGGCTTTTGAGGGTGTCGTTATCCGTCGGAGAAGGGGGGATGTCCGGTCCAGCTTCACCGTTCGGAAGATCTCCTATGGTGTCGGGGTTGAGAAGACCTTCCCGCTCCATTCCCCCTCCATCGACCGGATCGAGGTGGTCACCCGGGGCAAGGTCAGACGTTCCCGGTTGTACTACCTGCGGAGCCTGAGGGGCAAGCAGGCCAAGATCAAGGAAGCCGGAAGGTCTTGATGCCTTCCGGAAATCACGCCGCGGGGTTGTGATCGCAGGCGGGACGGGGCGGCCCGAGGGATGAACAGCTTCGAACGAAAGGCCCATGGGTGCGGTTACCGGTTCGTTGCCGGTATCGACGAGGCGGGTCGAGGTCCGCTGGCGGGACCGGTGGTTGCCGCCGCCGTAATTCTGCCGCCGGGATATCAACAAGGGGACGCCTTGCAGCAAGGCGTCCCCATCAACGATTCCAAAAAACTTTCCCCCCGGCAAAGGGGAAAGCTCTACGAGACCATTACGCGGGACGCGGTTTCCGTCGGCATCGGCGTCGTCGAGGCGCCGGAGATCGATGCGGTGAACATCCTGCAGGCGACGCTCGCCGCGATGAAAGAGGCGGTTCTCGCCCTTTCCGTGCCTCCCGATTATCTGTTGATCGACGGTCTGAACCGTATCGATCTCGACACGCCTCAGGAAACCATCATCTCGGGCGATTCCAGGAGCCTTTCCGTGGCTGCGGCGTCTATCGTTGCGAAGGTGTCGCGGGATCGGCTGATGGAGATGTATCACCGCCAGTTTCCGCAGTACAATTTTCTCCGGAACAAGGGATACGGCACCCGGGAGCACCGGGAGGCGATTCTCAAATACGGTCGTTCCAAGATTCACCGCCGCTCCTTCCGGGTCGCAGGAATCGACGATCTGCCGGTCAATGAAAAGCTTCAACTCTGATTTTCGGAAAGACAACGATGTCGCTCATGCGAATAAGCACGGGTAAGAGGGGCGAAGAACTGGCGGCGGCATATCTTGCGGAAGCCGGTTACCGGATCATTGAACGAAACTACCGATGTCTTTTCGGTGAGATCGATATTGTGGCCGAGGAGGGGGAGACGCTGGTTTTCGTCGAGGTCAAGAGCAGGCGCTCCGATGCGTACGGAGATCCGCAGCTCGCCGTCGGTCATCAGAAGCAGAAGAAGATTTCAAGGATATCGGTCCACTATCTTGCGGAACGCCATTTGCGCCACCGCCCGGCAAGGTTTGATGTCGTGGCGGTGAAGCTGCTGCCCGCAGGGCATCGAATCGAACTCATCCGGAATGCATTCGATTTGGCCTTCGGCTGAATGTGCCCAAGGAGTTATAATCAGACCGGTCAGAAATAATCCTTCATGAGCTGGGCCACCCATTCCGGTGTCCGGGGATTCTCGACTCTGTCGCACAATGGATAATAGGGCTTGATGTCCAGCACGGGGGTTCCGTTGATGGCGTCGAGCCCCTGCACTTCAAGATGATCCGTCCCGATCCGAATGATCCTCACGGCGGTTATGCCGATGGGGTTGGGGCGGTCTTTCGCCCTCTGCGAGAAGATTCCCAACAAGGGCATGGATTCGAGTCCCCGCGGGCGTCTCTTCAGATGCCTGGCCGGCTCGTATTTGGCCTTGTTCAGGTAGGTCACGACAATCGCATGCGAGAATCCATCGAGGCCGTCGAGGCCGCCCGCATATTCCGGCAGAAGGAGCACCTTCGAGACCACGCCTCCCCATTTTTCATCCACCATCTCCTCCACAGGCGAGACGACGTGACCGATCGGTTTCAGGTTAATCGTTTCGTTCATCTCTCTTCTAAAAAGTGCGTCAAGGGCGGTTTTCCGACCGGATAAACATTGAAGCCGATATCAAAGCAGCGGCGGTGGTCCAGGATGTTCCGGCCGTCAAAGATGAAAGCGGGTTTGGCCATGCTATCAAAAATTTTCGGGAAGTCGAGATTACGGTAGAGGTCCCACTCGGTCAGGAGGGCGATCGCGTGGCAGCCCTCCGCAGCCTGGAGCGGATCCTCGACATAACGGATCTGACCCCGGATGCCCGTCAGGTCGGTGCGGGCGTTCCCCAGGGCCTTCGGGTCGGAGACGACGATCTCGGCCTGCTCTTCGAGAAGCCGCCTGGCGATGAAAATCGCGGGACTTTCCCGGGTGTCGCCCGTGTTTGCCTTGAAGGCGAAACCCCACAGACAGATCCTCTTTCCGGCCAGGGTGTTGAACATAGCCCCCAGCATGTTCCGGATGAACCGCTCCTGCTGGTAGTCGTTGATCTTAACGACGCTCTCCCAGTAGTCGGCGACCACATCGAGACCGTATTGACGGCAGAGGTAGACGAGGTTCAGGATATCCTTTCGGAAGCAGGAGCCGCCGAAGCCGATGCTGGCGTTCAGAAACTTTGGGCCGATGCGGCTGTCCATGCCGACGGCCCGCGAAACCTCGGCGACATCCGCGTCCGCCTTTTCACAGAGTGCGGAGATGGCGTTGATCGAGGAGATCCTCTGGGCGAGGAAGGCGTTGGAAACCAGTTTGGAGAGCTCGCTGCTCCAGATGTTGGAGGTGAGGATCCTCTCTGCCGGGACCCAGTTTGCATAAATATCCACCAGTGTCTGTCTGGCCTTCAGGCCATTTTCCGTCTCCCGCGATCCGATCAGGATGCGGTCCGGATTCTCCAGATCGCTAACGGCCGTTCCCTCCGCGAGAAATTCGGGGTTGGAAAGAACGTCGAACCGGATGCCGTTTTCCCGGCAGTTCAGGATCCTCTCCATCGCGAGGGCGGTCTTCACGGGAAGGGTGCTCTTTTCGATCACGATCTTGGAGGATTCCGAAAATTCCAGAATCTGGCGGGCGGTCTTTTCCCAGTACCGGAGATCGGCGGCCATCCCGGCGCCCAGGCCGAAGGACTTGGTCGGTGTGTTCACACTGACGAAGATGATATCATTCTCCCGGATCCCCCGCTCGATCTCCGTGCTGAAGAAAAGGTTCCTGCCTCGCGTCGCCCGGACAAGCTCATCCAGACCGGGTTCATAAATGGGGAGGTTGTCGGAATTCCATGCCGCGATCCGCTCGGGGTTGATGTCCACCACCGTCACCCGGCAGTGAGGGCATTGGGAGGCGATCATCGCCATCGTGGGGCCGCCGACATAACCGGCTCCGATACAGAGAATCTTCTTTTCAAAAGTCATGGCATCCTCGCAAGTTCTAATTAGGGACAGAGCCCCTATTAATTCCGGAATTAATAGGGGCTCTGTCCCTAATTAAACTCCGGAAATAGGCGATGGTCTTCTCCAGTCCTTCGGAAAGCTGGATCCTTGGCTCCCAGCCCAATTTTTCGCGGGCCAGCGTAATGTCCGGCCGCCGCTGGATCGGATCGTCCTGGGGGAGAGGTTTGAAGATGATCCGTGAAGCGGAGTTCGTCATTTGGATCAGGGTTTCCGCCAGTTGCAGGATGGTAAATTCCCGCGGCGTGCCGATGTTGACGGGGCCGGTGAATCCCTTCGGGGAGTTCATCATCCGGATCAATCCCTCGATCAGATCGTCCACATAACAGAAGGAGCGGGTCTGGGAACCGTCGCCGTAGACGGTGATCTCTTCCCCTTTGAGGGCCTGTACGATAAAGTTGCTGACGACGCGTCCGTCATGAACCGCCATCCGTGGGCCATAGGTATTGAAAATCCGGACGATCTTCACATCCACATGATTCTGGCGATGGTAATCCATCATCAGGCATTCGGCGGCCCGCTTCCCCTCGTCGTAGCAGCTTCGGATCCCGATCGGGTTGACGCGGCCCCAGTAGCCCTCCTGTTGCGGATGGACCTCCGGATCGCCGTAAACCTCCGATGTGGAAGCCTGGAGGATCCGGGCCTTCACCCGCTTGGCCAGCCCCAGCGTGTTGATGGCGCCCATGACGCTGGTCTTGATCGTCTTGATAGGGTTGTGCTGGTAATGGACGGGGGATGCCGGACAGGCCAGGTTGTAGATCTGATCGACTTCGAGATAGATCGGGTTGATGATGTCGTGACGGATGCATTCGAAATGGGGATTCCCCAGCAGATGGCGGATGTTGTCCTTGCTGCCGGTGTAAAAATTGTCGAGGCAAAGGAGATCCTCTCCCTCCGCGAGAAGCCTCTCGCAGAGGTGCGATCCGAGAAAGCCGGCGCCGCCGGTGATCAGAATCCGTTTCATGTCGCCTATCCCTCAAATGAGAAAATAAATCGCGTTGAATGCTTGCATCTCCTGCATGCCGTTGTCCGGCGGGCTTTGTTTCTCTGGTATTTCCCCCGTTACGCTGCTATAAACCACAGAGCGATTTTATCTGTCAATCAAATTATCGTTCTTGCAACCCTTTTTCGCGAGAATAAACACGGTTTATGAGAAAAAACCACCATCAGCATGGGGGGGGCGGTCGGAAGAAAGGGGCCGGTGAGGATCGGCCGATCACGGAAGAACCGTTCAACCCGCCGCCACGGGGGGGATCTGAAACGGCGGGGACGCTTTATGTGGTGGCGACCCCGATCGGAAACCTGGAAGATATTACCCTGCGGGCGATCCGGATTCTGAGGGAGGTTCGGCTGATCGCGGCCGAGGATACCCGACGGACGCGGATTCTTCTTGCGAAGTATGGGATTTCCACGCCGCTGACCAGCCTTTATGACCAGAATGAGGCGAAAAAAAGCGGGCTTCTGATCGCGAGATTGCTCAAGGGGGAGGAGGTGGCCTATGTTTCGGATGCGGGAACCCCGGGGATTTCCGATCCCGGTTACATCCTGGTCCGGGAAGCCGTTTCCCTCGGGATACGGGTGGCGCCGGTCCCCGGGGCGTCGGCCCTGATCGCCGCGCTCAGCGTCTCCGGACTGCCGATGGACAGCTTCCTGTTCCTGGGTTTTCTGCCGTCCAAATCGACGAGGCGGAGGCAATTGCTGATCTCGCTGCGGGAGGAGAAAAGGACGCTCATCTTTTACGAGTCACCGCATCGGCTTCTTGCGTCGCTGAAAGATATTGCGGCGCTGTTGGGCGACCGGGAGGTTGTTGTATCGCGGGAGATGACCAAGGTCTATGAGGAGTTTCTACGCGGGCCGGCGGGCGATGTTCTCAACGGATTGAGAAATGGGACGATCCGGGGGGAGGTGACCCTGATCGTTGCAGGCCGATCCGGGGAGGCCCCGGAGTGTTCTGATGCGGAGATTACCCGGCGTTGCGAGCAACTACGGAGGGAAGGAGGCGAAGAACCCTCCCGACGGGATCTGGCGGAGCGGATTGCGCAGGAAACCGGGGTTTCGCGAAGGCGCATCTACAAACTTTTACTATTTCCTTGAACTGGCGGCAGAGCTGTGATAACGGACAACGGCAGAATGGAGACCCGCGGATGGGGATAACAATTTGCAGGGGATCCAACCGTTTTGACGGTCAAGGTCTGTAGCGGAACACTTATTCCGTTGCAGTCCCTAAAGCGAGGGGGAACGGACGTGGCAGAAGGTTTATCCGGAGAGGACAAGGACCGGGTCATGATGATCGATGGGCGTGTGCTGAAACCGGAAGACAGGATCCATGACCTTGTGGATATCCTCGACACCGTATCCGGATTCCGGGAAGAAGATCCCGGGGAGCGGAGGGAGGGACCCAAAATCATCTATGATCTCGTCGATGTCGTCGAGCGGAAACCGAGAATGGCGCTCGTCGATACGGGGCTGCATGACGAGATCATGAAGCGGGCCCAGGAGATTGCGGAAAAGGTTGCCCGGGAGATCATCCCCGATATTGCCGAGCGCGTTATCCGCGAGGAGATCGAAAAACTGAAAAAAGGCGTATGAGGGGTTTCTCACAATGAAAACCAAAACCTTGTTTCTGATAGCGTTTTTGTTATTTTGTGGTTTCCCTCCGGCGGAAGCGAAACGGGCCGCAACGCTGGATATCGGGAAGGGTTCGGCCACGGTCGGTTTTCTGAAAGGTTCCGCCGAAATCCTTGAGCTGGGGAAGGGGCCTTGGACCTCCCTGAAACTCAGTGATGCGCTGGAGGAGGGCGATCAAGTGCGTACGAAGGAAGGGGCGCAGATGGAACTGGTTCTGACCGACAACAGCCGTCTGCGTTTTGCCGGCAATTCCGAATTCAAGGTGGTCCGTATGGAGGCCGGCGGTCCCTCGGCCCCAAGGGATGTCAACGTCCATGTCGCCCTCGGGAAGGCGTGGGCCAACGTCGCGAAAACCATCGGGGCGAAGGGTAACTTTGCGATTGCCTGTGATCAGGCGGTTGCCGGGGTCCGGGGAACGGTCTATCGGATGAATATCGATGCGGACCGCTCGGCCCTGGTCCGCGTGTATGATGGTAAGGTTCACGTTACCGGCGGCGGAAAGGCCGTGGAGGCGCCGAAACCGATCGGGCCGCCCACCCGGATTTCGGGACCGACACCGATCCCCGGTCCGCACAAGGTGAGCATGGAAGAGTGGACGGTCATCATCAAGGCGATGCAGCAGGTTAGGATAGGCGCGGACGGGGTTCCGGAAAAACCGCGGGATTTCACGGAAAAGGAAGACCGCAATGAATGGGTTGAGTGGAATAAGGCAAGGGATCGAGAAATCTGATTCCGGCAGGTACGTTGAAGCATGAATATCCCGAATCTCATCACGCTGCTGAGAATCATTCTCGTTCCGGTCGTCGTCATCCTGCTCATCCAGGGCCTCTTCCTCAAGGCGCTGATCGTTTTTATCGTCGCGGCCCTTTCCGACGCCCTCGATGGATTCCTCGCGCGGGTCCTGAACCAGCAGACCGAGCTCGGGGCCTATCTGGATCCGATAGCCGACAAGGCGCTCCTGGCCAGCACCTTTGTAACGCTTTCGGTTCTGCACGTCATTCCCGGGTGGCTTACGGTGATCGTCATCAGCCGTGATTTCATCATTCTGCTCGGGATCTCTGTTCTATCCATCATGTCGGTTTCCGTGGAAATCCGCCCGTTGTTCATCAGCAAGATCACGACGGCCGTGCAGTTGACCACGGTTTTGCTGGCGCTTTCCGCCCGCTGTCTGCCGGAGTGGGTCCATCCGATGTGGCTCTATGCCCTCTACTGGGTCACTGCCCTCTTTACAATTGTTTCCGGTTTGCACTACATGTCGAGGGGTCTGAAGCTCATGAATCACGATACAAAAAAGTGATATTTGCCTTGACATCACTGTATTTTCTTGTTAGATAAAGCGCCCTTTCCGAAGGGAAGGGAGGATTATCTGCAGGCACGTAGCTCAGGGGGAGAGCGCCATCCTGACGCGGTGGATGTCCAGGGTTCAAATCCCTGCGTGCCTACCATTAATAATCACGCTGCCTTCCCAGACAGAAGGCATAGTGTGATGTATCCGGGATGGCGTACGGGGCGGGTCTTGATGAGGGCATCATCGCATAGTGCTGATGCCCTTTCTTCGTAGGAAGCTTGAAAGATGACAGCACAGATAAAGATAACCCTGAAGGGTGGAAAAGAGGCTTTTTATCCGGCCGGAATCACCGTGAAGGAGACCCTCGCGGAACCCGGAGGTGGGAAACTCCCTTCCGCGGTGGCGGCGAAGGCGAACGGCGTGACGGTTGACCTGAGTCACACGCTGACCGGGGATGCCGTCATCGAGCCGCTGGCCGCGGCCTCGCCGGAGGGTCTCTCGATCCTGCGGCACAGCATGGCCCATATCATGGCCCAGGCGGTTCAGGACTCCTTCGCCGACGTTCAGGTGAGCATCGGCCCTTCCATTGAAGACGGATTCTACTATGATTTTGAATACGCAGAGGGTTTCACCCCGCAAGACCTCGATAAAATCGAATCCCGCATGCGGGAGATTGCGGCGGCCGATTATCTCTTCGAACGCCGTGAGGTAGGTCGCGAAGAAGCCGTCGACCTCTTCCGGCGGAAGGGGGAAAATTACAAGGTCGAGCTGCTGAACGACCTGCCCGCGGAGGTGAAGACGGTCACCCTATACACCCAGAATGGCTACGTCGATCTCTGCCGCGGACCCCATCTCCCCTCGACGGGGATGATCCGGGCGTTCAAACTCCTCAACGTGGCCGGCGCCTACTGGCGGGGGGACGAACGCAACAAAATGCTTCAGCGCATCTATGGGACCGGCTTCGCGACGCAGGAGGCGCTCGATGAACATCTGCGGCTTCTGGAAGAGGCGAAGAAGAGGGACCACCGCCGTCTCGGCCGGGAATTGGATCTCTTCCAGCTCAACGACGAGGCGGGTGCGGGGCTGGTCATCTGGCACCCCAAAGGCGCCTTGCTGCGGACGACCATTGAGGAGTGGGAGAGAAAGGAACACCTCAAACGGGGGTATGACCTCGTCATCGGACCTCAGATCCTGAAGGTGGACCTCTGGAAACGGTCCGGTCATTTCGATCATTACCGGGAGAACATGTACTTCACCGAGGTGGATGAGCAGACCTACGGGATCAAACCCATGAACTGCCTCTCCCACATGCTGATCTACAAGTCTAAGATTCGCTCGTACCGCGACCTGCCGCTGCGCTATTTTGAACTGGGAACGGTTCACCGCCATGAGAAGGCGGGGGTGCTGCACGGCCTCATGCGGGTGCGCCAGTTTACTCAGGATGACGCCCATATCCTCTGCACGCCGGAGCAGCTCAACGGCGAGATCCGCGCGATCGCCGATTTCGTCGGCTACGCAATGGGGATTTTCGGTTTCGAATATGAGGTTGAGCTCAGCACGAGACCGGATAATTCCATCGGTTCCGATCAGGATTGGGATCTCGCCACACGCGCCCTCGAAGGCGCCCTCCGGGACAACGGCATGGCCTACGAGGTCAACGAAGGGGACGGCGCCTTCTACGGGCCGAAGATCGACTTCAAGCTGAAGGACGCGCTGAAGCGGAAGTGGCAGTGTGCAACCATCCAGTGCGATTTCACGCTGCCGGAACGGTTTGACCTGAGCTATATCGGCGAGGATGGCGAGAAGCACCGCCCGGTCATGCTCCACAGGGTGATCCTGGGCGCCATTGAACGTTTCATGGGGGTGCTCATCGAACATCATGCCGGCGCCTTTCCGCTATGGTTGTCGCCGGTCCAGGCCGTGCTGGTCACTGTGACGGAGAAGCATATCCCCTGGGGTGAAGAGGTCCGGAAGCGTCTCCTCGATGCGGGGATCCGGGTGGAGGGAGATTTCCGGAACGAAAAATTGGGCTACAAGATCCGGGAGGCGCAGATGCAGAAGACGCCTTTCATGCTCGTGATCGGCGATCGGGAAACGACCGCCGGCCAGGTTTCTCCACGGCAGCGGGATGGAAAGAACCTCGGTTCCATCGACGTGGAGGCATTCATCGACCTTGTGCGTGAGCAGTGTGCACAATTTCGATAGTTTCTTTGATGTTTGGAGGTGACCCATCGCTAAGGATTTGAGGATCAACCGGGAGATCAGGGCTGCGTCGGTTCGTGTGATCGATATGGAAGGGAAACAGTTGGGGGTCATTTCCCTGACGGGTGCCTTGGCGGAGGCGGTCAAGGCAGGCCTGGATCTGGTGGAGGTATCTCCTACCGCCGAACCACCGGTCTGCCGCATCATGGATTACGGCAA
>JAHIMW010000217.1 GCA_018896355.1 Pseudomonadota bacterium
GCCGGTGCGGCCCCCTGCCCGGATTCCTTGAGGAGGCAGCACTTCTTGTATTTCTTTCCGCTTCCGCAGGGGCACGGGTGGTTCCGGCCGACCGCCGGCCGCGCGGGGAGCGGCGCCTCCCTTACAGGGCGCGGGTCACCCGGATGGGTGAGCCCCTTTCCGAGCCGTCCCGAGACCATCATGAGCATGTCGAGGAGGCTTTCCTTGAATTGATCAAGATCGGCCGTGACCCGGTAGTAGTGTCCCCGGTCCATGATCTCCGCGGCCTTGCCGTAATGGGAAAAGGCGGTTTCAGGATCGCCCTTTTCAAGGGCGTATTCGCCGAGGCTGACATAGCCCTCCACCGCCAAGGGGTCGATCCTGATCGCCCGCTCGTAAAAGGGCACGGAATCCTCTCTCCGCTTGATCTGCCGGAGGGCATTGGCGAACCCGATGAGGAGTTCGGGGCTCTCCGGGTTCTTTCTCAGCTTCTTCTGATACTGGTCGACCAGATCCTGGAGAGGGATCTCCTTCCCAAAGGCCGACACCGTTCTTATGGGGACGACCGTCATTTCATCCCGGTCCATTTTGCCCGTCTCGCGGTCAAGGGTGAGGAGCGCCAACCGGGCGGTGACCGCGATCATTCCCGCGTTGGCGACCTCATAGTGGTCGAGGGCCCCGCATTTCTTGCAGACAATGTGATCCTCGATCACCGTGTCTTTACCGTTGGCGGCCACAAAGACCTTGCCGACCGTGTAATGATAGACGTTCCGGCAGGAGCGGCACTTGAGCGGGATTTCCAGGGGTTCCCTCAGGAAGGCACCTATGTCCTCCTTCTCCATCGCGCCCTGCAAGCGCTTCTCTCTTTCTTCCCGGAGCTCCATTTCCCGCTTGATGCGCTCAAGTTCGGGGTCTGTCGCGCCGTTGATGAGGCACAGGAGGCGAAAGACTTCGCCTTCGGCTTGCTCTCCCTCTCTCAGCTCGATCTTGAGGGCGGGGATGAACCTTTTGTCCCCGATGCGGTCCACGGCGTCCAGAAGCCATTCCCGGTACCCGCCCCATAACAGGGACCAGTGGGACAGGATGAGATCGACCGCCTCCTCGGTGGGAAGGTTCTCCAGGACCCTCAGTGCCAGAGGTATTCCGGCCGGATCGTTCTTCTCGAAAAAGGGGCGCAGAAGGGGGATTGAAAGGGGTCCCAGCCCGCCGACGGCCTCGGCGACATCATCCTCGAACCCGCTGCCGTCGAAGTCCATCGCGAGCATATCCCGGGCCAGCCCTTCGTCGATGAACCTGCCCGCGAACCGGATGAGTCTCCCGTTCATCTGTGAAAAAGGGAACTGGTGCACCCGGCGCACGGCCTCGCGCACCAGGTTCTTCACATCCGCCCTTTTGGCAAGGAGATCCATGATCGCATCATCCCGGGGCGCATCGGGCCTCTCCTCGAAGAAGAGATCGAGCGCCGCATCGGCGTCGAGGGTCTCCGGATTCAGCGCGATGAGGGACCGGGACTCCGCGAGCAGGGCAAGAACGACGATGGCAATCCCGGCCACAGTCTCCCTCTGCGCCGCGGGGACCTCCGCGGCGGTTGCCTTTAAGGCGGTCAGGGCGGCGCCATGAAAGAACGGGACATCCCGCCTCGCCTGCCAGCGGAGATAGGCCTCCTCGCCGCGCTCCAGCCGTTTCGCCTGCCGGATCGCCAGGGCGGTCCTTTCCGCCTCTTCCAGGATTTCGTCGAACTTCCGCTTTTTCAAGAGCTTTTCGATGGCGTTCCCGGCGTCGCACCCGGTTCGGGCCAGGAGGGCCAGGGACGCCTCCACCTCGCTGGCGAGGACCTTGGATGCTTGTCCCTTGCCGGACTTTCCGGCGAGGGCGTCGTCCGGCAACCATGCCCCGGCGCGGTTCGCGATCCCGGCCAGGAGCGCCGGGACGTAGCCGCTCACGCCGCTGTGATAGGCGAAGAGGAGCAGTTTTCCGATGTCCGTGCCCGCCTCGATGTTTGCGTTGAAAAACGCGCCGGCGGCCATCTCCTTGAAGTCGCCGAACGAGTCGAGATGCCGCAGGGAGTCCTCCACATACCGCTGCGACTCGTCCGTTCCGAGGAGGGCGACATTCATCAAAACCCCGACGAAATCAGCCGGACCGTCCCCGGGCATCAGGGCATGCTTCTCCCGCACGGCGTCAAGGAGCCTGCCGTCTTTCATCAAAGCCAGCGCGTATCCGAGGCGCTTGGCGACAATGCCCGAGCTTTTCCTGAAGGCGGGAAGCAGCGCATCGGCGAAGTTCCTGTCGGGATCATCGCAAAAATAGGCGGCGGCTTGAGCCGCCACCGATCCGTTCCGGTCGCTCAGGAGCCTGATCATGAGCGACCCCGCCTCTTTCGCGTAGAGGTGGCGAATCCGGTCGGCTGCCCAGCATTTCACTTCCGGGTCTTTATGGTCGCACAATCGAGCGAGCTTTTCGAAGCTCCACAAAAAAGCGGTCACCTGTTCCTCCTCCCATGGGTCTGTCAAAGGCCGCCCGGGGGCGCACTCGCGTCCGGACCTTTCCTTTTGATGAAAGCGTGGGCGGCATCATATGACAAAAGCGGACGAGGATCAATGCCGAAACATTCCTCGGCAGCGTATCGGCCTCCCTTTCTTCCCATTCCCGCGGGAGACAATAATCGCTTGACAAATAAATTGGTGCCTGTTCAGATTTTCTTTCCAACAGGGGGGCGAAAGATGATCGGCAAGGCAGGGGAATGGTGATACGATGGATTCCCTCTCGCTCACCCGAAACCGGTTTTATCGGGATTACCGTTTTGCCGATGTGTTTGTTAACCTGAAGCGGGCGCCGGAAAGCCTGAAGGAGAAGATTCAAAATGTTCCCGGCGTCCATCAGGTCGAGACGCGCGTTTCCGCCTATGTCAAACTGGACATCAAAGGCTTTGATGAACCGGTGACGGCCCGAATCATCTCCATCCCCGATGACGGCAAGCCCCTTCTGAATCGGCTCTATATCAAGAAAGGAAGGTTGGCCGACCCGGCGAAGGATAACGAGGTGGTGATGGCCCTCATTTAGCCTCCTCTGAGGGACAACGCCCAGAATTTAGGATATGCTACGCACTATCTCTCGCATCAACTTTTTTTGTTTCATATGCAGGGAATAAGCTGTTTCCAAGGTTACTTCCTCGAACCGGATAACATTTCCGGGGATGGCCTGGGCAACCTTGGGAATATCCGTGGAGATGACGGTGGCAATTTTAGTATAACCTCCCATGGTTTGTTCGACCAGCAGGATAATCGGTTGCCCGTCGGCTGGAATTTGAACGCTGCCCGAAATGGTCGGATCGGAAATGATGCTCGCGGGCATGTTCTCTTTTCGCTGGATTGAAGGTCCCTGGAGCCTGTAGCCCATGCGGTTAGCATTGGTACCGATCGTAAACTCTGATTGGAAGAACGTAACGAGACCTTCTTTATGGAAAAAGTCGTCCTGGGGTCCTGGAACGGCTCGGAGAACGATTTCCGAAGAATGCCGGGGAATCCACGCCGAAGGAAGACGCCGCGGCACATCCAGGAACGTGCCTTCGCCACAGCGCAGGATGTCCCCTTTCTTCAGAGGACGGCCTTGGTAACCCCCCAGTTTGCCGCCCACATAGGTAGAACGACTCCCCAGCACTTTAGGAACCTCGATGCCGCCGCTGACGGCCAGATAAGCGCGGCAGCCGCTCTTCACCTGCGGTATTTTCAAGATGTCACCAGGCGAAACCCTGAAGGACTCCCAACAATTAACCGGCTGATTGTTCAACGCTGCTCCCATATCAGCACCAGCCAGGGCGACATCGATTTCTCTCAGAAACGCAAGACGGGGTCCAGTAACGGTAATTTCCAAAACGGCGCTGTCTTCGGGATTCCCCACCAACAGGTTGGCCACACTGCCGGCAAACGAATCAAGAACCCCTGACACGGGGATTCCCATCTTTTGATAGCCGAAACGCCCATTATCTTGAACCGTGGTGTACGAACCCGGGGCCTGCACTAAGAACGCATCCATTATTTTATCCCCTTTTCCGCCAACCGGCGGTATTCTTCCGGGGTTATGGGCTTGAATCTGATCCGGTCCCCGGCTTGATAAAGGAAAGGATTGGGACGTTCCAGATCGAACAACTTTAGCGGGGTCCGGCCGATCAACTGCCAGCCTCCGGGGCTGGTCACGGGATAAATCCCCGTTTGCTCGTTGGCAATTCCCACCGACCCCGCGAGGACTTGTGTGCGTGGTGTTTTCTGCCTTGGAGTATGAAGCTCTTTAGGAAGTCCACCAAGGTAAGGAAATCCCGGCGTGAACCCGATCATGAATATCTGGTATTCAGGTTCCGAATGGAGACGGATAACCGCATCCACCGTCAGGCCGTGATTTTCGGCAACGAACTGTATGTCGGGGCCAAACTCTCCTCCGTAACAGACGGGAATCCCAACCGTTTGCGGGGGCGGAATTTCGATTTCCAGGAGACGCTTTTCCAGAGAGTTCAAAGATTCCTGCAAGGCAGAAGTGGTTGTTACTGAAGGATCGTAAACGATCAGGAGAGACCGGTAGGAGGGAATAATCTCTATCACCCCCGCCGGAGCGTCATGTTCCAGGCCGATGGCTATGGATATGACTTTTTTGTTAACAACGGGATCTATCTTGTCGCCGTATTCCACCAAGAGACCCCGGTCACCCACAACGCGAATCTTGGACGTTTCGTACAAACCGTTGCTCATTCGGGCTTCTTTCCAAGCCGGTTTTCTATCAATTTTTTTAAAATCAATTACAACTCTCCCATCGGCGTCACCGCCATTCCATCCGCTTCCAGCTTTTCCCGAATAGCCCTCACCAGTTCCACCGCCATCGGTGTATCACCATGAACACAAAGGGTTTGAATATCTATCTGAATTGGAGTTCCATCCACGGCAATCACTTTGCCCTCTTTTGCCATCATCAAAGCACGTTCGGCAACGTCCCGAGCGTCCCTGACAACCGCCCCCGGCAAGCGACGGGACAGCAGTGTCCCCTCAGGTGTGTAAGCTCGGTCAGGAAAGGCTTCGTAAACCACTTTGAGACCCACATCACGGGCAATTTTGCTCATAATTTTTTCCTTTGCGCTGGCCAAAGCCACGTAGATGAGTTCAGAATCCACACTGGCGATGGCCTCTGCAATTACCCGGGCAACTCCCTCGTTCTCAGCGGCCGTATTATACAGGCTACCGTGAGGTTTCACGTGGCGCAGCCTGGTCCCGTGAATGGCACAAAATGCCTGAAGAGCGCCGATCTGATACACCACATAGTTACGAATTTCCTCCAGGGTACAGTTCATATTTCTGCGTCCAAATCCCTGCAGATCGGGATATCCCGGATGTGCGCCAACAGCGACATTATGTTCAACCGCCAGTTTTACTGTCCTGTCCAGTACCAGTGGATCCCCGGCATGAAAACCACAGGCAACGTTGGCCGATGTAATATACTTGATAACCTCATCATCCATACCTATCGTATAGGCGCCAAAACTCTCACCCATGTCACAGTTCAGGTCTACTTTTTTCACAAAGACTCCTTTCTGTCATTTTTGCAGGCTGCTCTTGCAGACCTCCTATTTCATAAGATCCGGCAGATACAAGGCAAAATCGGGGTCAGGTTTTGCAATGTAACATTTAGCATGGTCAATCCCTATCGTTTACCAGAAATGTGTTATTATAAGACCTGAGAGCTACCCCCCCATCATATTGGGCAGGACTGTGACAATTTCGGGGAACACCACAATAACCGCCAGACCAATGAGAAGCAACAGAAAAAAGGGTATAGACGCATAGGCCACTCTCAGGATATCAATACCGGTCAGTCCCTGAATGACAAAGAGGTTGAACCCCACCGGCGGAGTAATCTGGGCCATTTCCACAACGATAACCACAAAAATTCCGAACCAGAGCGGATCTATGCCTGCCTGTTCGATCATCGGCATGATCACCGAAGTGGTCAAGACCACCACGGATATTCCGTCAAGAAAACAGCCCATGACGATAAAAAAGAAGGTCAGGGCCAGAAGGAGCGCGTAGGGCGACAACTGCAGGGCGCCTATCCAGGTTGCCAGCATTTTCGGAATCCCGGTGAACCCCATTGCCACTGTCAGAAATGCGGCACCGGCCAGGATAAAGGCGATCATACAGGAGGTTTTTGTCGCTCCCATCAGCCCTTGGAGAAAACTCTCTTTGGTAAGCGACCCGGTGTACCACGAGAGGAGCAGAGCCAGCAGGACTCCGATGGCAGCGGCATCTGTTGGCGAGGCAATGCCGGAGTAAATCGACCCTATGACCCCGACAATCAGCAGCATCACCGGGATCAGTCTCTTTGTCCGGGACAGCCGCTGCCTCAGAGGCAAAGCAGCCCCCCCAGGTGGAATGGCTTGCGGGTGTAAAAGGGACCATACAATCACATAACCGCCAAAGAGGACAACCAGCATACAGCCCGGCAGCACCCCGGCTATGAATAGCCTGGCAATCGACTGCTCCGTCGCCACCCCATAGACGATAAGAATTATTGACGGGGGAATGAGCAGGCCCAGAGTTGCAGAGCCAGCCAGAGTTCCCACCAGCATGTTTTCGGGATAACCACGTCTGGCCAGTTCCGGGATCGTCATCTTGCCGATGGTTGCTGCCGTTGCCGCAGAGGAACCAGACACGGCCGCAAATATGGCGCAACCAAGGATGTTGACATGGAGCAACCGTCCAGGTAACCGGGTCAGCCAGGGAGACAGCCCCGTAAACATATCCTCGGATAGCCGTGAACGGAACAGGATCTCCCCCATCCATATAAACAGCGGCAGGGCGGCGAGGGCCCAGCTATTGCTCGCCCCCCAGATAGTCGTTGCCATTACCTCCCCAAGCGGCGCTTCGGAAAAAAGAGCCATACCAGCTATTCCTACGGCCAGCAGGGAGAATGCCACCCAGATCCCGCTACCCAGCAGGAAAAACAGGAGAAAAAGCAATATGACCGTGAGGCTTATCTCAGACATCGTCTCCCCCTCACGTCTCGGCAACTGATTGATCTTGCTGATTCTCTTTTGCCAGGAGCCCCTCCCCTTTTTCCACATAGGATGGCACATTACCGCGAAGTACTGCTGCCAGCTCATCCATAAGTGCGATAGAGAGGACAATCAGACCCAGGAGCAGCGCCGTCTGCGGAATCCAGAGGGGCACGGCGATCATCCCGGATGAGAGGTCGTTATAGGCAAACGATTCATAGGTTAGTTTTGCTATATACCATGAGAAATAAAGGGAAATCGACATGCCAAAGAGGATGCACCATATTTCGGCCGGGCGGTGAAGTTTTTTAGGCAGGTGACCAATGATAAGACTTACGCGGATATGGGCGCCCTCCCGGAGGCTGTAGGCAAGCGCCATGAAGGAGGCTGCAGCAAGCAAGAAACCGGTAAAGTCCGAATATGAGGGTATTGTCAGACCTATTGCGCTACCTGTCAACAATGTGCTGATCCGGTCAATCAGGTTGAGCATAACTTGGCAGACGACCAGAAAACAGATAGCGGCGATGCAGCATGCACCAAACCATCCGCTGGCTTTATAGAGAACATCCAAGGATCGACGCATCCATCTCCCTTTAGCCCGGCTGCCGCTCCAGCAGAAGCCGCAGCCGGGGTTGTTCAACTATTTCATGAATAGCGGGTAATCCTATTTCGCCTGGTATGCCTTAAGCAGCTTTTCACCTTCACTGCCTGCGTCTTTCTTCCATTTTTCGAGCATGGACGCACCGATCTTCTTCAGACCGGACATGAGCTCCGCACTGGGAGTTACAACAATAATTCCCTTATCTTTGAGGATCTGGGTCTTTTCGCTCGTCTCTTTCATGCTCATTTCCCAGCCCCTGGTCTCAGCAGCCTTCGCGGCGGCGAGAATTGTATTCCTGGTCTTTTTATCCAGCTTTCCGAAGGCTTTCTTATTTACGACGACGATGTTTTTCGGAAGCCAAGCCTGAATGTCTGTGTAATGCGTGACAAAATCCCAGGCTTTGGAATTAGCCCCTGTGGAAGGAGAGGTGATCATCGCGTCAACGCGGCCGGTGGAAAAAGCCTGTGGAATATCAGGTACCTCTACCTGAGTCGGCGCGGCACCGATCAGATTTGCAAAGAGTTCCAAGGTGGCATTGTATGTCCTGAATTTTATACCCTTAAGATCATCAACAGTTTTTATCTCCTTTTTCGTATAGAGTCCCTGCGGTGGCCAAGCCACAGAAAAAAGCGGCATAAGCCCCTGCTTGTCAAGCAGTGCTGTAACGACAGGTCGCTGAGCATCCCAGAGCTTTTTGGCATCCTTGTAGTTGGTAGCAAGAAAGGGCTGGGAATCGGCACCGAAAACCTGGTGCTCATTGGAGAGAAGGGAAAGGAAGAACTCTCCGATGGGTACCTGTCCAGCACGCACAGCATTTTTGATTTCGGGATGCTTGAAGAGCGAACCTGCGGAATGTATTTTTATCTCCAGTTTTCCCCCGGTTGCCTTGCTTACCTCGTCAGCGAATATGGCAATATTCTGAGTATGGAAAGTCTTGTCCGGATACGGGGTTGGCATATCCCATGTGGCGCCAATGACGTTCGCAGTCATCCCCAGCCCAACAATTATTCCAGCCAACGTTGCTAAAACACTTTTACATACCTTCATCCTTTGCTCCTCCTCATAGTTTTATTTTAACACTGCTACTTTTGGTTAACACGAATGACCATGCCGCATTTCTACAGATTATCCCTTAAAACAGCAAGGCAAGCGATGATGTTGACTTTTTCCTACATAGCTGTCTTATAATCATTATGATTATATGGTGTCAATAAATATTAATAGGCTCATAAAAAAGACACCACTTCATTACAAAAATAACATTTCTTTTTCGCTTGTCCATCAAGTGAACATATCGAAATTCCTGGGAAAGTCATCCGGATCGCTAACGAAATCCTACGCTTTTTTCTTCCCATTCCCGCGGGAGACAATAATCGCTTGACAAATAAATTGGTCCCTGTTCAAATTTTCCCTCCAACAGGGAGGCGAAGGATGATCGGCAAGGCAGGGGAGTGGTGAGCGGATGAAGGCCCTCAACAGAAAGCTCGGGCGGGATCTGTGGCGCATGAAAGGCCAGGTGTTTGCGATTACACTGGTCGTGGTCAGCGGTGTGGCAACCTTCATCATGTTCATCAGCACGATGGATTCCCTCTCTCTCACCCGAAACCGGTTTTATCGGGATTATCGTTTTGCCGATGTGTTTGTGAACCTGAAGCGGGCGCCGGAAAGCCTGAAGGAGAAGATTCAAAATGTTCCCGGCGTCCATCTGGTCGAGACGCGCGTTTCCGCCTATGTAAAACTGGACATCAAAGGTTTTGATGAACCGGTGACGGCCCGAATCATCTCCATCCCCGATGACGGCAAGCCCCTTCTGAATCGGCTCTATATCAATAAAGGCAGGTTGGCCGACCCGGCGAAGGATAACGAGGTGGTGATCAATCAAAACTTCGCACAGGCGCACGGCTTCGATCCGGGCGATCGATTTGCGGCCATCATCCATGGAAAATGGAAGGAGCTTACGATTACCGGCATTGCCCTTTCTCCGGAGTTTGTGCTGATCATGCGACCGGAGGCGATGAGCCCGGATTTCAAGCACTACGGCATCCTCTGGATGGGCCGCAAGGCGCTGGGCAAATCGTATGAGATGGATGGGGCGTTTAACAATGTCGTATTGACCCTCCATCCGGAGGCCAACGTGAGCGACGTCCTCACCGGGATCGACCGTATCGTCGAGCGATACGGCGGGTACGGCGCGTATGCCCGCAAAGATCAGATATCGCACCGTCTTCTGAATGAGGAGTTCCGGCAGCTCCAGACGAGCTCAACAATATTCCCCACCATTTTCATCTGCGTGGCCGCCTTTCTGCTCAATGTGGTCATGAGCCGGACGATCAATACGCAGCGCGAGCAGATCGCCGCGCTGAAGGCCTTCGGCTATTCGAATCTGGATGTGGGCATCCATTACGCGAAGCTGGTGATTCTGATCATATCCGCCGGTCTGGCCGGAGGAATCGCGGCGGGCGTCTGGTTTGGAAAAATGCTGGGCGGAATTTACATGGAGGTATACCGTTTCCCACAACTGATCTATACGCTGCATACCGGCGTGATCGTCGCGGCGGTCCTCATCAGCATCGCTTCAGCCCTGGTCGGCACCCTGCACTCGCTGTGGCGGGCGGCCAAACAGCCCCCCGCCGAGGCGATGAGGCCCGAGCCCCCCGCGAAGTACCGGATCACGCTTATTGAAAAGATGGGCATCGGCCGCCGGCTTACGCAGCCGTCACGGATTATCGCAAGGAATGTGGAGCGGAAGCCGGTGCGGACCGCTCTTTCCATCATCGGGATCGCCGTCGCCTGCGCCACGATGATCTCCAGCGGGTTTTTCAAGGATGCCGTCGCTTTCATGGTGAATGTCCAGTTTGTCCGTTCCCAGAAGGAGGACATGAAGGTTGCGTTCACCGATCCGACCTCCCGCAGGGCGCTTTACGATCTCAAGGCGCTTCCCGGCGTCCGGCACGCCGAAACCTTCCGGACGGTCCCGGCAAGATTCAAATTCGGCAATCGCAGTTACAAGACGGCGATCAACGGGATAGAACCGGAGAGCCGTTTGCACCTTTTGTTGGATACCGATCTCAACGCGATATCTCTGCCGCCTTCCGGCATCGTGCTGAACGATTACCTGGGAAAATTTCTCGGCGTCCGGGCCGGCGACCTGTTGACGGTCGAGGTTCTCGAAGGATCGAAGCCGGTCCGTCAGGTGCCGGTCGTTGCGTTGGTCAAGCTCTATCTGGGGGTGATGGGGTACATGGATGTAACGGCTCTCAACCGTTTGATGAGAGAGGGTGATGCCATTTCGGGCGCTTATCTGGTGACCGATCCGCTTTACAGCGGGAAGCTCTATCGGAATTTTATCGACATGCCTCGGGTTTCCGGAACCGTGCTCAGGCGAAACGAAATCCGCAATTTTCACGATGTGCAGGCCAAGGGGATGCTCTTTTTCACGTTCATCGCTACGCTGATGGCCTGCTCCATCTCGTTCGGCGTCGTCTACAACAGCGCAAGAATCGCGTTGTCGGAACGAAGCCGGGAGCTCTCCAGCCTCCGGGTTCTCGGTTACACGCGAGGCGAAATTTCCTACATTCTTCTGGGCGAACTGGGACTCATCACGCTGATCGCCATTCCATTGGGCTTTTTGATCGGGTACTGGCTCTGCGCCTACATTGCGCAGGCGCTGGCATCCGATCTTTTCCGGGTGCCGCTGGTGATCGAGACAAAGACCTACGCACTCGCGGCAGCGGTCGTTCTTGTGTCGGCCTCCGTATCCGGGCTGATTGTGCGCCATAAACTGGATCATCTCGATCTTGTAGAGGTATTAAAAACCAGGGAGTAGATTTATGAAAACCGCAACGCGCAGAACACTGTTTGTCATCGGGGTTATTTTGGTTGTTGCCGCGGCAACGATTTACGGTTTTCTCCCGAAAGCGGTGGAGGTCGATCTTGTTGCTGTCTCACGGGGCCCGCTCCAGGTCACAATCGAAGAAGAGGGCCGTACCCGCCTGAAAGAACGGTTTGTCGTCTCGGCGCCGACCGCCGGGTATATGCGGCGGATCGACGCAAAGGTGGGAGATCCGGTGCGAAAGGGGCAGATCCTGGTTGCTCTGGAGCCGTTGCGATCGCAGCCCCTTGATCCGAGAAGCCGCGCGGAAGCCGAGGCGACCGTTTTCGCGGCGCAGGCCGGGCTTAACGCTGCGATCGAAAAGGAGCGTGCGGCGGCGGCCGATGCCGACTACATGGAGAAACGGTTGGAACGGATTGCGAATCTGTATTCGAAGCGATACGTTGCGCAAGACCAGCGGGATCAGACGGCGTCCGAGGCAAAAAAGGCGCGGGCGGTTCAATTGTCCGCCAAAGCCGCCGTAGATGTATCGCGATCCGAGCTCGAGCGGGCCAAAACCGTGCTGAAGAACTTTCCCCCCGGGGGGATAGCCGAAAAAGCCAATACCGTCTACATTTCGTCTCCGGTCAGCGGCGCCGTGATCAAAATCTATCGGGAAAGCGAGGGCGCCGTCAATGTGGGAGACCCTCTGATGGAGATCGGCGACTCAAAAAATCTCGAAGTCCGCATAGAGCTCCTCTCTTCCGATGCGGTTAAAATCAAAAAGGGAGGCGTGGTTTTCTTCAAACGCTGGGGGGGGGAGGGCGCGCTGACGGGAAGGGTGCGGATTGTCGAACCGGCCGGATTTACCAAGGTGTCGAGTCTGGGCGTGGAGGAGCAAAGGGTGCTGGTCATTGCGGATATCACCTCGCCACCGGAAACATGGCGTCTCCTCGGTGACGGTTATCGCATGGAGGCGCATTTTATGGTCTGGGAAGGCAAGGACGTTCTGCAAATCCCTGCCGGCGGTCTTTTCCGTTCGGGAAAGGAATGGGCCGTGTTTGTGGAGGATAACGGAAAGGCGAGGCAGCGGACGCTTGAGGTTGGTCAGAGAAACGGCTTGACGGCAGAGATCGTTTCCGGACTCAAGGAGAAGGAAAGGGTGGTTGCCCATCCCGATGATTCCATCATGAATGGCACGCCCATCAGGCCGAGGAGGTGAAAAAAGAATAGACAGGCGGAACCAATTGTATTATGGACCGAATGTAATTTATGAAAACCTCCCGCAGAATACCCCGTCCTGTGGACGGGGATGAATGCGGAGCGGGGGCTGGGGGGATGCAATCCCCCCGGATTTAAGTTTTTTAGATGCCCCGCCCTGTGGGCGGGGTAGTTCACTTCATCACCGGGAGTCATGCGAGGCCAGGATGAGATTCGACATTGCCAAGAGCGGAAGCGGGCTCGTTTACGAGATCCGTCATATCGTGAATGTAGCCAACCAACTGAAAAAGTCGGGCGTGGAGGTGGTCTGGGAGAATATCGGCGATCCCGTTCAGAAGGGGGAAAAGGTTCCAGAATGGATGCGCGAGGTCCTCGCCGACCTGCTGCGTGAAGATTGCACATACGGCTATTCTCCGACGAAAGGGGTGGACGCGACCCGCCAATTCCTCGCGGAAAAGGTCAACCGCCGCGTCAAGGCGCAGATCACGCCGGACGATATCATCTTCTTCAACGGCCTTGGCGACGCAATCGCCCGCGCCTACAGCGCGATCCGTCTCGAAGTGCGGATCATCATGCCGGAGCCCACCTACTCCACGCACCTGCTCGCGGAGGTCCACCACGCCTCCTTCCCGCCGAACACCTACCGGATGAACCCTTACTGCGACTGGTCTCCGGACATCAACGAGCTGGAGCGGAAGGTGAAGAGCCACAAGGCGATCGTCGGCATCCTCGTCATCAATCCGGACAACCCCACCGGCTTCGTCTATCCCGAGGAGACGCTCATCCGGATCGTCGACATCGCCCGCCGCTACGATCTCTTTTTGATCTTCGACGAGACCTACCACAACATCGTCTTCAACGGGAAAAAGACGGTTCCGCTGTCGGACATCATAGGCGAGGTTCCGGGGATCTCGATGAAGGGGATCTCCAAGGAGTTCCCCTGGCCCGGTTCCCGCTGCGGCTGGATGGAGATCTACAACGCCGACAAGGACGAAATTTTCGCCCGCTACATCGATGCGATCCTGACCCAGAAGATGTCTGAGGTCTGCTCGACGACCCTTCCGCAGATGGCGATCCCGAGGATCATGACCCACCCGCAGTATCAGCCCTACCTGCAGGAGAGGGTCCAACATTATGAAAAGCTCTCCAACATCGCCTACGGGATCCTCAAGGACCTCCCCTATGTGATGGTGAACCGGACCTGCGGCGCATTCTACATGACGGTGGTCTTCAACGAGGCGGTCCTCAACAACCGCCAGCGCCTGCCGATTCCGCAGGGGGATGTCCGGATCTACATCGAAAGCCTGGTTGCGGAACCGATCGAACCCGACAAGCGCTTCGTCTATTATCTCCTCGGCGCCACCGGGATCTGCGTGATCCCGCTGACCTCCTTCTTCACGGATCAGCCCGGTTTCCGGATGACGCTGCTCGAACGGGACGAGGCGAAGTTCGAACAGGTCGTCCGAACCCTCGGCGAGAAGATTGTCCAGTACGTTGAATCGGCCCGGTAGGAAGACTAACTTCCCTTTGCATAGATTTTTAATGGGCAAACCGATGCGATCCGATCGAAGTCGCTGTCTTGATTGAGGAGGTAGAGGTCATTTTCCATGGCGGTGATCGCGATGAGCGCCGGGGCGATGACACGGACTTGGGCAATTTCAGTCCCGCCGTAGCGGAGGTGCGGTCCACCTTGATGACCGCGTTCAACGGGCTGCCGCCTCTTTAGGTTGCGAGAAAGGGGATTGCGTAGGGCCCTTCCCGGAGGAAGGCCACCGATGGTTCGACCCCCTTTTTCCGGTAATCGGCCACCGCGAAACGGAGCGCGGTTTCAACCATCTCCCGGACCGTCC
The DNA here is from genome assembly GCA_018896355.1 of Pseudomonadota bacterium. Taxonomy (GTDB): domain Bacteria; phylum Desulfobacterota; class Syntrophia; order Syntrophales; family UBA5619; genus UBA5619. Next base: position 14,499 of record JAHIMW010000217.1, read on the forward strand.
GGACGGGGTCTTGCCCCCCCTGCTCCAGCAGGTCGAGGCCGCATTGTCCCGGGATCATGCAGTAATCCTCCCTCGGAATCGTGTGCGTGCAGTAAAAAAACCTCTCCTCGTCGATCTTCCGGAACACCTTTGCCCACATCTCCGGCTCCCACTGGTCCTTCGTGAAGCGCCAGCCGGGCGCCTCGATCATCCGCATGTAGTGATCGGCCCCCTGGATCTTGAGCATGTGCAAGAGGCTTTTGTATTCCGGCCCGCCGATCGGCTCCTCATCGCGGTTGTCGGTGGCGAGGATCATGATTCCTCCGTTCCGGATCGCCGGGAGGGCGTTGTGGGCGGCCTTCACCGCCTGGTAGTGGTTCCGGCCGACATAGCCGCCGTGGGTGAGGATGATGTCGTACTCCCGCTCCACCGGGATGGAGACGGTTTCCCGTATGAGGTCGCCCGCCGCCTCGTGGGCCGCCTCGAGATCCCCGGCGAAGACGCCGGTCAGACGCAGGTCGCGGTCGAGCGTCGTGTTCACGATAAAATCGACGCCCACCGTCCGCGCGATCGCGAGGGACTCCTCGTGGCAGGGGTTCCGCCGGAGGATCAGATTCTGCGCGAAGGGGGATTCAAGGAAGTCGGGGCTGTGGAACTTCTCGATGGTTCGCTTGTCGACAAGGCCCGGGCAGATCGCCTTCCGTCCGCCGGAGAGCCCCGCCATGAAGTGGCTCTCCACGAGGCCCGTGGCGATCCGGAGGTCGGCCCGGGAAAAGGCGCTGTTCACGAAGACATCCCCACCGGTCGGGCTCTTGCCGATGAAGGTGAGCGAGGGGAGCGCCTCGCAGTCGTGGTCGATCACGGGGTAGTCCTTGAGGATCTCCTCGCCCAGAATTTCGACCCGCTCGGCAGGGGTGCTCGGCCGGTGCATCCCGTTCCCGATGACGATCTTGATATTTCCCCGGGAGATTCCCTCCGCCTCCAGCCGGTTCAAGAGCGGCCGGAGGAGGCCGCTCTCCCCGCGGCAGGGGACGGGCCGCGTGATGTCGGAGACGGTCACCGCGGCGGTGAGCTCCGCCGCCGGCTTTTCCTTCTTCCGGATGATCTCCGCAAGCGGCGGGCAGCCGATCGGATGCGACAGGGACTCTTCATAGGCGGCCCGCGGGTCGGAAATGAGCGGAATCTCTTTCATGCCGAGGATGACGCAGTTCGGCGGAACGCGGACGTCAAGCCGGTACCGTCCATACTCGACCGGGATCACTTTCCAGTCCGTCGTATCGATCTGCTGCGCGGTTTTATGGGTGTCGGATTGCTTCAGAAAAAACATCCTTCTCGTCGCGAAACCATACCTCGTTCACAAGGGCCACGGCCTTGTTATACAGAGCTTCGGGCACTTCTGTCTGAACGGTCTTCATAATACGACTCCTTACGGATTTCATTCATGCTATAAGATTATATACAGCATCCCTGAACAATTCACAATACATGATGCTACGCCGTGGCCGCCCGCTACGCCTTGATTGTTCCGATTCTCGCGTACTTTCTGATTTGAAAAGGTATTATAAACTTCGGGCGACTGCTCGTTCACCTACGAGTCAATGACGTACGATGTCGAATTGAGGTGAGGATTACTTAAAAGAAAAGCGGGGTAGTATATGAACCGTACCTAGCGCACAAATGCTACAGGATCCTGTTGAGATGTCAAATATAATATCATCCATCAGATGCTGTTTCCCATTTGAAATCATCAACTTTTCACGACTCTACCTGAGTGCACAGTACAGGAAGTTAGATTTTATGATTTCCAGTGTTGCTTGAAATTAAAAGTCTTTCAAAGAATCTTTTAGCTTATCAATGTCGGCCTCTGCAATATGCACAATGAAAATGGCCTCTTGGGATTCTTTCATGGCAGACCCATAGACATAGTCAATGTTGACATGGGCGTCGCCGATTATTTTTGCCATCTTCCCAAGCATTCCAGGTTTGTTTCCCAATTTGAGTACCAAGACATGATCTTTATCCAATAGATATTTAGCTTTGGCCAATACTTTTTCGCCTTCCTTGGAATCGTCCACCAAGAGCCGGATCAAGGAATAGTTCGAAGATTCTTTTAAAATGCCCAGATAACTCTCCTTCATCTCTATTCTGCTGTTTGTTTTTATTTTCATATTGTAAAGCTCTTTCACAGAATCCTTTGCATTTTGAATGCTCATGGCCAAAATATTAATATTGGCTTCCTTTAATACGTCGCAGAGCTTCGAAAGCTCACCCGGAGCATTTGTCAAAATCACTGAAAACTGGGTTTCCTTCTTCATTTTCAACCTCCTCTTTTTCCTATCCTAAAAATTGATTTGACAGTGGAAAGTAGCAAATTAGCCTCGGAAGATCAAGTACCAAGAAAGTGAACGAATTCCCTCTGCGGTCTCCGTCACTGCCGTCGTTTCCGGGTAAGCGCCGCTCGGGTCCTGCAAATCAGCCACCACCTTGCCGTCTTCCGTGAACGCCATCACGTGACCGTAGGTTTTCGGAATCGGCCACATCGCACGCGGCAGGCGTAGTGTGAGCTTGCGCAGGAACGGTTTGGCGGCCAGTTTGTCGATGGTTGGGTTGCGAGGTTTGGCGAAGGCGCAAAGCGGGTTGACGCATCGCTCAGATACATCTTGCCGGACTTGGCCACGACCACTGCGTCGGCATAGCGGATCGGTTCTCCGTTTACCTTGTCGGTCAACACCGTGATCTTTTTGTCCGGGCTTATAGATAGCAGACCCTTCACGGCGTTGGCGGCGATCAGGTTTCCGGCTGCGTCAAAGTCAAAACCGAGCACGCGCCCGCCGGTATTCACAAACGCCTCTTGCGCGCTGCCATCTGGATTCATTCGTAGGATGTTGCCGCTGGCTACTGTGGTGTAAAGCTTGCCGTCTTTGCCGATGGCGATATGCTCTGGCCCTTCTTCTTTTCCCAATGAAATGATCTTGAGGTTAGCAAGCTTTGTGTTGACTGCGTGTGGGCCGGTATAGCCGGGTGGCATGGGTGCATTCCAGCTAACAGGCTCAATCGGTACCGGCCAGAGGGTCAAATAAGCGGCCAGCAGCAGCAAAACGGCAACAATCGTCGAAACGATTATTTTCATGACGCCTCCTGAATATTTTTATTCATCATATTCCCTGAACCGCTTTCGTATATGCCGTTTATCTGCCCCTTTCACAAAGACGGGAGCCTGTCCTGAGCCAGTCGAAGGAAGTTCATACCCTTCTCGATAGGACAGCGGCTAAATGCTAAAGATTTCAGAATGATTCTTGCGGAGGACGATACAAAATAATTAGGGGGATATCAAGAGAAAAATAATGCATGGCCGGTTGCAATTCCCGAACCGTTGCGATATGGACATGCAAAACTGGTTTCGGCTCCATGCAAATCTTTTCTTCTTTTAATGCAGATCGTGAGGCGACTATGAAAGTAAAGTATATGGGTGCGGCAAGAACGGTGACCGGCTCCTGTTACATTCTGGAGGCGTCCGGCCGAAGGTTTGCAATTGACTGCGGGATGCATCAGGGCAACGCGGAGATCGAAAAGCGCAACTGGGACGTCGACATCTACGATCCCCATACGATCGAATTCATCCTGATGACGCACGCCCACATCGACCATTCCGGGCTTCTTCCGCGCCTCGTCCAGAAGGGGTTCCACGGCAAGGTCTACATGACCCCGCCGACCGCGGATCTTCTCAGAATCATGCTCCTCGACAGCGCCCACATCCAGGAAATGGAGGCGAAGTGGAAGGGCCGCAAGCGTCTTCGCAACGGGAATGCGGACGCCACCCCTCTCTATACCCAGAAGGACGCGATGGAAACCTTCCCGCTCTTCTCCGCCGTGACCTACGGCGAAGCATTTTCACCGGCCCCGGGGATCACCGTGACCTTCCGGGACGCAGGCCACATTCTCGGCGCGGCGATGGTGGAACTCGTCGTCCTTGAGGATGGAGCGGCAAGCCGCATTGTCTTTTCCGGTGACATCGGCCGGCCGGCACAGCTCCTGATACGTGACCCGACGGTGATCGAGGAGGCCGATTTCCTCTTCATGGAATCGACTTACGGGAACCGGAACCACAAGAACGAGGCGGACAGCCGGAACGAACTCGCCGAGGCGATCGCCTACAGCTACGGGCGGGGCGAGAAGGTGATCATCCCGGCCTTCGCCGTGGAGCGGACGCAGGAGATGATCTATTCGCTCCACCTGCTGGCGAAGGAGGGCCGCCTGCCCGCCGATATGCCCGTCTTCGTGGACAGCCCGCTCGCCATCCAGGCGACGGAGATCTTCCGGAAGTACCGGGACTACATGGATGCGGAGACGAAGCTGCTTCTTGCGAATGGTGAAGATCCGCTGAAACTCCCCCAACTCCACTTTACCCCTTCGACGCAGGAGTCGATGGAGATCAACAACGCCGCGGGACCGGCGGTCGTGATCTCCGCAAGCGGGATGGCCAATGCGGGCCGGATCAAGCACCACCTCCGCCATAACCTCTGGCGCGAGGGGGCGAGCATCGTCTTCGTAGGCTTTCAGGCGCAGGGGACGACGGGCCGGAAGATCGTGGACGGCGCCAAGAAGGTGCGCATCTTTAATGAGGATGTTGCCGTCCGGGCGAAGATCTTCACGATCAACGGTTTCTCCGCCCACGCGGGACAGACCCAGTTGATGGACTGGCTCGGCCGCTTCAAAACGACGAAGATGCGTCTTTTTCTGATACACGGCGAATACACCGCCCAGCAGGAGCTGGCCGGGCTCATCCACAGCCGCTTCGGGATCGATGCCGCGATTCCCGACTATCTTGAAGAGATGACACTGGCGCCGGGGCTTGAACTGGCCAGTGTGGCGTATCCCGAGAAAGCGGCGCCGAGGATCGACTGGGGTTTCCTCATTGCCGAGATGGAGACGAAACTCGCCCAGCTTCAGGACCGCCGCGGAAAGGTGGAGGGGAAGGCCTGGGTGGAGCAGACCGAGCTCCGCGACCGTCTGCTCGAGGTGAGCCGGAGTCTGGCCGGGATCATCTCGGAGGTCTGACAGCTTCGTAAAAAGTCGGTAACTGCTCAGGAGTCAGAAGTCAGGAGCCAGGAGATAGGAGTCAGATGTAGGGTGCGTTAGGCAGAAGCCGTAACGCACCCAAAAGAGGAGCGGTGCGTCAAGACGCACCCTACACATTCTCGGAGGTCTAATTCATTCGGTAGCTGAAGGTCGCGGTCACGTGGAGGAGAGAGAGGTTGAAGGTCCCCGGCAGCGGCGCGAATGGCGAGGCGGCCCGGACGCAGGCGAGCGCCCCCTCGTCGAGGATAGGACTTCCGGAGGAGGAGGTGATGTAGTAACCGGCCAGGGAGCCGCCGGCGTCGATTGTGAAACGGATCACCGCGTTTCCCTCCCGCTTTTCGGAGATGGCCTGCGGCGGGTAGGACCATAGACCCTCGATCTTTCGGCGGATCTGGAGGAGATAGGATTCGTAAGGGCCGCCGGGGTTTTGCAGGGCGACCGAATCCTCGCGGTAACCGCTGGTTGCCGTCGCATGGGCGGCCGGCGCCGCCGGCTCGCTGCGGGCCGAAGCAGGCGGCGGTTCGACTTCCGCTGGCGTCTTCAGTTCGACGTTAATCACCCTCTCGGGTCGCGGGCCGCCCGTCATGTCGACGCGGGCCGTCAGGGCGATGACCAGCGCATGGCCTGCAAGCGAGGCCAGAACAAAAGGGATGAGAAATTTCTTCACCGTCATGGGGTCTTCGAAACCTCCGTCATTCAGACAGGACGGATAATGGCGGAATTCAAGAGAAAAGTCAATGTATGGAAACGTTGCTGGAAACCGATGAGGGTTGGATGCGGACCGCTCTTGCGGAGGCCGGACAGGCTCGTGATGCCGGGGAGGTGCCGGTAGGGGCGGTGATCGTCCGCAGCGGTGAACTGCTCGCCGCTGCCTACAACCACCCCATCGCGCTGCACGACCCTTCGGCCCATGCCGAGCTTCTGGCCATCCGACGGGCGGCCGTCGCCGTCGGAAATTACCGCCTCCAGGGAACGACGCTTTATGTAACGCTCGAACCCTGCCTGATGTGCGCCGGCGCGATCCTCCACGCCCGGATCGATCGGCTCGTCTTCGGCGCCGCCGATCCGAAGAACGGCGCCGTGGTCAGCCTCTATCGCCTGTTCGATGACCGGCGATTCAACCACGTCGTCTCCGTCACGGAGGGGGTCCTCCGTGATGCATGCGGCGAAATTTTGAGTGGATTTTTTCGCGAAAAGAGGATAGCATCGCCCCGGTGATGTGACCGCAGAATGGGGGCGCTTCCGTTCCTCTTCCCAACGTGGGCCGGGTAGAAAAACAGCCGCCGGCCGGGTTGAAGGAAAAGGGGTAAAGGCTTTCGGGAGGGACGTGTCAGGGGGAAAAGCGGATTCCGCCGGAGATGGGAAGGTTTCAAGATCCGGAGAGATACCGAAGTGGTCGTAACGGGATCGACTCGAAATCGATTTGGGGGCCAAAAGCCCTCACGGGGGTTCGAATCCCCCTCTCTCCGCCAGATGGGCAGGGCGTTCGGCAACGGCCGGACGCCCTGTTTTCGTGCGCGATATCCTTTTTGGCGGACCATGAACTAACCCCCATGCCCGGGTTGGGCACAACGAAGGATGAAAATCACCCCCACCCCTCCCTCCCCCGTCGAGGGGGAGGGATACAGGGAGGGGGGGCATTTTCATATAAAGGGTTGGCTGGATGAAAACCTGCGGAATGTCGTTTCGGCCTGGTATCA
>JAHIMW010000218.1 GCA_018896355.1 Pseudomonadota bacterium
GCAATCCGACAGAGAAAGTCCGCAATTCGTCCAGACCAGTCTTGCGGGTGCGATATCCCTGGGCCTGGAACCGGGCCGGTTCATGCCTAAAATCAGGTGTAACTGCCTCAATCTCCTGTTAACGTATGCCGGGGGGTGCCGGGCCTCATGCAGTTATTGCGGACTGGCAAATAACCGCCAGACGGACAAATCCAACACTTTTATCCGGGTTAGATGGCCGACTTATCCGCTGGCGGAAATCTTGGAGCGAGTAAGGAGCGGCAGGCATCCCTTCAAACGGGTGTGCGTATCCATGATTACCCATGACCATGCCGTGGAGGATGCCTGCACCGTCATAGGCCGGGTGCGGGAGAGCGTCGGCCTGCCGGTCAGCGGGTTGCTGGCGCCGACCGTCATGGGGGGCAAAAATGATCTGCAAAAAATCCGGGATGCCGGCGCCGACCGGGTGGGCATTGCCATTGATGCGGCAACGGAAGGGTTGTTTGCCCGCCACCGGGGGGCAGGGGTTGACGGCCCACACCGCTGGGATCTTTACTGGGAATATTTGGCAGATTCTGTAGAGGTGTTCGGACTTTACAAGGCGGGGGTTCATCTTATCGCGGGCCTGGGCGAGACCGAAGAACAGTTGGTCAATGCCATATCCAGGGCCTACCGCATGGGCGCCATGACCCACCTGTTTTCCTTTTTCCCCGAAGATGGCAGCCTCTTGCAGAACAGTCCGCAGCCGCCTCTGGGAAAATACCGCCGGATACAGCTGGCGCGTTACTTCATCAATGAAGGCATCACCGATAGCAATAATATCCGTTTTTCACCGGCAGGGCAGATCATCGATTTCGGGCTGAACATTGAACCGTTTATCCGAACAGGAGAAGCTTTTATGACCTCGGGTTGCCCGGACCAGGACGGTCAAGTGGCCTGCAACCGGCCTTTCGGCAATGAACGGGCCAGTGAACCGATGCGCAACTATCCCTACCGGCCTGGACCCGAAGATATCGAAAGGATTCTTCCCAAAATATGGGATGGAGTCGGGTAATATGCATACCCCACTGCCGATGACCCAACAGGCTTGGAAAATCCGGTTGGCGTTCGGACCGGAAATAGGGTTTTTCGCCCCCGGGGCCAAGCATTATGATAACCAATATTATTCGAACCGACCATTTTCCTTTGCCCATCTTAGCGTCACCGGGGAAGCCTGCGCCTGCCGATGCGCCCATTGTGAAGGCGCGCTGCTGAAGACCATGATCGGAGCAATCAGCCCGCAGGCGATGCGCAGGGTTGTTGACGATCTGCTGAAAAAGGGTTGCCGGGGCATTCTGGTAAGCGGGGGCAGTGACGCCAATGGGGAAGTTCACCTGCAGCCGTTTGCGGAGGTGATGGGTTATGCCAAACGGATGGGGCTGAAGGTTCTGGCGCACGGCGGGCTTATTCAGCGGGAAACCGCCGCCCGGTTAAAAGAGGCCGGGGTGGACCAGGTATTGATGGATGTGATTGGCGATGAAGGAACGATCCTCGAAGTTTGTCACCTCAACCGGAAGCCCGGCGATTATCTGCAATCCATGCTCTACTGTCGCGACGCAGGGTTAAATATCGCTCCTCATATCGTAATCGGCCTGCACTTCGGTCAAATCCGGGGGGAAGAGCGGGCGTTGGAAATGATCAGGCAGGCAGATCCTGAAACGATCGTCCTGGTTATTTTGACCCCGGCCCGCAGAACCGCGATGGCGGGGATTCAACCGCCGGCGATGGATGAAGTGGCCCGAATCATGGCAACCGCACGGATTTTAAATCCCGCCACACCGATAACCCTGGGTTGCACGCGACCGCCAGGCAATTACAAACGACAGGCGGAAAGGATCGCGATAGATTGCGGAGTGAATGGAATCGCTTATCCCGATGAAACAACCGTTGATTATGCGCGGAGCCAGGGGCTGAAAACGGTCTTTTCGGAGGAGTGCTGCAGCCTCTTGCCCTTCCCGGTCCTCATCGCATGCCGGTGATCGATGGCGTCACCGCACGGGGGTCGCGGCTGGGCCAGCGGCCGCTCTCCACCTGCGCCAGGAAGTCGCCGACGATCGCATTGAACATGCCCGGATCCTCCACGTTGATCCCGTGCCCGCAATTCGGCATAACGACCAAAGCCGCCGCCGGAATGTTCTGCTTCAGCAGAATCCCCGGCGTGAGGCAGGGCCAGTCCTCGTCGCCCATCATGATCGTCGGCGGCGCGGCTCTGGGAATAGAAGGAGATCGCCTCCGGTACGTCGGAGGGCGGATAGCCTCGTGCGTTGTAGGCGATGGCGCGATAGCGCCGGCCGAAATGCCTGACTTGCGGCTCCCAACTGCGTTGGTCGCCGGCGAATTCATGCACGAAGATGACGGGCGTGCCTGACCCGGTCTCCTCGTAGTACAGTTTCACCCCGTCATCGGTGACGGCGTACGGCATCTTTTTCCTCCCCCAAGAATTTGCTTTTTTAGCGGGCCGAGTATATGAAGAGGGCATTTACGTGTCAAGATCATTTATAGGCAGTTTGTGAGAGCCATGGTCGCGGCGGCGGCCTGAGCCGGACCCGCCGGCAATCATCAATATTGGAGGTCATTGAACATGACAAACAGGATTAAGTCGGCCGAAGGGGCGCCCGGCAGGATGGTAGCCGCCCGGCTCATGCCGGGGAGCAACCTGATGAGCGGTATTGCGGAAGTTTGCGAAAAGCACAACATCATGAGTGGAATTCTGGCCAGCGGGATCGGCAGCCTCAGGAAGACCACGTACCTGGATCCGATCCCTAAGCCGGAGCTCAAGGCCAAGTACGGCTACGGAGACCCCATGACTGCCGACGGGCCGATTGAACTCCTCAACCTGGCGGGCGCCATATGCCATTCGGACGAGGGCAAGGTCCTTCTCCATGTTCACGCCACCATGTGCCTGGCGGATGGCAAGGCCTTCGGTGGACACCTCACCGATGAAGGCAACGAGGTCCTGCTGACGGCGGACGTGACTATTCTTGAGATTGCCAACGTCGATTTCGTGCGTCGCCTCGATGAAGAGACGGGGATCCTGATGTACTCACCGACCCCCAAGTGTATAGTTGTGGACGAAAAGCTCCACGGGAATAGAAGACCATGACGGCACGGGCTCTCATCGGGGCGGACATCCCGCTTGCCAACGTTCCCGGATAAGCTCCCGCCGGCGGCGCGGAGCCGCAAAGGCGCGGGCGTCTCCCTACAGGGGAGACGCCCGTTCAGCAATACGAAAAACTACTCGATCTCCTCCAGGGAGGCCTTGCCCTTCTTGATGAAGACGCTGTAGAGGTTCCAGAGAACCGAGCCGACGGCGATCACAAGGATCGGCCCGGCGATCGGCCGCCACAAAAACGGCATCAGGTCGAAGTCCGTCATATTCAGACCGCGCCGCAACGAGGTCTCCGTCAGCGGCCCGAGAACAAGGCCGATCACCATAGGCGCAATCGGGTATTTGAATTTCTTGAAGAAGTATCCCAGAAGACCGCAGGCCAGCATGATCCAGAGGTCCATCACATCGTTGCGGATCCCGAAGGCGCCGACAGCCGCCAGGACGAAAATACAGGGGCCAAGAATGGAGTAGCGGACCTTCCGGAAATTGGCGAAGGCCTTCGCCACCCCGAGACCCGCGAAGAACATGAATATATTGGCCAGATACATCGAGATGAAAATCGTATACATGAGCTTCGGCTGGTTAATAAAGAGCATCGGGCCGGGCTGAAGGCCGTGGACCAGAAAGCCGCCGATGATCACCGCCGTCGTAGCGCTGCCGGGGATTCCCAGGGTCAAGAGCGGAACCATCGCCCCGCCGGTGGCCACATTGTTGGCCGTCTCGGGGGCTGCGATTCCCTCGGCAACGCCGGTGCCGAACCTCTCCGGGTGCTTCGACCAGCGGACCGCCTCGGAATAGCCGATGAAGGCCGTCGTCGTAGCGCCGACGCCCGGGAGGATGCCGATTGCGGTCCCGAGGACGGCGGAACGCAGGATCGTCCATTTCAGCCGCAGGAGGTGCAACGGCTGTGAGGAGTGTCTGGAGGCCTGCACGGTGGGGATGTACCGGATGCAGAACGGCAAGGCGGTGACCGTTGAAGACAGGGAATGCATGGGCTGCGAGAGCTGCGTGGCCGTTTGCGATGAAAAAGCGATCACGATTACCGACACGCGGGTCGCGCTCTCCAGCACCTGTCGGGGCCTTCTCAGCGCGTTGGATGAGATGGAAAACGAAACGGAAGGCCGCCGGTCAGACGGTCGTTAAGCAAGGAGGTAGATCATGCGTTCCGATGGTATGAAAAAAGGGTTGGAGAGGGCCCCGCACCGCTCCCTGTTCAAGGCTTTGGGGCTAACGGATCGCGAGATCGAGCAGCCGATGATCGGCATCGCCAATTCCGCCAATGAGATCATCCCCGGCCACCTCCATCTGCACCAGATCTCCGAGGCGGTCAAGGCGGGCATCCGGATGGCCGGGGGAACCCCGATCGAGTTTTCCACGATCGGGGTCTGCGACGGCATCGTCATGGGGCACGAGGGGATGAAGTATTCGCTGTGCACCCGCGA
>JAHIMW010000219.1 GCA_018896355.1 Pseudomonadota bacterium
CTCCTCGCAATGACAGGAAGAGCAGAAATTCAAGGTCTCAATGCAGGGTTGCGTTATGGAGGGGTATGACCAGCAAACTTAACCGCGGGGGAATGACAGGCGCGGACGGAGCGGGCGGCCGCCTCCGGTCGGCTGCGTTCATTCTGCTGCTGCTCTTCCTTCCGCCCACCATTCTTACGGTTTCTCCCGCCTGGGGAGCGGAACTCCGCATCCCCGACCTGAAGGGGAGATCCGGCCAGGAGATCCGGGTGCCGCTCGTTATCGATCAGACGGCCAACCTTGCCGGCGTGAAGCTGATCCTCCATTACAACAAAGAGCTGCTTACCTTCCGTGAGGGTGTCAAGACCGAAAGCACACAGTCGCTGATGCACATCATCAACGACAAAACCCCCGGCAAACTGATCGTCGTCATGGCGGGCGCCCGTGGCATACAGGGCAAGGAGATGACCATCCTGACGCTCACCTTTGCCATCAAGAAGGGGCTCACCGGGAATCACGCGACGGCGATCGAAGCGCCGGAGGTCCAACTAATGGGCGATGATCTGAAGGAGATCGAATGCAGGGTCAAGCCCGGAATGATTGTGATTCTACCGTAATGACGCTGCCTTCTGAGTAAACTTAAGAGAAGTTTCTCTATAATAAGGCGCCCGCCAAGGCGTCGATCGTTTAAAAGAGTAAGGTCCCGCCGGCCGTGAGGGAAAAAGATGACCCATCCTGAAATCCTGTTGAAGCAGGTTCCGCTGTTTAGGACTCTGCGGACCGAGGACAGCCGGCATATTGCGGCGCTTCTCCGGAAACAGACCCTTCGCAAGGGTGATTCTCTTTTCCGGAAGGGGGAGGAAGGTCACTCCCTCTACATGATCACCGCCGGCAAAATCAAGATCCTCCGCCAGTCGCGGGACGGGGATGAGGTCATTCTGGCAGTGCTTACCGCCGGCGATTTCTGCGGGGAGATGGCCCTGCTCGACGGTTTGCCCCGCTCCGCGGACGCCGTCGCCGTCGAGGAGACCCAGCTTTACGGCCTGAACCGGAAGGATTTTATCGCTTACGTGATGAACAACGAAACGGCGGTGAATACCATCCTCTCCGCCCTCTCCAAACGTCTGCGCAAGGCCGATGATTTTCTGGAGGACATCTTCTTTCTGAACGTCGCCGCGCGACTCGCCAAGAAGCTGATCGAACTGGCCATGAGCAACGGCTTTCGGGAAGAGGACGGCGGATCGATCAAGCTCAGCGTCACCCAGAAGGACCTCGCCGGCATGATCGGCGCGACCCGTGAAAGCGTCAACAAGGAGCTCCGCTCCCTGCGCGAAAAGAGCCTGATCGGCTTTTCGGGAAAGACCATTGTGATCGACGATCTGGAGGCGCTGAAGAAGCGGATCAGGTAGGATGTTCGCTTTTTTGTTTAATCGCGGAGGAAGGCTGAAGAGGTGGAGGTTTTCAAAATGTAGAGAAATAATCAACTTTATTGAGGAGGATGTCATGAGGCGGAGCTTCTTGAAAAATGGTCTCGGGTTTACCGCGGTGCTGGCAGTGCTGGTTTTTGCGTCCGTCGTCTTTTTCTTCCGCTCCCTTTCCGCCGAGCGCTACGTGCAGTCGGCGTCCGACGCCATCGCAACCGGTAAAACCCAGTTGTTCCAAAAGTCCGTCTCCGGCGTTCTGAACTCCTACCAGACCTTTCAGGGGGCGTATGCCAACGATTACAATACGGCAGAGCCGGAGCAAAAGATCAAGATCCGCGCCTACCTCGCCTTTACCCGCATCCTGGACGTCGTCCTGCGTAACGACGGGGGCACGGTCGACACCCTGACGGAACTGCTGGCCCAATACGGTGTCACCAAGACGGGGGACGCCTTCGACGGCATCAAGTTCGACCTTCCGCTGAACGACGACCAGAAGATCATCCTCCCCGCCGGCGCCCCTTCCTCCGCCGAGGCCCTCCGAAGCTTCTTCTCCGGGCCGTTTCTGGCGGCCGTCAACGCCTCGATCGCCGACATGGACGCGGCGATCGCGCTTTGTCCGACATCCGGCGAGGGGATCGACCGGGAGATCATCTCCAAAACGCTGATCAATGCCGGCGACGCCACCCAGCCGGACTTGGAGATGGACGCCGGGGATTACTACCTGTTCCGGGCACTGCTCAAAGGCATGAAGACCTATGCTCTGGCGAACGCCGGCTACAACTCGGACGTGAACATCCGGGAGATCGTCGCCGTGGCAAACATGGAGATGGGAACGGAAGTGATCAAAAGATTCTTCGACCGCTATCCGGATTTCCTGAAGATCCGCGACGCTGCTGGTGTGGCGCAACTGAACGAGGCGCGCCTGACGCTGATCGGCGCCATCGATGATTATATGACGGCCTCCGAAAAGATCCGCAACGACAATGTTGTGCAAGCGGGCGCGGAGGAGCTTTTCAGCCTGGAACCGGATAATTACGACGAAGGGCTGCTGCGGGAAAACCTGGTCAAAATAAAGACTTCTCTCCAAGGGAACACGACTGCGGACCTCGTCACCGACAGAATGGGCACCGAATATTCCGTCTATGGAGGGACATCGTTCTCGACGACGGATCCCTCCTCGGGGGAGAATGGATATCATCCCGAGCTGTATGGCTACACCTTTCTGGGCAAGGCCAGCGACACGGCAACTTTCAGCGGCGCTTACAATTGCTACATCATCGCGACGAAACCGGGGAATATGGCGCCCGTAGATACCGTCCGGGGTTCGGATGGCGCCTATTTCTCAACCTATGAGACTGGAGGTACCTCCAACCCGGGAAACATCGGCGGTTTGCCGAACGGGACCTATGCCCTCATCGGTGGCTATTTCGGCGGTGGTTACCGTGGTTTCATCGTGATCCGTCCTTCGACGCCGATTGATTCGTTGACCGTCTATCTGACGAACGTGGCTGGCATCGCCCGTGAAGAACATTTCAACCTGAATCTCTTCCCCCTCTTCGGGAATGAGACGACAGCCCCGAAGGCGCTGCGCGACCTGTTCCCGCAGTTGAACGAATTCGGCTATCCCGTGCCGGGAACGATGGGGCACGGTTTGGGAGACGACTGGACTCTGGGCGGCATCCTCCCAGATTACAAATCCCA
>JAHIMW010000220.1 GCA_018896355.1 Pseudomonadota bacterium
ACGGGAGGCCCCTGCTGCTCTTCCCCCTCCCTTGACGGGAGGCCCCTGCTGCTCTTCCCCCTCCCTTGACGGGAGGGGGTTAGGGGGTGGGTGAAGCGGAACATGCAGATTTTACGGCAAGCTCCCCCCCACCCTGACCCTCCCCCGCCAGGGGGGAGGGGATTTATTGGTACTTTTGCAATTACCTCGAAAGATTGGAAATTTGTCATAATTGCCGAATGCTTTGTTTCAGGCAAATCAGGACGCTTCAGCGTCGAAGCCTGGGGTCGAGGGCGTCCCGGATCCCCTCGCCCAGCAGGTTATAGCCAAGGACGGTGATCAGGATGGCGAGCCCCGGATAGAACGAGAGCCACCAGGCGATATCGATGTTGTCCTTCCCCGCCGTGAGGATGTTCCCCCAGCTCGGCGTTGGCGGCTGAACCCCGATGCCGAGGAAGCTCAGGGCGGACTCCGTGAGGATCGCGCCCGCCACGCCGAGCGTCGCCGTGACCAGGACCGACGCCATCGCGTTCGGAAGGATATGGAGAAAGATGATCCGGAGATCCCCGGCGCCGATCACCCGCGCGGCCTGAACGAAGTCCCGCTCCTTGAGCGAGATGAAATCCGCCCGGACGAGCCGGGTCACCCCCATCCAGCCGGTCAAGCCGATCACGATCATGATGTTCCAGATGGAGGGCTCCAGCAGCGCGATCACGGCCAAAATGAGGAAGAAGGCCGGAAAGCAGAGCATGATGTCCACGAACCGCATGATCACCGCGTCCACCCACCGGCCGTAGTAGCCGGCCACCGCCCCGAGCATCGTCCCGATCAGGATGGCGATCCCGGTCGCCACGAAACCCACTTTCAGAGAAATCCCCGCCCCCCAGATCATCCGGGAAAGGACATCCCGCCCGAGCGGATCCGTACCAAAGGGGTTCCCCCCCGAGGGCGGGGCAAGGACGTTCTTCAGGTCGATGGCGTTCGGATCGTAAGGGGCAAGCCAGGGCGCAAGCAGGGAGACGATGAACAGCAGGACAACGATGACACTTCCCACGACCGCCATCCGGTTCTTCCAGAATCGTTTCCGGAAATCTTTTCCCATCGTCATTCCCTCATGAGACCCGTATTCGCGGATCGGCCAGCGCATAGGAGACGTCGGCGAGCAGGTTCCCCAGCAGCGTGAGCGCCGCGCCGATGAAGAGGATCCCCATGACCACCGGATAGTCCCGCGCCATGACCGCCATGTAGAAGAGCTGGCCCATGCCGGGGATGGCGAAGATCGTCTCGAAGATGACGCTCCCCCCGATCAGTCCGGGCACAGACAGGCCGAGGATGGTGATCACCGGGAGGAGCGCGTTTCGGAGCGCGTGCCGGTAGATGACGGCCCGTTCGGACAGTCCCTTGGCTCTCGCCGTCAGGATGTAATCCTGGCGGATCACCTCCAGCATATTCGCCCGCATGTACCGCGAGAGCCCGGCGAGCCCCCCGAACGCGGCGAGCAGCACCGGCAGGATGAGGTGCCGGATCAGATCCCAGAAGGCCATCCACGGCGGCAGGTACTCGGCGTTCAGGGAGCGGATCCCGGAGATCGGAAGCCACCCCAGGTGCACGCCGAAGAGGATCATCAGCAGGAGGGCAAGCCAGAAGGTCGGCACCGCAAAACCGATAAAGACGACCACGCCCGCGACCCGGTCAAAGAGGGAATCCTGGCGGACGGCGGAGAGCACCCCCAGCGGAATCGCAACGACGAGGATCATGATCAGCGAAAGCACGTTCAGCAGGATCGTGATCGGCAGCCGCTCCAGGATCTTGTCCGCCACCGGCCGGCGGTCCGTCGAGAAAGAGATTCCGAGATCGAGGACGGCCAGCTTGCCGACCCACCGGACGTATTGCTCGTGGAGGGGCCGGTCCAGGTCGTACATGGCCCGGAGCCGCTCCTTCATCTCCACCGAAGCGCGCGGGTTCATCTGGGTCTGGAGGTCGGTCGGAGAACCGGGCGCCAGGTGCATCACGGTAAAACAGATCACCGTGATCCCAAAGAGGAGAGGAACCATGAAGAGCACTCTTTTGGCGATATAGCGAAGCATCGTTTCCGATTCCCCGTTATCCTGAGGTAATTGCAAAAGCACCCATAAGTCCCCTCCCCCCTGGCGGGGGAGGGTTAGGGTGGGGGGGAGGTTGCCATGAAATCAGCATGTTGCAATTTCACTCACCCCCTAACCCCCTCCCGTCGAGGGAGGGGGAACATATAGGGAGCATCACAGCCGTTCCAACAGTTCCATAGCGCGGATGTTTTCCAGCATCCGCCGGAGACCTTGTTCCGAATGGGCTTCTACGGCGAGGATCGGCCGCAGGTTCTTCTGCCGGAGGATTGAGAACAGCTCCGAAAACGGGATGTTCCCCTCCCCCACCGGCAGATGCTCATCTTCCGCGCCGTGGTTGTCGTGGATGTGGATCTCGCCCAGAAAATCACCCAGCGCATCCATCCAGACGCCAAGCGGTGCGCCGCCGAAGGCGTTGGCGTGCCCGGCGTCAAAACAGAAGCGAACCTGCGGCGAGGCGAGCGCGTCCAGCAGGGGTTTCATCTGCACGGGATCCCGCTCGTAAACGTTCTCCAGCGCAATGATCGTCTCCAAGCCGCGAATGCCCCCGAGGAGAGCCCGCCAGGTTTCAAGGCTGTTCTCGAGCCACTGCGCCTCGGTGGAGATGTAGTATCTCTCGTCGAAGGAGGGGTGGCAGACCACGGAACGGGGCCGGAACCAGGGGATCAAATCGAAGACCTGGCGGAGACGATCGGCGGTGATCCGGCGGATCCGGGGATCGAGCGCCCCCGGTCTCAGGTCCATGAAGGGGGCGTGAAAGGTCACCGAAAGTCCCGTATCCGCCAGACGGTCGGCGACGTCCCGGAAATCCGCCGTCTGAAACCGATCGAAGTCGTGGTGGTTGAAACCGATCTCCGGATTGATTCCATCCCGGATCACGCGCTGCAGCAGTTTTTCCCGGAGGAGATGGAAAGGCACATGAACCTGGATTTTTTGCAGAATCTCCCGCATGGGGATCGTACCTCCGTTCGCATGTGCGTTTCGTCTACCACAAGCGATTTCTTTTCACAACCGCCAATTCCGGCAGATTGGACTGCTGAAACTCATAAGAGGGGGTGGGAATGCGGTGATGTTTCATATCCGGATGGACATGCTTGTGATGAGGATGGGTGCTCTTTAAATGCTGCTCATCCGGATGAGGCTGTGAATCGTACCAGTACAGCTTGTCACTCCCTTTCCAGACCTCATAACCGTACGAGTCGATCACTGCCGGCTGCCGGTCATATACGATCCGTTCGCGGACGACCAGCCGGACATCCCTGTCGAACTGCAATTCGCCCGCCACCCTGGCCAGTGAGCTTCCCCTACGCACAAACATCAACGTGGAGCGTCGAATGGCTCTGCATGGAGTGGGGACACCTTGCCGCAAGGTGTCCCCAGATTCCTCACCGGCAT
>JAHIMW010000023.1 GCA_018896355.1 Pseudomonadota bacterium
CCGATGGTATGCAGAAGAAAAAGGCCGTCATCGGCCAGGCAGCGCCGGGCAACCTGCATGAAATTCCGGTAATTTTTGTGATTTTCTTCTGGCAGCAATTCGATTCGGATGTTGGAAATTTCCACGGAATCGTGTAATCTTCGGCCGATCGAACCGGAGGATGTGACAGCCTGCCTTTTCACGGGGGAGGGGCAAGGCGGAAATAGCCGCGGAAAATGTGTCTTGATCGAAGGAGCAGAAAATGAAATATGTGGGCGCCCATGTGAGCACCGCGGGAGGTGTCGGAAATGCGCCTCTGAATGCGGCGGCAATCGGCGGGAAGGCTTTTGCGCTCTTCACGAAGAACCAGCGGCAGTGGCAGGCGAAAGCCCTCTCATCTGAGGAAATCGAGACCTTCCGGACGAATTGCCTTAGGAGGGAGTACGGCCCGGCGCAGATCCTCGCGCATGACAGCTACCTGATCAACCTCGGCCACCCGGAACCGGAGACCCTCGCAAAATCCCGTGCGGCATTCCTGATGGAGATGCGCCGCTGCTCGACGCTCGGAATCCGGTTCCTCAATTTCCATCCCGGCAGCCATCTGCGTCTTTCTTCCGAAGAGGACGCGCTCGCCCGGATCGCCGAATCGATCGACATCACCCTCGCCGAAACCGAAGGGGTGACCGCCGTCATCGAAAACACGGCGGGCCAGGGGAGCAATCTCGGGTACCGCTTCGAGCAGCTTGCACGGATCATGGAGCTCGTCCGGGCGCGGGACCGGGTGGGGATCTGCCTCGACACCGCCCACTCCTTCGCCGCCGGCTATGACCTTCGGACGCCGGAGGCGTTTGACCGGACGCTGACGGCATTCGACCGGATCGTCGGTTTTCGATATCTCCGCGGGGTCCACCTGAACGATTCGAAGGCGGAGTTTGGAAGCCGCGTGGACCGCCACGCGCCCATCGGGAGGGGAAAGCTGGGGTTGGAACCTTTCCGTTTGATCATGAACGATGCCCGTTTTGACGGCATCCCGCTGATTCTGGAGACCCCGGAAAGTGAACGGTGGGCCGAGGAGATCAGGCTTCTCTATGCCCTGATCGAAACGACTTCGCCATAAAAAACGACCACATGGGCCGCTCCCGTCACTCGGAGATGCGGTTCCGGCCGCCACTCTTGGCACGGCCAAGAGCCCGTTCCGCCTCGGCAAGCAGCTCTTTTCCCATCTGTCCCGCTTTCAGCGCCGCCAGGCCGATGGAAATCGTCGGGTGGGGAATGGAACTCCCGTTCGGTGTAACTGGTATCGCATCCATGACCCCCCGGTGGAGACGCCCGCCGATCTTCATCGCCGTTTCGATCGCCACGTCGGGCAGAATGACAACAAACTCGTCGCCGCCGTAGCGGGCGACGATCTCGGTCGGACGCAGATGATCCGAGAGCGTATGCGCCATCGAATAGAGCACGTGTTCCCCGTATGCGCGTCCGCAGCGGTCATTGAAAATCTTGAAGTTGTCGATGTCGATCAGGATCAGCGAAAGGGGCAGGCCGCCCGTGATCGATCGCTGAACCTGCCGTTCGAGGACCATGTCCATCCAGAAGCGATTATGCAGACCGGTAAGGGCATCGACCGTACCGTAATGCCGGCAATCCACTTCCATTTCCATCTCGTTGCTTTGGGAGATCACGGCATCGGCGTGTCGGAGGCGTGTGGAAAGACCGATCAGCAGATTGCATGCGGCGGCGTGGGAAGATTGAACCAGGGACCAGAGGAGCTCCTCATCCATGGCGAGCAGCCGGACCGGTTCAGCAGCCACGACGAAGGCCGATGTGGGCTGATGATCGATCACCGACATTTCTCCGATGCTCTCGCCGGGACCAAGGGTCGCTGTCGGTTCGCTCTGGAGCGAAGCGAGATGGATTCGGACATTGCCTTCGAGCAGGAAGTAAACAGTCCTGTTCTGCTGTCCCGTGGTGATGAGAACCTCCCCCGCGGTCAGAGACCGAAAGGTACAGGCATCGAGAATTCCCTGGATCGATTCGATGTCAACAAGCCGGAAAAGCTTTATCTTTTTCAGTTCTTCTCTGCTGAACGTCTCCATCATCCCCCTCCGTTTTTCCAAAAACGCCGGTCTGCAGGCAGGGAAACGGATACAATGTGCCGCTTCCTTGACAAAAAATCAGGCGTGGAGCTTCTTCAGTAGCCAGGCCATGTTCTGCCCCAGAACCTTCATCGTCTGAACCCCCTCGATGTCCTTCTCCACCTCGCCCGCCTCCCGGCCGATGCCGATGTTCCAGTAGTTGGATCCTGCGACGATCATCTGGCCGATCAGGAAGAAAAAGTTGAGAGAGCTGAAGGCGTGCATCCCTCCGGCCCTTCGGACAGCCACGACCCCCGCCCCGACCTTCCGCTTCAGCAGGTCCCGGTTCGCGCGCGACGTCATGCCCGCCCGCTCGATCAGGGCCTTCATCCCGGCGGTGACGTCGGAAAAGTAGGTGGGGGAACCGAGGAGAATGCCGTCGGCCGCCCGCATCTTGTCGATGCACTCATTGACGATATCGCCGGTCACCGCGCAGTGGCCGTCGGCCTTCTCAAAACACTTGTAGCAGGCCCGACAGCCGGGAACGTCCTCCCCCGCGAGCGTGACGAGTTCCGTCTCGATGCCTTCTTTGCTGAGCTCTTCCAGAACCACGTTCAACAGGATGGCCGTGTTCCCCTTTGCGCGGGCACTGCCGTTGAATGCGACGACTTTCATGATCCGCCTCCTCGACACTCGATTGACTTCTGCAAGAGCACGCCTGTCCCATAAAGGAAACCGGTACACCGGCGGTTGTGAGAATAATGAAAATCTCCCCCTCTGTCAAGGTGGATGATCTCGAAAAAAAACGACTTCCGCTGTGACTCCTGCGCAAGCTGGAGTAAACAAGTTTTCCAACCATCCGGTTGATGCATCCTTCCTGAGAGCAACATGCCATTAATTATGGCATAGGTGCATGACTTCAATCCTTAATCAATGATGTCATTACCTTTATAATTATGATATGAGTGAAGTGAAGCTCGATTTAAACAAGGTTGGTTTATGCCCCTGAGCCAGAAAGAGATCCGTGATCGCGCCGTGGAATTCGCCTTCCGCTGGGGTTCCGCCGTCCGGGAAAAATCAGAAGCCCAGACCTTCTGGAATGAATTTTTCGACGTCTTCGGCATCTCCCGACGCCGGGTGGCCGCCCGGTCGACGAAAACAAGAAGCAAGGTTCATCGGGTATGAGCATACTGAAATGTCTTTCTTCCTGAACTCAATGATGGACGGATTTTGAGAATTATGCAAGAGTACGAG
>JAHIMW010000221.1 GCA_018896355.1 Pseudomonadota bacterium
CACCGGCTGGAAACCGGGGTAGACAATGTCCCCTCTCACGAACCAGAAATCGAAGAAATCGCCGGCAATGACCAGGTGGTCCACGACAAGCGCATCGGCATGTATCGACCTGCCGCCGTCCCCCCTTCCCCGGAGCCGGCCCAAAAAACGGATCAGCTTCGGATAGGCGGCATCACCGGGGCCTTTCAAATGGGCGTCGGAGAGGAAGACTGCCCTCATGGCCTCGCCCCCCGCGGGAAGAGCTTCCGCAAACGGCGGCGGGTTGTCGAAAAAACGGTCCTGTCCATGACATGGCGTCTATCAGATTTGCCGTTTCCGTTCAAGACAAGAAATGGGGAACGCGCGATATCCTCCCATTCACCGGACCGATCTGCTCAAAATATCTCATTGACACACGAGGCCGTTCGCAATATGTTTCCACCACCATTACGCAGTACCTGATCAGCAAAGGATAAAATCATGTTTGGACACAATGGGAAAATTCTCCGCATCAACCTGTCGACCCGGCGTCATTCCGTCGAAAAGCCATCCGAAGATTATTACAAACATTATCTCGGCGGCCGGGGAATCATCATCCATACGCTGTTGACCGAAGTTTCCCCGGGAATAGACCCACTGGATCCGGCCAACAAGCTCATTTTCGCCCTCGGTCCGCTGACGGGACATCCTCTGCCGGGAAGCGGAAGAAACAGCGTCGGCGCAAAATCACCTTTGACAGGCGGATTTGGGGAAGCAGAGGCTGGGGGATTCTGGGGAGCCGAACTCAAGCGTTCCGGATATGACGCAATCATCGTTGAAGGGGCATCATCCGTTCCCGTTTATCTCTGGATCAACCATGGCGAAATTGAAATCCGCGAGGCCGGCCATTTATGGGGCCTGGAAATCGCCGATGCCGATACTGCAATCAAGAAGGAGCTTGGCAGCGATAAAATCCGAACCGCATTGATCGGTCCCGGAGGAGAAAAACTGATCCGCTATGCCTGTATTGCGAACGACATTACCCATGTCGCCGGACGAACCGGACTCGGCGCGGTCATGGGCTCCAAGAGATTGAAGGCCATTGCCGTCCGGGGCGAAACCGGGCCTGAAGTCGCCGATCCGCAGAAAATGATGGGGCTTGCCCGGTGGATGGGAAGGAACTTCAAGGAAAAGGCATCCGGCCATCACCGTATCGGCACGGGCTCCACCATGCGGCAATATGAAATCTCCGGCAATTTGCCGATTCGAAACTTTCAAGGCGGCAGATTTCCCGGCGTGGAACAGATCACCCCTCAACAGTTGTTTGAAAAGGGCTATGTAAAGAAAAGGGAGACCTGTTATGCATGCCCCATCCGGTGTAAAAGGGTCGTGAGCCTTGAAAAACCCTGGAAGGTTGATATACGTTATGGGGGGCCGGAGTATGAAACGCTCGGCGCCCTGGGTGCCAACTGCGGTGTGAGCAATATTGAGGCCCTGATGAAGGCCAATGAAATTTGTGCGCGCCACGGCATCGACACGATTTCAACCGGCGTTTCGATATCCTTTGCGATGGAATGTTATGAAAAGGGGATTTTAACCCAAAGAGACACCGATGGGCTTGAATTGACGTTCGGCAATGCCCAGGCGCTGGTTGAGATGGTTGAACGGATCGCCCTCCGCAAAGGGTTCGGAGATATCCTTGCGGAAGGGACAAAACGGGCGTCAGAAAGAATCGGCAGAGGATCCTCTGAATATGCAATTCATGTCAAAGGCGTGGAGCTTCCAATGCATGAGCCCCGCTATAAGCAGGGAATGGGATTGCATTACAGTATCCATGCATCCGGAGCCGATCACTGCTCCGGAGTCATGGATGATCGGGCCAAGAAGAACATAGTCAAATGGGAAACGTTGCCGACGACGGAACTGAGCCTGCGGAAAGCGCAGATGCTCTATGAGGTCGGCCTTTGGCGTCACATGGGCAATTACATCGGCATGTGCATCTTTGTGCCGTGGAGCCATCAGCAAATCGAAGATGCCGTGGAAGCGGTTACCGGATGGCCGATGGGTTCCCGGCCGCTTGCAGATGTCGTTGAACGGGGAATCACCCTTGCGCGAATATTCAATCTCCGCGAGGGATTTTCCAGAATGGACGACAAGCTTCCGCAAAGATTCTTCGATTCGCCGCTGGATGGTCCACTCCAGGACGTATCCGTTGATTCGGCCAAGTTAGAGATGGCTCAACGGGATTACTACCAGATATTAGGATGGGACGAGGCAGGAATTCCAACCCATCAGAAACTCGTGGAACTGGATATCGAATGGGCATATGAGTATATAAAAAAATGAAGAAACTCAATCCTGAATACATCGAACGCGTCACGCAATTCGTAAATCATTGCCCCTATTTCGAGCTGTTGTCGATGAAGATTCTGGACGTGGGGCTCGGCTTCAGCCTGCTTGAAGTGCATCTGGCCGAAAAGCACTTGCAGCCGTTTGGCTTCGTTCACGGCGGGGTTTATACTTCGATTATAGACGCCGCTGCCTTCTGGGCGTTATTTTGCGGGATTGAAGACCCAAACGCCGGCGCCACCACCGTCGATTTGAAACTGAACTATCTTGCGCCGACGGTATCGGGCAAGCTCATCGCCAAAGGTCGCCAGATCAAACTGGGCAAAACGCTCGGATATGCCGAAGCGACGGTCACCGATGAAAACGGCCGACTCCTTGCCCACGGGACCTCCACGCTGATGATCCTGCCCGGCAACGGCCTGGCCATGGATCATCCCCTGCCGCCCAAGTTCAGCGTGTAAAGTTTCAAACGAAGGCCGCATTCTCCATCCAAAATCCTCTTGACACACAAGATCCTTCTTCATATACTCACCCACGTGATAAAGGAAGTTCTTATCAATTCAATTTGAAGGATTTCTGGAAAAACAATGAACACAGCGTCCACAGGTCCCCATGAAACCCCACGATACACCACAGCTTGGAGAAAAGGAGGATGAATGATGGACAGATTGCTGAGAATTAACATGAGTGCCGAGGGCGGCCCGATGGTCAGTACAGTTCCCGTTGGGGTGTATGCCGGATTGGGGGGCAGGGCTTTAACTTCTGCCGTCATCTCCAGCGAAGTACCGCCTCTGGCCCATCCGCTGGGCGAGGACAACAAGCTGGTCATTGCGCCGGGAATGCTGAGTGGCTCTGTCGCTGCCATGTCCGGTCGCATATCCGTGGGATGCAAGAGCCCCCTCACCGGCGGCATTAAAGAGGCCAACGCGGGAGGCCAGCCTTCCCAGGTGCTGGCCAGACTGGGTTATGCCGCCCTCATCCTGGAGGGAAAGCCGAAGGACGGCGATCTCTACAAGATATTCATCAACAAGGATGGGGTGAAGATCACCCCGGACAACAGCCTGAGGATGCTCGGCAATTATGATCTGGTCGAAAAAATGAAGGGGGAATATGGGGATAAAATTGCCTGCATCTCTATTGGTCCGGCCGGCGAGATGAAGATGTCCGCTGCGTCCATAGCCTGTACGGATATTGAGGTGCGACCAACCCGCCATGCAGCTCGTGGAGGAGTTGGTGCGGTCATGGGCTCCAAGGGGGTAAAGGTGATCGTCCTCGATGATACGGGGATGGCCTCACGCGCCCCTAAAGATCCCGAGAAGTTCAAAGCCGCCAACAAGGCATTCGTTGAGGGTCTGAAAAAACACTCCGTCACCGGTGAAGGCCTTCCCACTTATGGCACAAACGTTCTGGCGAATGTGATCAATGAGGCCGGCGGATATCCCACCCATAACTTCCTGTGGGGCCGTTTTCCCGGAGTATCCCTGATCAGTGGGGAAACGCAGGCTGAGACCGAGATCGCCCGCGGCGGTGTTGCGACCCACGGCTGTCATCGGGGTTGCACGATACGCTGTTCCGGCATTTACATGGACAAAGAGGGTCATTACCTGACAAAACAACCTGAATACGAAACAGTCTGGTCTCATGGCGCGAATTGCGGCATTGACGATCTGGATGCGATTGCCATGATGGATCGTCTGGATGACGACTTCGGCCTGGATACCATCGAAATGGGAGCGACGATCGGCGTGGCCATGGAAGCGGGACTCGCCCGATTCGGAGATGCCCAAGCGGCGATCAATCTGATGAAAGAAGTCGGCAAAGGATCCCCCCTTGGGCGGATCCTGGGGAATGGGGCGGCGGTGACGGGCAAGGTGTTCGGCGTGGAGCGGGTCCCTGTCGTCAAGGGCCAGGCCCTGCCGGCCTATGATCCGCGCGCCATCCAGGGCATGGGTGTTACCTATGCCACAAGCACCATGGGCGCCGATCATACGGCAGGATATGCCGTGACGGCAAATGTCCTCAAGGTGGGGGGATATGTCGATCCCCTGAAACCGGAGGGACAGATAGAGCTCTCCCGAAACCTTCAGATCGCCACGGCAGCCATTGATTCTACGGGGATGTGCCTCTTCATTGCCTTTGCGATTTTGGATCAGCCGGAGACTTTCCAGGCCCTGCTGGATCTGCTCGGCTCCTTTTATGGGAATCCTATGACGGGTGACGACGTGACCGCGCTGGGCAAGAAGGTGCTGACGATGGAGCGGGACTTCAATGAACGCGCCGGTTTTACGAACAAACAGGACCGTTTGCCGGAGTTCTTTAAGAAGGAGAAGCTGCCGCCGCACGATACGACTTTTCAGGTCGCCGATGCGGATCTGGACAAGGTTTATAATTGGTGAGTCGAGGGCTTTTCTGCGAAGAGGACGGGGAGGCCGGGGCATGCCTCCCCGTTTTTTCATCCTGATTCGCGTGCAGCCGATGTCCTCCGAAAACGTTTCCCCTGCATTCCAGGGTTGTCAATCATGATCGATCCTGATCATTTATACAAAGCGGATATCGGAAGCGCAAACCATCTCTTCCTGTCCCTGCATGACGATTTCATTCCTTCCTTCTTTTCATTCCTGCAGAAGGGATTCATGATCCAGGCAAAGGTGGGGTGCAGCGTCAGGTCCCTTCTCCATGACCAGTTCGATATATCAGAAGCTTACATGGATCATTGCATACAAACAATATTCATCGACGGTAAGCCTGTTGACGACATGGATACAACCACCGTTCAGGATGGTTCAACCCTGGCCCTTTCCTCTGCCATGCCGGGGCTGCTCGGTGCAGCCCTGCGCAGAGGCGGTCACTATGCCCCCATGCGAAGCCAGATTACGCACGAAAAAAGCAAAAAAACACTGGAGGTGAAAAATGGTCAAATGATGATCAAGCTTTTCAATCTGACCCTCAGGGATCTGGGGCCCCTGTTTCTTGATCGGGGCCTCTGGGTTGAGGCAGAGGATCTGAGGGTTTTTTTCTGCAAGCGATCCGACAATTTTTGGGGAGGATGCAGCCGTGCCCGAGTAGACGGAGGGGATGTTGAACCTCGCCAGTTACCACACTTTGCATGGACCGGCGCCTTGATTCACCTACAGTTGAAGGCCACTTGAACTATCCTCCCGCCACCGGCGGGAAGACGCCGACCCGGTCTCGTTCATGGAGGATCTCATCGCCCCCGGCATGTATCCCGTTCAGGAATATCATCTTTACTTTGTCCACGGGCACTTCGAGACGATGGAGAAGATCAAGGATGGTCGTCCCTTCCACGACCTCATAGATGCCATGGGAAGGTGCTCCTGTGTCACGGGGAACGAATCGTGCCAGAGAAGCAAATAATTTGAGTTCCACTTTCATGAAAGAGATCCTCCGAGAGAAGTATTGTTTTATTGTACATCCTTTATGGATGGTTTTCCTCTTTTTTTCTGCCTACACGGAACAGTTCCTGGCGGAGTCGGACAATACTAACCACTTGGCAAAGGGGGTGTGACACTCATGGAGTCGGGTATACATCAATGGATTCACGCGAATTCCAGAACAATGACGGATCCGGCCGGACGTCAAGCGCAAATTATCGAGGATCATTCAGCCCTTGAAATGGCTCGTCAGTGTGGTCTGGGTCTTTATGAGGTCTATCAGGAGGCATTGAAGCTCGGCGTTTATCCCTGCCGGTATATCCGCAACCTGAATATCATATCTGCTGCGGAACAGCTCACGCTGGCGCAGTCGCAGGTAGCCGTCATCGGCGCCGGCGGATTGGGCGGGCACGTTATTATTCTGTTGGCGCGGATCGGTGTCGGGCGGCTCATCGTGGCAGATGCTGACCGCTTTGATGAGACGAATCTGAATCGCCAGATCCTGTGCAATCAGGATACACTGGGAAGATCGAAATCCCGGACCGCTGCCGATGCCGTGGCATCAGTAAATCCCGGGGTCAAGGTTGAACCGCACATGCTGAGGATCAGCGATGCCAATATTGACGCCATTCTGGCCGGCGCCGATGTTGTCGTCGATGCCCTGGACAATATTCCCGATCGCCAAATGCTCCAGGAAGCGTCACGGCGGCTGGGCATCCCCCTCGTCCATGGCGCGATCGCTGGTTTTGAGGGCCGTATCCTGTCGATTTACCCTGGAGATACCGGCATGAGAACCCTCTACGGCATTGAAGAAACGCGGCCACCGGACACGGACAGGCCCGAAGCCCTTCTCGGTGTTCCTGCAGTGACCGCTTCGCTGATCGGTACCTTCCAGGCCATGGAAGTTATCAAGATCCTTTTGCATCGAGGGAAGATATGGAGAAACATCATGGCCTATATCGACCTGGAGAACGGTTCTTTTGATGAGTTCAG
>JAHIMW010000222.1 GCA_018896355.1 Pseudomonadota bacterium
ATGAAAATGCAGGCTGGGTGGAAGAAATTGGCTCTGCCGTCGAATCTGTCAATGTCGGGGACCCCGTCATCATTCATCCTATGCGGTCAAGAGAAGACACTTCTTCCGGCCCAGGGGTCAGAAGTCGGGAGGAGGAACGCGGCTCTTATCCAGGGTTTAACCGCCAAGGCGGATTTGCGGAGTACATGCTGACCGAAGAGAGAATGCTTGCCCGTCTGCCATCGCATTTCTCCCCCATGGATGCCGCTCCCCTGGCTGATGCCGGACTGACTGCTTATCATGCTGCACGCAGGGCTTCAATGCACCTGACACCCGGGAATTTTGCCCTTGTTCTCGGTGCTGGAGGCCTCGGTCACGTGGGTATCCAGGTGCTCAGAGCGCTCAGCGCGGCGGAAATTATTGTGGTTGACAAATCGGCGGCCGCTCTCGATCTGGCCAGAACGGTCGGGGCGCATTACACCTTTATTGCCGACGAACATTACACCCAAAAAATTCTGGCCTTGACCGGGGGACGGGGGGTCGAGGCCGTGATTGATTTCGTGGGAAAAGACTGCACGGTTAAAGAGGGACTATCCATAACACGAAAGGGGGGCTATTATTATCTTGTTGGCTACGACGGTCAGTTGACGATTTCCACTTTGGAGATGATCCGGTCGGAAAAAACCATCGTGGGAATTCTGGGAGGAACTTTCCCGGAACTCAACGAACTGATCACCATGGTAGATCGCGGCTTGGTGGCATTAACAATCACGGAATACCCTTTAAGCAGGGCGAATGAGGCGCTTCGAGATCTTAAAGAAGGCAGGAGTAGCGGTCGGTCGGTACTAATCCCGTAAACGGTATTTTATAGCTTCGATTTTGGCCTTGGAACTGGTCGCAAGTGACAACCGATGGCGAATACGGTCTATCGGCGGATATCTGCAGATATATGCAACCCCAATAATTAACCCTACAATCAAAGGAGGAGAACAAATGGCAAGAGAACTGGTATTCGTAAATCCCGAAAGCATGGAGTGGGGGCCGATCGAAAAGCTGGGAACCGGCGCCTGGCTCAAGGTCTTAAGTTACGACGAGGAGACAAAGGCCGGAGCCTATCTTATCAAGTTCGATGACGGCTTCCGCGAGCCGCTACATTCACACCCTGGGGCTCACGACATCTTCTTCATTCAGGGGTGCCTGGTGGACGATAAAGGAAACGAGTCCTGTGCAGGTTCTTATTTTTACTCTCCGGCTGGCCAGAAGCATGAGCATGGGCCCTTCACCGCCAAAGGAGATGTGATCTTCTTCGCTTGCTTCGATGGTCCCGTCTTCTATCCTGAGGAGTAACGAGCGGGATCTTAAAGAAGGCAGGAATAGCGGTCGGTCCTAATCCCGTAAACCGATAACTTCTACAAAGACAGGAGGAAACAATGAAAAGGTATTTATTGGCTTCAATCTTATCCATTGTTCTGGTTGCCAGCAGTTTCGGGGTGCAAGCGCAAGACTACAGCAAGTACGGCATCGGGGCTGACATCCCCGGAGCCTGCTCCTACAAATCCATCGACGCCAAGGACTACTCGGGACGGACCCTCAACATCATCACCCATGCAGTTCCGGTCATGGGCGAACCGACGGCCCTCCACGCCAAGCAGTTTGAAGAGTTGACGGGCGCTAAGGTCAATGTGGTTCACGTACCCTTTGGCGATTTGTTTCAACGGATCATGATCCCCTTTCAGACCGGCCAGGCTGCCTACGACGTGTTATTTTACGGATCTCTTTGGATCGGCGATCTGCACGCCTACCTTGAACCGGTTCCGGCGGCGTACCAACAGGTCAGCGGCATGAAGGACGTCACCGTCAACTATAAAGGCGTCGCGACCTGGGGCGATACGATGGTTCAATATCCTGTTGATGGCGACCGCCATTACTTGAAATATCGCACGGATATTTTCGATAACCCGAAAATGAAGGAGCGCTACAAGAAGGAGACCGGCAAGACGTTAAAAGTTCCTACAACTTGGGAAGAATATAATGAAATTGCCAAATATTTCTCCGGCTGGGACTGGGATGGCGACAAAGAACTCAATTATGGCAGCGCCGAGGTGGCCAAACGTGACGACTTGATGTTCTCGGCCTTCATTAGCCGTGTTGCACCCTACGCCAAACATCCTGATGTTAAGGGCGGCTTTTTCTTTGATCTGGAAACCATGAAGCCCCTGGTCAATACCCCCGGATGGGTGCGCGGACTCGAACTTTTTGTTGCCGCGCAGAAGTCTTTTCCGCCAGGCGGCAACAATTTCGGTCTGGGTGATGAAATCTTCTCCTTCGGCGGCGGCCAGACCCTTATGAGTTACAGCTGGGACGATGCCTTCATCCAGGCCATGCAATCCGGCAGCCGCATTCGCAACAAGGTCGCGGCGGCGCCTTTGCCGGGGGCGCTCGAAGTGTGGAACCGTAAGACCGGCAAGTGGGACAAGTTCAAGACGCCGAACCTTGCACCCTACATCACCTGGGGATGGACCTCGGCGGTTTCCAAGCTGTCCACGAACAAGGACATGGCCTTTGATTATCTGTGCTTCTTCAGTAACGAAGCCAATACCGCCCATGATTTGCAGATCGGCCGCTTCGGTGTGAACCCTTTCCGCAAGGCCCATTTCGACGCCAAGTTCTGGATCGAAAAGCTCGGTTGGGAGGAGAAAATAGCAAAGACCTACGTAAAGACGCTGAGCGACATGGATCTCAGCAAAAATCGCGTTTTTGACCTCCGGGTCCCGGGTGTAGGCCAGTTCATGAGTTCTCTGGCGGCTGGCGTTTCCAAGGCGCTTGCCGGGCAGGAGACGCCGCAAAAGGCCCTCGACGGAGTGGCGGAAGAATGGCGACAGATCGTCGACCGCATCGGCAAGGAAAAGGTGCGTGAGGCTTACAAAAATGTGGTCGCCCTCGAGGACAACCTGCGCTAAGGGAGACGGGAAAAAGGCAGGGCCGCGATTTAGTTGCGGTCTTGCCTCTTTTTACCAGTGAAGAATATTGGCTTTCATCTGTATGGGTTGGCCTTGACAAGGTCTATACAAGTACTGAGGGGTCATGCTTAAATATAAACATTTTTTCTTGTTGCCCGGACTTATCGTGCTGGTGGCGATTATTATTTTTCCGCTGCTCTTCACGATCCGGGTCAGCTTCTCAAGCTGGGACGTGGTAAAACCGGGGCTTGACTGGCTAGGCGGCAAAAACTATGAGCGCTTGTTTGTCGACCTGCGGTTCTGGGAGGCGCTGTTCAAACTCAGTTTAATGGCGGCCGGATCGGTTCTCATCCAGTACCTAATCGGCTTCAGCCTGGCGCTTCTGGTATGGCGAGACGTTATCATGAAGCGCTTTATCCGGGTCTTGTTTCTTGTGCCGATGATGACCACGCCTGTTATCATGACGGTAATATGGCGGACCATCCTCCATGAATCCCTCGGTCCGGCAAACGATATCGTGCGCATGTTTGGTTTTGAACACTTGACATGGCTTTCTACAAGCGGCATGGCGATGTTCAGCGTCATTCTCGTAGAGGTCTGGCAGTGGACGCCATTCATGTTTCTGCTGCTGCTCGCGGGTCTCTTGTCTCTGCCGAAGGAACCCTATATGGCCGCCGCCATAGACGGCGCTGGCCCTTTGCGAACCTTTTTCAGCGTCACCTTTCCCCTGATGGCGCCCATTTCCGCCGGGGCGATATTAATCCGACTGATCGAGGCTTCAAAGATGATGGAAACAGTTTACGTCCTGACCTCGGGCGGCCCCGGAACGGCGACGGAGACGGCCAGCTATTATATCTACATCCGGGGTCTGCGTGACTACCAGATCGGATATGCGGCATCACTTTCGTTTACCTACCTTATCGTCATGATCATAAGCCTTACGATCATTGCCAAGGTCATGACACGCAAAATTATACGGGATTGAATCTATGATGAGAACCACCTATCTCTTATTGAAATATACGGCGATCCTTATCTGGTCGTCCTTCGTGGTACTGCCGTTCCTCTGGGCGCTTACAACCTCGTTCAAGACCGCACACGGCATCACATCCGGCGCTACCTATATACCATGGCTGCAATACGAGCCGTCCCTTGAGGGGTGGAAGGTGCTGGTCCGCACCGGTGGCGCCGGTATCAACATCGTTCAACCATACATCTCGAGCATGGTAGTCACCGTTGGCGCCAGCCTGATCAGCCTGGCGCTGGGAACCCTCGCCGCTTATGGGCTTTCCCGCTTTACCTACCGATTAGGGTTCATCAAGAACAGCGATATCCGGTTCTTCTTCATTTCTCAGCGGATCATGCCGCCCATCGTACTGGCCATCCCCTTCTTCCTCATGCTGCAGTATTTCGGACTGCTGGACAGCATTATCGGCCTGATTATCGTTTATATCGCGCTGCTCCTGCCCATCGCCACCTGGGTAATGGTCGATTTCTTCAACAACATTCTACGCGAGATTGACGAGATGGCCACGATAGACGGGTGCAACCCAATCGGGGCGTTCTTTCGGGTTATCCTTCCGAACTCCCTGCCCGGCATCGTAGTGGCAGGACTCTTTTGCTTGATATTCGGCTGGAACGATTTTTTCTTCGCCTTTATCCTGACCTTTACCAAGACACAACTGCTACCCGTTGCGGTAGTCGCTCTTAATTCCTCTGTGACCCCTTGGTGGAGTCTTTCCGCTTCCGCGCTGGTTTCCGTAGCCCCCTTGGTGATCATCGCTTTTGTTGTCGAACGCTTCCTTTCCAGCGGCAACATGGCGGGGGCGATCCGATGAGGGGGTGGCCATGTCTCTTTTAGTGCAAAACTTGGGTATTTGGGTTGACGGGGTCGCACATCTGAGTGATATCAGCTTGGAGTTCCAGCAGGGGCGGTTGTACACCATTCTCGGACAAACCCTTTCCGGCAAGACCACTCTTTTACGAACAATCGCCGGACTCCAGTCCCCCCAGAAAGGAACTTTGACCCTTCACGGCCAGGACTTTCTTGAGCTACCGGTTTGGAAGCGTCGCGTCGCCATGGTCTACCAGCAGTTTATCAACTACCCGCACCTTGACGTACTGGCCAACGTGGCTTTTCCCTTGCTTCGCGCCGGCGTACCCCGAGCGGAGGCCAGGCAGCGTGCCCGGGAGATTCTGGGAAAAATAGGGCTCGCCAATTTTGAGAACCGCCGCCCCTCAACCTTGTCGGGGGGGCAGCAGCAGCGAGTTGCTTTGGCCCGGGCGCTGGTAAAGCGTGCGGAAATACTTCTCCTCGATGAACCTCTTGTGAATCTTGATTACAAGCTGCGCGAACAGTTGCGCGACGAGTTTCAAAATATTTTCGCAGGTCAGGACGATGCCATAGTGATTTACACGACGACTGACCCGGATGAGGCGATTCAACTCGGGCATGAATTGATTGTAATGGATGAAGGCGCCGTTATTCAGCAGGGCAAACCGCTGGAGGTATTCAACGCCCCGGCGATGATCCGGTGCGCTGAGATAATTTACAACCCGCCGATGAATATTTTTAACGGCGCCATTCAGCGCGGGGAGATCCTGCTGCAGGGGGGGGTGAGGCTGCCGGTTCCCTGGCACATGGGCCATCTGCCCGAGGGAACCTACCGCTTCGGCCTCTCGACGGCGGACATATCAATCGGCGGCAATATCGGCGCCGAGGTGGAACTGAGCGAGATCAGCGGGTCCCAGACCATTTTGCATCTGCGGGGGGCCATAGGCTCTTTCATCGTCTATGAGGCTGGTGTTTATCATTACTCGATGGGCAGTACTGTACAGGTCGGCCTTGATCCGGGGCGTATTTTTACATTTGCAGTTGACGGGAAGCTCATCAGCGCCCCTGCGGCAACTGCAGGGCAGGAGAGGTAAACCATGGCCATGATCGAACTTTCCCATATCGCCCACACCTATGAGCCAACTGCCGTGACGCCTGCGTATGCGCTGGAAAAACTGAATTTGGTTTGGAACGACGGCGGCACATACGCACTTTTGGGGCCTTCTGGATGCGGGAAAACCACCATGCTCAACATCATCTCCGGATTGGTTCGCCCCAGTCAGGGACGGGTATTGTTCGACCACGTGGATTTCACGGATTTTCCCACACCGAAGCGCAATATTGCCCAGGTGTTTCAGTTCCCGGTGGTATACACCCTGATGAGCGTGGAAGACAATCTGGCCTTCCCGCTGATCTGTCGACATGTTCCCAAGGCGGAGCGTCAGCGGCGGGTTCGCGAAGTGGCCGAGTTGCTCAACCTCACAGATAAGCTCTCCAAGCCTGCCCTAAAGCTGGCCGCGGACGAGAAACAGCTCATATCTCTGGGGCGTGGATTAGTCCGCAACGACGTGACGGCATTGCTCATGGATGAGCCGCTAACGGTGATAGATCCGCAAATGAAATTCGAAATCAGGCGTAAACTGAAGAAAATCAATGAGCTATATGCCTTGACCATGGTTTATGTAACCCACGATCAGACGGAAGCGATGACCTTTGCGGATACCATCGTGGTGATGAACGAGGGAAAGGTGGTCCAGATAGGAACGCCTCAAGACCTCTATAACAGGCCGCAAACTACCTATGTCGGTTACTTCGTCGGTTCACCGGCCATGAACTTTATTAAATGCACCATAGACGACGGTAAGCTCCAGATCGCGGGGGGTGCGATTCCTGTCCCGCCCGGCCTTTCGATTCCGGCCGGAACCGAAAACCTTCAGCTCGGTATCAGACCGAGTAACGTGAAGCTCGGGACTTCCCGTTGTGAACAGTCCCTCAGGGGGACGGTGCAGCGGGTGCAGGAATTCGGCAACTACCGGGTGGTTACCGTCGCCGTCAAGGATGAGCTGCTCCGCTTGAAGTTGGCCCCCGGCGCCGAGATTCCAGCCCTTGATACTTGGGTGGTTTTGCCGGAGGATCGGATCTGCCTCTATGCCGACGATGAACTCCTGGCCCAAAAATAGTCGGTAGCGAAGTCGTCAAGACGGAAGCGACTTTCGATTAAGGGCCTGTAACAAAATTAATAGAACAGTTAGCCGTTCGTGGTGAGCTTGTCGAACCATGAATGGCGACCCTTCGACAAGCTCAGGGTGAACGGTTTTGTAGTAGTTATTTTGTTACAGACCCTAAGCCTTATAAACCGTAACTGATTAGATCATAATTTCTTATGGAGGTGGATATGTCCAAGCCAAGAGTAGCTATTGTGAAGACGGGGGTCTTGAAGGGTAATCCAGAATTTATAGGCGGTAAATTTGTCCGTTACGACGAAGATATCGCCCAATTGAAGCAAAAAATCGCCGAAACCA
>JAHIMW010000223.1 GCA_018896355.1 Pseudomonadota bacterium
AGTCTGAAATCCCCTCCCCCTTCACGGGGGAGGGTTAGGGTGGGGGTGATAAGTGACTGTATTTCCGGATGTAATTTCCCCCTCCCCTTAATCCCCTCCCGCAAGGGGAGGGGAAAATTGACTTTTGACGAGGTCATCATTATTGATCTTGTATGATTCGTAAGTTTCATCCGCTGCCACTTTCAAGAAGCACATCTCAACCTCGATCATCCCCCGAAAATGCCACCTTTCAACCAGATTTCAATAAAATACCGTGATAACCAAAATTGCAACTTTGTATTTGAACTGAGGGAGTCCGGCTAATAAAAAATAGGTATGCGCCGGCCCTCGACTACACCTTGTTCTTGAAGTCGGCGCAATTGAAAATCAACGATTGCCAATAGAAGCAACCGATGACCATTCCCCGTATTCAACCACCCGCTTCTCCTCGAGCATGCGATCCGAAGGTGCGGCAATCTAAGATCGGGACAACATCCGACATCCATTTTTTTGTTCCCATTACAGCGATCACGGTTTGGTCTCATACGGAAAGATTTTATGCGAGAAGATTTTATTGACTTTTCCGGATAAATTGCCTATTTTTCTTCTAACTCATTCTGAACATCGGTTATTGCTGCAGCGACCCCGAACGCATCATTAACTCCCCGAGCGTGAACTTTTCTCAGGAGGTGAAGATCCAATGAATCAATATTTTGCTGCATTCGTTGTCATCTCGCTTCTGTTTTGCCTTCCAGGTCCGGCCCCGGCGGATATGCTGAGCTTTCAGGCTTCAGGGGGCGCCGCCTACAATTTCCCTCTGCCCCTCGTCATCCGGCAGGACGGCGAGGACAATATCCGCCTCCGCGCCGATTATGACACCAAGCCCTTCGAGACCCCGATCTATTATTCCATCCGGCTCGGGCGGTGGAAGGAAAGCGCTGCTTGGGAACTGGAGATGGTACACCACAAGCTGACGCTGACCAACATGCCTTCGGAGGTTGAACATTTCAGTATTACCCATGGATTCAACCTCCTGACGGTCAACCGCGCATGGAAAAAACCGTGGTTCATCTGGCGGATTGGGGCGGGGGTCGTCATCACCCATCCGGAAAGCACGATCCGGGGGAAGACTTTTGACCAGAAGGGCGGGATGGCTGACGGGTACTACGTCTCCGGCCCGACGGCCCAGATCGCCCTGGAGAAGAGGTTCTATCTCTACAAGGGCTTTTATGCCAGCATAGAAGGGAAATACACCCTATCCTGGGCACACATCCCCGTCGCCGACGGCAAGGCGGACCTCTGGAACTCGGCTCTTCACGGGCTCTTCGGGATGGGGATTGATTTCTGAACGAATTGCACAAGAAGATCGAGTTTTGGGATCGAATCGATCACCATGGACGATTTTCCTCGCATGGGGGAAGCCATGACTTTTCCAGGATTATCGCTCGTCCTTGCGATGGGAATTGGTTTGTTTTCGTTTTATGTTTCAGGCACAAGCTTGATTCATGCAGAGTCTAAACGGATGAACAGTTCTCAGGATGTTTACATTATTAAACTCCCCACCCCTGTCTATAAGGGAACAATGTCTCTGGAAGAGACACTGAAAAAACGTGCATCGGTCAGGGGATTTTCTTCCCACCCCCTCAAGCTGGAAGAATTATCCCAACTGCTCTGGGCGCTTCAGGGAACGACACGGGACTGGGGCGGTAGAACTGCCCCCTCGGCAGGCGCTTTGTTTCCTCTGGAGATATGGGTGGTTCTAAAAGAGGGTGTGTTCCATTATTTGCAGAGAGATCATCAACTCATCTGTATTGTGAAGCAGGATCTTCGAGCTGAGCTTGCTGCGGCAGCCTTGGGACAAGATTGCGTCAGGGAGGCGCCGGCGGTCTTCGTTATTACTGCCCTTTACGAAAGGGTATCCCTGAAATATGGGAGTCGAGCAGAAAGATATGTCAAGATAGAAGCGGGGCATGCCGGGCAGAACCTGTTGCTTCAGGCCGTATCTCTGGGTTTGGGCGCCGTTCCCGTAGGGGCCTTCCATGATGACCGGATTAAAAAAGTTCTCAATCTTCCCGCCGGCCATGAACCTTTGTATCTAATCCCCGCGGGGCGGAAACGCTGATTTCAGCGCCAAGTATGCGCCTTGCAACCCGCATTCAACGAGCTGAGCCGTAGGTCCCGCCCCTCGCTTTGTATTTGAAGTCAGTTTGACACATCACACCATCTCTACTGGTAGAGGAAGAAAGCGGTAGGCAAGGTTCGCGCCGGCCACCTGACGGATGTCCGTCACGCCCCTTGCATCTTTTCCGCCACCCTGCATCCCCCAAAGGGGGAATTCCCGACCACCCGCCCCTCAAAATAAGGTGTGCAGGCGTCGCGCCAGGGCATTCCACTGCTCCAGCCCTGTCACGCCGCCTGCATTTTCCCTTTCCGCGCTCAGGCAAGGGCGTCGCCGGCCATTTCCGCTGCCCCACTCTCCGGATGCGTATTCAAAGGGGTTCCCGAGGATCTGGATGCAACCCTTAAGGGCAGCGCAAATATCTGGTTCACCGAGGAGCAGAACCTGGAGGTCACCGTTCTGATTGATGCCCAGGTCAGCCACTATTTCAAGCGGCGGAAGATGTTCCCCACCCAGGAGATCAAAGAAGAAAGGCCGGACGGGTCGCTTGTCGTCACCTTCCGAATGGGCCAGTACGAGGCCATCCGGAACATCCTCAAATCCTGGATACCCAACATCGTGATCTTAGGGCCGTTTTATGTAAATAAGAAAAGTGGTCTGAAAAGCGGACGGCGGCCAC
This sequence comes from Pseudomonadota bacterium, assembly GCA_018896355.1. GTDB lineage: Bacteria > Desulfobacterota > Syntrophia > Syntrophales > UBA5619 > UBA5619. The sequence continues at coordinate 2,778 of JAHIMW010000223.1, forward strand.
CTCTTGATTGACAACGCCCAGGGGTTTGGCTTATAGTGCGCCGTCGGAAACAAAAAAGAAAAACCGAGAGGGAGGGAAGCGATGTGCGGCATAGCGTATGATCTTAATGGGAAGGTGGTCGTCGTGACGGGGGGGAGCCGGGGAATCGGCCTGGAGCTGGCCCGGAACTTCCTCGAGCAGGGCGCCCGGGTGGTCATCTGCGGCCGGAAGGAGGAGAACCTCAAGGCCGCCGTGCAGAAGCTGGGCGGCGGGGAGCGGCTCCTCGCCATGGCCGCCCATGTCGCCAAAGAGGGCGATGTGGAGAACCTCTTCGACATGACCGTCCGTCAATTCGGCGGGGTGGATGTCCTCGTCAACAACGTCGGGATGAATCTGCTGACGGCCTCCGTCACAGACACGGATCTCCCCGTCTGGAACAAGATCATCGAGGGGAACCTGACAGGCGCCTTTCTCTGCTCGCGGAAGGCGGCCCGGATCATGCGGGAGAAGAAGCGGGGGAAGATCGTCAGCATCTCTTCGCTTGCCGGGACGAAGGCGTCGCCCGCCATGGGGATCTACGGGATTGCCAAGGCCGCACTCGAGATGATGACAAAGGTTCTGGCCTCCGAACTGGCCGCCTTCAATATCCAGGTGAACGCCGTCGCGCCGGGGGTGGTCCGGACCGATTTCAGCAAACCCTTCTGGGCGACGCCGGCCATTCACGATCAGATCGTGAAGTCGATTCCGGCGGGTCGCATCGCCGAGACCGCGGATCTGGCGCCCGTTGTCCTGCTGCTGGCCTCCCGCCTGTCGGATTACATCACGGGGCAGACGATTGCGGTCGACGGCGGGGCCACCGTGATATGAGACTGACGGCCGGGATCGATATCGGCTCCATTACCGCCAAGGCCGCCATCCTGAAGGACGGTGAGCTTCTGGGTTCAAGGGTGATCTTTACCGGTTACAACTCTGAGGCGGCGGGCCGCCGCGTCTTTGATGAACTCCTCGCGGAGCTCGGTCTCTCGTCCGGGGAGATCGGCAGGATCATCTCCACGGGATACGGCAGGAAGAGCGTCTCCTTTGCCGACAAGGCCGTGACCGAGATCATGTGCCACGCCGCCGGGGCGCGCTTCCTCGACCCTTCCGCCCGGTCTCTGATCGACATCGGCGGGCAGGACAGCAAGGCCGTCGTGATGGACGAAAACGGCAGGGTAACGAACTTCACGATGAACGACAAGTGCGCGGCGGGAACGGGCCGCTTCCTCGAGGTGATGGCGCGCGCCTTGGAGGCGGATCTTGACGCGTTCGGAGCGCTTTCGCTGAAGGCGGAGCGTCCGGCAAAGATCAGCAGCCTCTGCACGGTCTTCGCCGAGTCGGAAGTGATCTCGCTGATCGCGAAGGGGGAGACGCGGGAGAACATCATCGCGGGGATCCACGAGGCGATTGCCTCCCGTGTGTCGGCGATGGCGAACCGGATCGGCCTCATCGCCCCCATCCTGATGACGGGGGGGGTGGCCCGGAACATCGGCGTCGTCCGGGCGATGGAAAAGGTGATCGGGATGCCGGTTGTCGTATCGCCCCAGGCCCAGGTCGCCGGCGCGATCGGCGCGGCCTGCCTCGCCCGGGGAAAATAGGTGAGCCATGCACGACGGCTACGTAAAAAAGTGAAATTTCCCCTCCCCCGGCGGGAGGGGATTAAGGGGAGGGGGAGGGTGGTTTGTGATTTTTTAAGAGGTCATCATGCATGATGATCTGAAAGGAAAAACGGCGCTTGTCACCGGGGCGGGGAAGAAGAGCGGCATCGGTTACGCGATCGCGGAACGCCTGGCCGCCTGCGGCTGCAACATCGTGATCGCCGATCTCGGCCGGCCGCCGGAGATGGCGAGCCCCGTCCGGACCGGGACCCGGGAGGAGATGGAGACGATTGCCTCCGAACTGGGCGAGCGGTATACCGTTAAGGCGTCCGCCGTCGAAGTCGATGTGACCGATACGGCATCCGTCCAGCGGATGCAGGAAACGGGTCGGGGGCTGTGCGGACATATCCACATCCTCGTGAACAACGCCGGCGCCTCCTTTGGCGTCCCCGCGGACATCCTCACCTATGACGAGGCCGCCTGGATCCGGACCGTGGACGTGAACCTCTTTTCCGTCTTCCGCGTCAGCCGCGCCCTCCTGCCGCTGATGCTGGGCGAACCCGGTGTGATCATCAACACGGCCTCCCGGGCGGGGAAGGTTCCGCCGCTCTTCAACAGCGCCTACGCCGCGGCGAAGGCCGGGGTGATCATGCTGACGAAGACGATGGCGAAGGAGCTCGCCTCCCGCGGCATCCGGGTGAATGCGATCTGCCCCGGACAGATCCGGACCGACCTGGAACAGTGGCGCTTTGGCTTGGAGGCCTCCTTCTTCGGGGGCACGGTCGAGGAAAGGGAACAGGAGATGTGCAAAACCATCCCCCAGGGCCGGATCGGTCTCCCGGAAGACGCGGCGATGCTCGTTGCCTTTCTCGCGTCGGAGGAGGCCCGCTACATCACGGGCCAGGCAATCAACGTCGACGGCGGCCAGTGCATGGAGTTGTAAACATGACGACCTCGTAAAAAAGTCTGGGACCCTGTTTTCTGTCATTCCCGCGAAAGCGGGAATCCAGTCTTTTCAAGCGTAAGAAAATAGGTTCCCCCTCCCTTGACGGGAGGGGGTTAGGGGGTGGGTGAAATTGCAATACGCTGATTTCATGGCAACCTCCCCCCCACCCTAACCCTCCCCCGCCAGGGGGGGAGGGGACTTGTTGGTACTTTTGCAATTACCTCAGGAGGAACGGATGGAGAAGGTGATCGGCGGCAGGCTGGCGGCGGAGGCGCTCATCGACAGGGGCGTCGAGTATGTGTTCACATTGAGCGGGGGTCATATCACGCCGATCTATCAATTCCTTGAAGGATCGCCGGTCAAGATTTTCGACACCCGGCATGAACAGGCCGCCGTCTTCATGGCCGAGGCGTGGGCGCGGATGACCCGGAAGCCCGCCGTCGCGCTGGTCACCGCCGGTCCCGGCTTCACGAACGCCCTCTCGGGGATCGCCAATGCGCGGCTCTCCAACGCCCCGGTGATCCTGATTGCGGGCTGCGTCGGGCTGGAAAGCGCGGAGAAACTCGATCTCCAGGACATGAAACAGCTTCCGGTCATCGAGCCGATGGTGAAGAAGGCCTGGGTCTGTCACTTGGCGGAGCGGATCCCCGAGTTCATCGACCTCGCCTTCCGGACCGCCGCGGGCGGGCGGCCGGGGCCGGTCTACCTGGAACTCCCCTGCGATGTCCTGAACGCGGCCGTCGATCCGGCGAAGGTGAAGCACCTCCGGAGCCGTGTGGATTCACGGCCGACGGACCTCGAAGGCGCCAAAGAGATTCTGCGGATGGTCGGGACGGCGAACTCGCCGGTGATCATTGCCGGCAGCGGCGTCTGGTACGCCGATGCGGGAGAACCCCTCCGCGCGTTTGCGGAACGGACCGGCATTCCGGTGTTCACCGGAAACTCCGGCCGGGGGACGCTCTCCGACACCCATCCCTTGTGTTTCGGGTCGTCGCTCGCGATCCGTCCCGGCGCGGCCTTCTTCGCGCTCGCCAGCGCCGACCTGGTCCTCTTCCTCGGGAGCCGCCTCAGTCTTTTCTACATCTTCGGCGACATCTTCCGGAAGGAGGCGAAATTCATCCAGGCGGACATCGAAGCGGAGGAGATCGGCCGGAACCGCAGCGTGGATCTGGGCATCGTCGGCGACGTCCGGGCGCTTCTGGAGGAGCTGAACCGCCTCGTTGAAAGCGAGCGCGGCGGCGAGGAGTTGCGCGGCCGGTTTCAGGGCTGGGCGGAGACCCTGCGGAAGGCCGATGTCGATGGAAAGGCCTCGACGCAGCCGCTCTGGACGAGCGAGGCCGTGCCGATCCATCCGCTCCGTCTTGCCCGGGAGATCGACGCCTTCATGGGCCGGGAGGAGGATATCGTGGTCGCCGACGGCGGCGACACCCAGGTCTGGATGGGAATGACGCGGACGGTCCGGATGGGCGGCCATTATTTCGATTCGGGCCTCTACGGCTGCCTTGGGGTCGGGATTCCGTTCGCCAATGCGGCAAAGCTCCGCCATCCCGAGAGCCGCGTCCTCCTTGTGATCGGCGACGGATCGGTCGGGTTCAATTTCATGGAGTTCCACACGGCGATTCGCAAGGGGCTTCCGATCGTGGTCGTCGTCGCCAACGACCAGAGCTGGGGGATGATCGCCCACAGCCAGACGCTCCGGCTGGGTCATTGCATCCCCGACGGGACCTGCCTCGGCCCCGTGGACTACCATTGCATGGTCGAGGCCCTGGGCGGTTTCGGACTGGCCGTCGAGCGGCCGGAGGAGATCCGGCCGGCCCTGGAGGCGGCCTTCGCCTCGGGGAAGACCGCCTGCATCAACGTGAGGGTCGATCCATCCGTGATCAGTCCGGGAAGTGTCGCGCTGGCCAACCTCGGCGGCTACCGCGCCGGATGAAAGGAAACAAAGGATGAATTATGGGGGATGATTGCAGTGGAAATTCATCCCTCATAATTCAATATTCATAATTGACGAACGCGTAAAAATCCCAAATTGCCCTCCCCCTCGACGGGGGAGGGTTAGGGAAAGTACCAATAACATCCCCCCCCCCCTGGCGGGGGAGGGTTAGGGCGGGGGGGACGGCGCCATGAAATCAGCATATTGCAATTTCACCCACCCCCTAACCCCCTCCCGTCAAGGGAGGGGGAACATATTTGGAAGAGTTTTGCAATTACCTCGTACAGCGAAGCTATTTCCCCCTTTGTGGAGGAGGGTTAGGGTGAGGGAGAGATGATGATCGAATTCTATAAGATGAGCGGAAGCGGGAACGACTTTATCCTGATCGACAACCGGGACGGGTCGCTCGCTGTGGGGGATGTCGTCGCGTTCGTGAAGCGCGTCTGCGAACGGAAGGTGTCGGCCGGGGCGGACGGCCTGATCGTGATCGAGCGGTCCGAGAAGGTCGATTTCCGGTGGCGGTTCTTCAACGCCGACGGCTCCGAGGTGGAGATGTGCGGGAACGGGGGCCGGTGCGCCGCCCGCTTCGCCTTCCTCAACGGGATCGCCGGGGAGAAGATGTCATTCGAGACGGTGGCCGGGATCATCGACGCCGAGGTAAAGGGCGACGTGGTCAAGCTCCGCCTGACCGACCCGTGCAACCTGGTCATGGAAGACGAGATCCGGATCGAGAACATGACACTCTTCGTCCACAGCATCAACACGGGGGTCCCGCATGTTGTCCATTTCGTCCGCGATCCGAACGACTTCGATGTCTTCAACACCGGCCGGGCGATCCGTCGTCACGAACATTACCAGCCCGCCGGGACGAACGCCAATTTTGTCGCCGTTGTAGACGATAACACGCTCCGCGTCCGGACCTACGAGCGCGGCGTCGAGGACGAGACCCTCGCCTGCGGGACCGGCTCCGTCGCCGCCGCGCTGATCGCCGCCCGGAAGGGGCTGGTCGCGTCGCCCGTGGATGTGCGCGTGCAGAGCGGCGAAACGCTTCGGATTTACTTCACTCCGACCGAAAACGGATTTGAGAAAGTTTATCTTGAAGGAAAGGCCAAAGTGGTTTATCAGGGAAAACTCTGGGACGAAGCCTGGAAGTGAAAGAACGATCTCTTCCCCGCTTGCCGCGGCCCGAAAGAACCATCAAGGTCTGGAAAGGAGAATGACGTTGCAGATTGCCGACCGTTTGACGAAAATCCCACCCTACCTGTTCATGGAATTGAGGAAGAAGATCGCCAAGGCCAAGGCCGACGGCGTGGATGTGATCAGCCTTGCGATCGGCGACCCGGTCGACCCGACGCCCGATTCGATCATCGAAGAGCTCTGCCGCACCGCGCGCGACCCGGAGAACCACCGCTATCCGACGGACGAGGAGAAGGGGATGTTCGCCTTCCGGAAAGAGGTCGCCCGTTGGTACGACGCCCGCTACGGCGTCACGCTGGATCCCGCGACGGAGATCCTGGGGCTGATCGGCTCGAAGGAGGGGTGCCACCACTTCGTCATGGCCCGGATCAACCAAGGCGACATCGTGCTGATGACCGACCCCGGCTATCCCGCCTACCGCGCGAGCATCCTGATGGGGGGCGGAATCCCGTACAACGTCCCGATCCGTCCGGAAAACGCATATCTGCCTGTCTTCGAAGAGATCCCGGCGGAGATTCTCGAAAAGGCGACGGGGATGTTCCTGAACTACCCGAACAACCCGACCGGCGCCTGCGCGACGCGGGGGTTCTTCGATAAGCTCGTCGCCTTCGCGAAGGCGAACGACATCGCCGTCTGCTACGACAACCCCTACAGTGAGGTCGTCTTCGACGGCCAGGAACGGCTCAGCTTTCTGTCCGCCGACGGGGCGAAGGAGGTGGGCGTCGAGCTCAACTCCCTGTCGAAGCCCTACAACATGACGGGCTGGCGGATCGGCATGGCCGCCGGGAATCCGGAACTCATTGCCGCGATCAGCAAGGTGAAGGAGAACACCGACTCCGGGATCTTCAACGCGATCCAGTACGCGGGGATTAAGGCGCTTCGCGAGGAGTCGGGCAACATCAAGCGCATGATGGCGATCTATGGCCGGCGGCGCGAGCGGGTCTTGGCCACGCTGAAAAAGATCGGGATCGACTTCAATCCGCTGAAGGGGACTTTCTATCTGTGGGTTCCGACGCCGAAGGGGATGGGTTCGCTGGAGTTCACGAACAGGCTCTTCGAGAAGGCAGCCGTCGTCGTCGCGTCGGGGACCGCCTACGGCCAGTACGGCGAGGGGTTCATCCGGATCTCGCTCACCGTCCCCGACGCCCGCCTGGAAGAGGCGCTGAAGCGAATCGAAAAGGCCTTTGCCTGAAAAAAGGAGCTTGTAAAAAGTCATGAATTTCTCTCTCTTGAGGGAGAATGTTCGGATGTGTGCAATATATTCCCTCCCCCTTGATGGGGGAGGGCCAGGGTGGGGGTGAAGAATGGTTGCATTGCAGTCCGTTATTTCCCCCTCCCCTTCATCCCCTCCCGCAGGGGGAGGGGAAATTTCACTTTTTACGAGGTCGTCAAAGAAAGAACAATAAACAATGGAAATCGGCATCCTGGGGCTTCCCCAGAGCGGCAAGAGCACCCTCTTCGAGATCATGACCGGCGTACGGAGCCGGGAGATGCACGGGGAGACCTGCGTCCGGGGCCTGGCTTCGGTGCCGGACGCCCGCTTCGACCGCCTGGTTCAGATCTTCAAACCGGTAAAGGTTTCTCCCGCGAAGGTCCCCTTCAGCGACGTGAACGCGGTCGGCGAGAAGGCCTGGGACGCCGTCCGGCAGAGCCTCTCCGGGGCCGAAGGGCTCCTCCACGTCGTCGATGCGTTCACCGCGGCGTCCATCGCCGAAATCATGAGCCGTTACCGAAAATTGGAAGATGAACTGATCCTCGCCGATCTGATGATCGTCGAGAACCGCCTGGAGCGGCTGGCGAAGATGGCGAAAAAGCCGATGACGCCCCAGGACGTCTTTCACGCCCACGTCCTGCCGAGGCTCCGGGAGCTGTCTCTTTCCGATGAGGAGCGCCACGGTCTCCGGAGCTTTTCGTTCTGGACGATCCGGCCGGAGCTGGTCGTCGTGAACACCGGCGAGGAGAATCTGTCCGTCGCCGATGACTTTGTCCGGGAGGCGGGGCCTTCCGTACCGGCCATCGGAATCTGCTGCGCGATCGAAGCGGAGCTGATGGCCCTCCCGTCGGAGGAGCGGAAGGAGTTCCTCGACGCGCTCGGCGTTCAGGAGGCCGCCTTTGGACGGGTGATCCGCGCGGCCTTTTCCCTCCTTGGCCGGATCTCCTACTTTACCGTCGGCGAGGACGAGGTCAAAGCCTGGGTCATCCCCGCGGGAACCAAGGCCCCGAAGGCGGCGGCGGTGATCCACAACGATTTCGAGCGGGGATTCATCAAGGCCGAGATTATCGGCTACGAAGAGTTCATCGCCTGCGGCGGGACCAACGCCGCCGCGAAAGCGGCCGGGAAGCTCCGCCTCGAGGGCAAGGAGTACGTCGTCCGCGACGGGGAGATGATCAACTTCCGCTTCAACGTCTGATCCTGGGATAATCCGTCATTCCGCTGGCCGCTTGCTGTCCCCTGTGAACTTGGCGTTGGGAGGAATGTGAAAGGATATCCGCCTTGACATACACATTATCTCCCGGTAGAATGTGTATAACGAACCTTGGAGAGGGTGATGAAAATGCGGACCAACATCGTGATCGACGAAGATCTCATGAAAAAGGGCATTCATTATACAGGGCTCAGGACAAAAAAAGAGCTTGTTAACTTGGCCTTGCGGGAGTTGATCCAGAGGAAGGAGAGAAAGGAGATTCTTCGCCTGAAAGGGAAACTCCACTGGGAAGGCGATTTGGAAGAGCTGAGAAGGAGCCGTTTCGATGATCCTGATTGATTCTTCCGTCTGGATCGCTTTCTTCAACGGCAGCGAAGGGAACGCCGTATCCGCCCTGGAGACGCTGATCGGCAACGAGGAGGAGGTGTTTCTGTCGGAATATATCCTCACCGAGGTCCTGCAGGGATTCAGGGAGGACAAAGAGTACGAAGCGGCCCGCCGATGCCTGCTTCGATTTCCGATCGCCCGGCTTAAGGATACGGATTCCTATCTTGAAGCGGCCCAAATCTATAGGCAGTGCCGGAGACAGGGAATCACCATCCGCAGGACCGCCGATTGTCTGATCGCACGCACCGCCATGGAAAATGACCTATACCTCCTCCATCAGGACAGCGACTTCGATCGGATCGCATCGGTATGCCCATTAAAAATCTATGGAATATAGCGGCACTTCCAGTATTTATGTTTTTTTCGACGATTGTAGATACTGATGCAACAGTAACCGACTGAAAATGGAAGCTGCCGACGGGAAATAATAGCATACGCCGAACATCATTTCTTAATAATGGCAGTATGTTACAATATATTTTTTATTCTTGACGTAGATTTATAATGGAATTATAAGGGTCAAGTAGAAATCCGGTCGTGTCTGAACCGAATCCGAAATTAGAATATGGAAATTACAAACAAATTTATGGGGGAAATTTGAAAAGTGTGGTCTATAAAGTACATCAATTCAAAAATGAAAGGAGGTTTTACCGGAAAGAGATTGGTGGCGGGTCAGCGGATTGTATGCTTAAAAAGGATATTTATACAGGAAGAGATGATTGAAGATTACAAAATTATGCATGTTTTTTATGACAACATCACCATAAGGAGGTCAAAATGAAAAAGAGAATCCTGACTGCAACATTATTGGCTGCTTTTTCAATTGCGTTCCTTTTTCCGGCTTTTGCAACCGACGCACAGGCAGCCGATAAACTGGGATGGATCGGTCCCGTTTACAAGGAATTATCCGACAGCCTGATGAAAGGTTTCAAGGAATACTATAAAAAAACCTATGGCAAGGATGTGGATATCACATTTGTTCGACCGGGCGGTTGGCCGGTCTGCATCGACAAATTGAGGGCATGGGGCAATAAACCTGATGCCGATATCTTCCTGGGCGCAGGCGCGCCTGCGCATGAGGTTCTGAAAAATGAAGGAAGACTCGTTCCATACAAGCCGAAGGACTGGAATATGGTTCCTGCCAACTGGCAAGGCATGAAGGTAAAGGATGACACCGGCGCCTGGACATGTTTTGCGCCCTGGATCGTCACCAACCTGTACAACGAGAAAGTCCTGAAAGCCCTGAAACTCCCCCCCACGAAAACATGGAAGGAACTGCTGAATCCGATATACAGAGGCAACATCGTTCACACACTGCCGTATGCCTCCGGCACGCAGCATGAGGTTGTGGAGATCCTCATGCAGGGATTCGGGGAGAAAGAGGGTTGGGCGATTAACAGACTGCTTGCGGCGCAATTGGCCCGCTTTTCAACAGGCAGCACGGATACGACACACCTTGTGAGCCGTGGAGAAGTGCCCATCGGAATCGCCCAGCCGCAGATGAACGCAATGGTTGCCCGCAAGGATGGTTATCCTGTGCGTGACCTGCTTCCGGATAAAACAATCCTTGTTCCCGAAGCGGTTGCGCTGCTGAAAAACGCGCCCAACGAAGCCGTCGGGAAGATCTTTCTGGACTGGCTGTTCAGCATGGAAGGGCAAAGATATGTTCTGGAAGGAGGTTATTTCGTTGCAAGGAAAGACATTAATTTCACCCAGTGGGAGAAAGAAGGCGTCGTTATGGCCAAACACGCCAAGGCTGCTCTCGGAGTCGATAACTTCTGGGATCTGAAGGTCGCGTTAATTAATTACGACCTTGATCTTGCAGCAAAGAGATGGGACGAAGTCAACAAATACTATGAGTTCGAGATTTACAGGAAATGGGGCGAATTGAAAAGCAGTCTGTTCCTGATAGAAGAAGTCGAGGGAGAAGTCATAGCGGCGAAAGCGGCCAAAATGGATGTAACGAAGGCCGAGGAAAAAATAAAAGAGGCCCGAAAGCTCTTCGAGTATGACGGCAAATACGCCGCTGCACGACTGGCTGCAACAAAGGCGCGCTCTCTGCTTGTTGAGAAGTAAGGATAAGGATTGTAAGACTTCAACAGAGATTATTTCAACTTGAAAAGAATATACTCCGGATTTCATATACGGGCGGGCTGCAGCCCGCCCGTATATCACGGAGTTATAAATTGGCGGCCCACGCCCCAGGGAGCGCTTTATCAAGGAGTAACTTTGAGGTTACCCGGAAGGATGTTATATGTCCCGTGGTAATAAACTTCTGTCGTCTCTGCTGTGGTTCGTAATAGCGTTACTGGTTATTTATCCGCTCTCAATTCTGATAATAGAAAGCTTTAAGGTTTCAGGAACCGACGGCTCAGGCATCCAAAACTACCTGGAATTTTTCCAGGACACCTATTATCTGAAAACCTTTTGGAACACCATTGTGCTGAGCACCATGGTGCTTCTTGTATCAACACTGTTCGGAATACCCCTGGCGTACATTCTGGCGCGATACAGGCAGCGTGGAAAGACCATTTTCACTGCTCTGATCCTTCTGCCTATTGTTTTGCCGGCTTACGCGGGAGTATTTGCATTCATAATCTTTTTCGGAAAATACGGCACGATGAATCTGCTTCTCATGAATGCCGGATTGATCGAGAAACCCCTGAATTTCATATACGGATTCCACGGACTGGTATTCATAGAATCCCTGCATATGCTCCCCTTCATTGTCCTCAGTCTTGCAGCGGGCTTAACCAGCATCGATCCTTCTTTTGAAGAGGCTGCCGAAGTCGAGGGCGCAAGCGGTTTCTGGAGATTCATAACCATCACATTGCCTCTCTGCACGCCTACTTATCTGGCGGGCGCCGTCATGGTCTTCCTGTGGCCGTTTACGGACTGGCTTACTCCGTTGATTCTGGGACAGGTGGACTTTCTCCCTTCGGTAGCCTACATCAACATCGCCTATCACTTTACGGATACGCATCGGAAATATATGGGAATCGTGGCGGTGGTTGTCTCTTCGATAGTTTGCATAACCCTCTTTCTGTTTGCAAGATGGTGGGTGGAAAAAAGGAAGTATACCGGCCTCTCGAAAGGAACAACGGCTGAAGGAAGGGTGATCGAACCCGGTCCATTTTTGAAAATCAGCTCTTATCTGTATATGTTTTTTATCGCCGCCCTTGTCCTGCTGATTCCGATCGTTCTGGGATTGTCCGCTTTTTCCAGAAGATGGGTTTTTGAACCGTTTCCAACCTATTGGACTCTCGACAACTTCAGGGTAATTCTGACGGAAAGCCCCGGCCTGATAAGTAATTCATTTCTTTTCAGCGGGATAGCCCTGATTTTCGGGGTCGTTTTCGGGCTGCCGGCCGCATATATAATCGTCCGCACACGTGTTCCGGGAAAAGATGCTCTCGACTTTATAATCACACTGATGCTCGCTTTTCCGGGGATCGCGATAGGCGTCAGTTATCTTCTGGCCTTCTGGCAAGGCATACCGCTTGCCACGCATTGGATCATCATGCCGCTTGCCCTCTTTGCACGACGGCTTCCATATTTTCTGCGGATAGCGCATGCTTCCTATCTGCAACTGGATGTCTCGCTCGAGGAGGCCTCGGAAGTGTCGGGTGTGGGTAAATTCATGACTTTTATAAATATATCCCTTCCGCTATTGATGAAAGGAGTTCTTGTCGGCGTTGTGATGTTTTTTATCATGGCATTTCAGGAGATTTCCACCGCAATATTTCTTTACAGAGGCGGATGGGAAACCCTGCCCATCGGAATCTACCTGAACTGGCACCGCGGCATGGAATTCGGAATCTCCGCGGCTATGGCTTTTCTGATGATCGTGATCACGTTTATTCTTCTGCTGATCATTGCAAGAATCGGCGGCGGGATCCTCAAAGCCGCCTGGGGGGGACCCGGAGAGGGGAAGTAATTTGCCGGCAGGACGTGGGAACGTCATGATATCAAGTAACTAATTAAGGAGACGAGTCTAATGGCTTTTATTGAGATCCGCAACCTGGTCAAACGATATAATAAAGTAACGGCGGTCAATCGCATACAGCTCGATGTGGAGAAGGGTGAGCTGTTGACCCTCCTCGGACCCAGCGGATGCGGCAAAACAACCACCCTTCGCTGCATCGCCGGATTGGAAAAGCCTGAGGAAGGCGACGTCATCATTGACGGCAAGCCGATGATTTCGGAAGGATTTGTCCCGCCGTCAAAGAGAGGAATAGGCATGATGTTCCAGAATTATGCCGTATGGCCGCACATGAAGGTTTACAGCAATATCGTTTACGGCTTGAAACTTCAAAAGATATCCAGGCAGAGCATTAAGGAAAAGGCTAAAGATGTAGTCGAGTTAGTTGGTTTGCAGGGGCTGGAGGAGAGATATCCGGGTCAGTTGAGCGGCGGACAGCAGCAAAGAGTCGCTCTTGCGCGGGCTCTCATAAGAAATCCCAAAGTACTGCTTCTGGACGAACCGTTGAGCAACCTGGATGCCAAGCTCAGGGAAAAAATGAGATTTGAAATCAAGAGCCTGGTTAAACGTATGGGTATCACTTCGGTCTATGTAACCCACGACCAGGCGGAAGCGATGGTTATCTCGGATCGGATCGTCGTTATGGAAAAAGGGAACATCGTGCAGATCGGCTCTCCCCACGAAATATATGACAAGCCCGCCAGCAGGTTTGTAGCCGATTTTATCGGCGCCATGAATTTCATCCCGGGAGAGGTAGTTGGGGTTAATTCCGGCACAAATGAAGTTTATGTGCGCACGGAATTCAGCGAAAAGCTTTTATGCAGGTCAATCGGCAGCGATGTGACGACACCGGGCCAAAAAGTCTATGCATCGATACGTCCCGAAGATGTGGAGGTCTTCGCGGAGCCGCCCCAAGCCGGGGATAATCTCTTTAAGGGCGTCATTGCCAATAAGGCATACCTCGGAAACTTCCTGTTTCTTTTTGTAAATATAAACGACACCTTGATCAGGGTACAGGCTCCGCATCAACTCCCGCAGGAAGAAGGCCAGGAACTATACCTGTCTCTGAATCCGGAAAAATGCATAGTTCTGCCTGAATAAGCGGGAGTGTGCGGAGGGAAAGATCATAGCGGCCGGGCGGAGTTTGAGGCTTCTGAGAGCTTCTTGGAAGAGGGTCGGGAAAGCAGCGTTTCCACCATCTCGGCAAAACCGCAACCCCCTTCTTTTTCCGTGATCCAGGCAGGCTCATTGGTCATTTTTCCCCTGAAATGAATCACATTGGCCACGCCGACCGAATTCGGGAAATATCCGAACATAGGCGCATCATTCGGCGAATCCCCGGTAAAAATAACCTGATCTTTGACCGATTCAAGGTTTTCATTGAAAACCTCTTCAAAGAGCAGGCGTGTCATGGCAAGTTTGTCATAATCTCCGAACCAGCCGTTGACATGGATTGAACTTATTTTCGCCCGGGCGCCGGATTTCATGAAGCATTTTACGATTCCTTCCGCTTCTTGCATCGAAAGGGGCGGGACATCTTCACAATAATCGATGGCAAGATCGGTTTCACGATAAGCCTGATCCGAGGCTACAGCGCATCCCGGTATTTTTTCCAGTATTTCCTGTTTGATTTTATCAAGTTTTTTGCGGTCGCTTCTGCGGTCTTTTTCCGGTTTCCAGTATCTGCGGACCATTTTTTTCCGGGTTCCGTCATAACTGAAATAGAATGCGCCGTTTTCACCGACCAGTCCGTCGATTGGCCACATGCGGGCTATATGATCGCACCACCCGGCGGGACGGCCCGTGATAGGCACAATTCTTATTCCCGCCTTTTTTAAATCTTCCATTGCCGCGAAGACCACGGACGGAAGCCTGCCTTCACTGGTCAAGGTATCATCGATATCGGTCAGCACATATCCTATATTCTTTTTAAGATCTTCAGGAAATCCGGAAAAATGAAGCATCGTCTCTTTCCTTATTTGAGATAAATACAGGATTCAACACTGATACTGAACTGATAAACTACCGATAAGAACATGCTTTTGCGTGGGCTGAGGATAAGGAAAATGGTCTTGTATGCCAAGGAGATTTTGGCACAATATTCGGCGCGCCAGCCCGATTTCGTCCGTCAGGGTCGATCCGCCGATCGGCCGCAGATCGATGTCGGTTCACCCCGGCTTCATCAGCCGACCGAGGTCTGCTCCCGAAGACGCTTCTCCGGGAAGAACCAGACAAGGCCGATACTGAGCAGCGGGATCAGGGCCAGACCGCAGAGGACCGTCCGGATCGAGAAAAGGTCGGCCATGCTGCCGACGAGGGGCGCCATCATCCCCCCCAGCCCCTGCCCGAACCCCATCATCAGGCTGGAGACCATCGACTTGCCCTGCGGCGCCAGCTTCTGCGCCATGACCAGCCCCAGCGGCAGAGTGGCGAACATCAGGAATCCCGCCAGTGCGGAACCCAGATAAACCCATTCCCCCTTGAGCAGAAGCATCAGAAAAAGGGCCGGGGTAACCAGGACGAAGGTGACATAGAAAATCGGTTTGTAACCGATCCGGTCGGAGAGGTGGCCGGAGAGGAGGCCGCTCACGGCCCCCGCCACCGTGAAGAGGGAAATGACCAGACCGATGGAAATGAGGGAGTGGCCCTCCCGAGAGTAGAGAATGGGGGCGAAGGTCATGAAGGACTGGGTCACGAAGCTGCGCAGAACCATGACCACCCATATCAGCAGAACCGGTTTCCACGCCTCTCCGAACGCCTCCCGGACCGCGCCGAAAAATCCCTGCCCCCGGAGCCCCTCCGCGAGCGGCCGGGGCGTGATCTTGAACAGCAGGACCATCACGGCGAGCCCCGGAATCGCCGTCCAGAGGGTCGCCTCCAGGCCCCAGCGGCTGACGATCCAGGCGATGCAGAGCGGTCCGACACCGAAGGCGAAGGTCCCTCCCATGTTGAAAAGCGACATGGAGAGGCCAAAGTGGCGACCGGCGTAGGTTGCAATCATCCCCGCCGTGGAGGGATGAAACATCGAGGATCCGATCGACCCGATCGCGATAAAGAGCAGAAGATCCCAGAAGGAGTGCGCCCAGCCGACCAGCGCGATGAAGATGATCGAAAGAAGCGGCCCGCCAAGTATGAAGATCCGCGACGGATAGCGGTCGGCGAAATAGCCCACGCCCGGCTGGACAATAAAGGCGAGCATCCGCATCAACCCGGTGATCAGACCGACCTGGGCCAGCGACAGCGCAAATTTGTCCGCGAAGACCGGAAGGAGCGGGCTGATGAAAGAGCCATAGAAATCGCCCGTGAAGTGGATCAGGGTGAGGGCGAAGATCACTTTGACATCGGTGTGGTTTCGCTCGGTCATTTCAGAAGCTTAGAGGTCTATCGGGATTCTTAGATCCTTGCCGATGGCCCGCAGGTTCGCCGTCACGAGGGTATTGGCCGTGATCTCGGCCTCATCTCTCGGCACACCCAGTTTCTCCAGCACCTGGATGCAAAATTTCTCGAGCGGTTCGTGCATGGCCATCACTTTGGGACTTGAAGACATTTCCGTGGCCATAGGGACCATTCCTCCATTCCGGGTTCATTGCGGTGTACGATTGCACGTTGTAAATTGTATACGACATTTGCAGCGGCGCTCAGGTTATGGCGACTTCGATGACTTGTCAAGAATTTTAGCATGATTAAAAAGCTTGACAAATGTCTCCCGATGCCGTAGAAGAGATCCGGTTTTTGGAAGTTTCTGTCCCCGGAGCCGGTTAAAGGCTGTTGGGGATTTTTTTCATCAGGGAATCGGAACAGGAAATGATTATGGGTATTCAATCCGTGAGCCCCGCGGAGACACCGCCGGCAATCTTCCAGGCGGATAGACGACGGAAGCAGGAGATCGATCAGCGCCGGACCTTCGGCATCATCAGCCACCCCGACGCGGGGAAGACGACGCTCACCGAAAAACTCCTCCTCTTCGGCGGGGCAATCCAGCTTGCCGGCGCCGTCAAGGCAAGGAAGGCCGGGCGGCACGCAATGAGCGACTGGATGGCGATCGAAAAGGAGCGGGGGATCTCCGTCACGACGTCGGTCATGAAGTTCCACTACGACACCTTCGAGATCAACCTGCTCGACACACCCGGCCACCAGGATTTCTCCGAGGATACCTACCGGGTCCTCACCGCCGTGGACAGCGCGCTGATGGTGATCGACAGCGGCAAGGGGGTCGAGCCGCAGACGGAGAAGCTGATGGAGGTGTGCCGGATGCGAAACACCCCGATCATGACCTTCATCAACAAGCTCGACCGGGACGGCATGGCGCCGATGGAGCTCCTCGCCAACATCGAGGACAAGCTCCAGATCGAGTGCGCCCCGCTCTCCTGGCCGATAGGGATGGGAAAGGATTTCAAGGGGGTGTACAACCTCTACCGGAAGTCGCTCCATATCTTCACGCCGGGGAAGGACAGCCGGAAGGAGACGGGGATCACGATCAACGATCTCGAAGATCCGCGGTTGGATGAGCTGCTGGGGAGCCAGGCGGAACGGCTTCGGGAGGAGATCGCGCTGATCGAGGGGGCGGCCAATCCCTTTTCGCATGAAGAGTACCTGAAAGGAAACCAGACCCCAGTCTTTTTCGGTAGCGCCATCAACAACTTCGGCGTCCGGGAGCTTCTCGACGCCTTCGTGGAGATGGCCCCCGCACCCGATTTGCGGCCGACGACCACACGGATGGTCTCGCCGCTGGAGGAGGCCTTCTCCGGCTTCGTCTTCAAGATCCAGGCAAACATGGATCTGGCCCACCGCGACCGGATCGCCTTCTTCCGGATCTGCTCGGGGAAGTTCATCCGCGGGATGAAGGTGTTCCATCACCGGATCGGCAGGGAGATCGTCCTCTCAAACGCGACGATCTTCATGGCCCAGGATCGGACCAACGTCGAGGAGGCCTGGCCGGGCGACATCATCGGCATCCACAACCACGGGACGATCCAGATCGGCGACACGTTTAC
>JAHIMW010000224.1 GCA_018896355.1 Pseudomonadota bacterium
ATCCCAAGCCATGTCCCCCCATCGCGCAGATCCCGGCCCGCAAGCAGATCCGGCGCATCATCCCAGAAGTCAGCCGGCGCCGACGGTCTTTCATAGAACTCGTCCCGGTTCGCCGCGAGGACGAGCGGGAAATTCCGATGCATTTTCCACGCGAACAGTATCAGGCACATGATCCGGCGAACCCCTGCCTGACTTCCGCGAGGATGCGGCCCATCGTCTCCCCCGCGGAGGCGTGGATGACAACGTCTGCAATCTTGTCCGCCGGCGTGGGGCTCAGATTAACGATCACGAGCAAGGCCCCCGCCTGCTTGGCATAAAGCGGCATGTAGGCCGCCGGGTAAACGACGAGCGACGAACCGACGACCAGGAGGAGGTCGCAGTGGCCGGCATGCCAGGTGGCCTTGCTCAGGGTCTCCTCAGGGAGGGCTTCGCCGAAGAAGATCACGTCGGGTTTCAGGATGCCGGAACAGCGGCCGCAGACCGGAACCTCCTCCGACGCTCCGTTCCGATGGAGAATCTCCTCCAGCGGGTAGCGTTCCCCGCAATCCATGCAGAGGATCCAGCGCATGTTGCCGTGGAGCTCGAATACCTTTGCAGGATCGTTCCCCGCCTTCTGGTGAAGATTGTCGATGTTCTGGGTGATGACGCAGCTTACTTTCCCCAGTTTCTCCAGCTCCGCGATGGCCTCATGCGCGGCATTGGGCCGGGCCTCCTTGAGCAGATCGCCGGAGAGTAGGAAACGCCACTGTTTCCGCCGGGTCTCCGGGCTCGTCAGAAATTTATCGATCGTGAAATCCTCCGGATCGAATTTCGTCCAGAAGCCGCCGGGGCTGCGGAAATCGGGAATCCCGGATTCCGTGCTCACGCCCGCGCCCGTAAAAACGGCGATGTTTTTTGCCTTCGCAACCATTTCCACGACCCGGCCGATCTTCTCTTCCTTCTCCCGATCGATCATTTTTCCTCCGTATTTTCCGGGTGCGCTACCCATTGTTCAGCATTATAGCCGAACCCCCTGGAAAAAACAAAGTAAACCCCACTTCCCGCGACGAGGATGGAAGAGAGGTTTTCAAAGGCCATATTGAAATGTCTTGAAATCCGATATCCGATATCTTCTTGACACGCCGCAAAGCTTTTGTTTATATGTCTAAAAAGTTCATCCGGCTTTTTCAACCGCTTCCTGCAAACAGACCGGCCCTCTTCCCGGCGGGCGGAAATATGAGTTTTCCCGATGGTCGAAAATACCTTGACGATGCTCAACGCCTTCCGGATTCAGGACATCCTGGACATCGCCATCATCTCGATCATGATCTCGGCGCTGCTGATCTGGTTCAAGGATCGGGCGTCCCGTTTCGTATTCCTGGGCATTACCTTGCTGGGCGTCGTCTATATGCTTGCCCGCTTCTTTCAGCTCTACCTGACCACTGTCGTCCTCCAGGCATTCTTCGCGATCCTGCTGTTTGTCCTCGTCGTCATCTTTCAGGAGGACCTCCGGCGTTTCTTTGAACGCCTGGCCCTGCTGGGAAATTTCCGGAAACGGTTCTTTGCTGTTGCCCCGTTCAACGAAAGCGCGGAGGTTCTCGCCCAGACCGCCGCTGATCTTGCGCGCAAAAAAATCGGCGCCCTGATCGCCCTCCAGGGGCACGACCCACTGGATCGCCACCTGACGGGGGGAAGCAACCTCGACGGCATCCTCAGCCAGCCCCTCCTGGAGAGCATCTTCGATCCCCATTCGATCGGTCACGACGGCGCCGTCCTCGTGGACGGAAACCGGGTGATGCGTTTCGGCTGCCATCTTCCACTGACGGCCAATGCCGCCCAGCACGGCAATCTGGGCCTTCGCCACACCGCGGCCCTCGGCCTTTCGGAGCGTTCCGATGCGATCTGCATCGTGGTCTCCGAGGAGCGTGGAACGATCTCGCTCGCCAAAGGAGAGAGGATCCAGGAGATCACCAACGCCTCGGCCCTCCGCATCGAATTGGAGGCCTTCTTCGCCAGGCGGACGCCGCTCGCCAAACCGGGACCGATCCTCCGCTGGCTGAAGGAAAACCAGCGGGAAAAGGTGATTGCAATTGTACTGGCCTGCATTCTCTGGGTCGTTTTCGGCTACCAGCGGGAAACGATTCGGCGGGATTTCATGGTCCCCATTGAATACCGGAACGCCCCGGCGGAATGGGTTCTTGAGGAATCGAAGACCACGGAGGCAAAGGTCATGCTCATGGGACACGCCCAGGCCTTTCAACTCCTGCATCCGGAGAGTCTCAAGATTTCTCTGGACCTGGCGCATCTCCCACCCGGCAGGCAGGAGGTCAAGCTCACGCACAACATGGTGAAGACCCCCTCCAACCTTGCGGTGGCCGGGATCAGCCCCGAGCGGATCACGGTCGTCACCTCGCGCCTCATCTCCATGGCCGTCCCCATCGAGGTTCTGACGGAAAACGACCCGCCGAAGGGTCTTGCGGTTCAGAAGATCACCGCCACCCCGGCGGAGGCGCGAATCCTCATCCCCCGCAGGCTTCGCGGCAAGCGGATCCGTATCCTGACCGAGCCGATCGATCTGGCGCAACTGGACATCCAGAAGGCTTTCACGCCATCTCTGCGTTATCCTCCGGATATCCAGTTCGCAGGGGGGAAAGCGCCGGTCGTCCGGGTCGTCGTCAAAACGCGGCAGGAACGCACTCCGTCCGGGCGTTGAATCCGTTAACGAGCACACGCACTATGGCTTG
The DNA here is from genome assembly GCA_018896355.1 of Pseudomonadota bacterium. Lineage (GTDB taxonomy): Bacteria > Desulfobacterota > Syntrophia > Syntrophales > UBA5619 > UBA5619. Next base: position 2,724 of record JAHIMW010000224.1, read on the forward strand.
CCGTGTGGTACGCGAGCTCAAACGATATGTTGAGAGCTTTGCACAACATCTGTTTTTGTCTTTGCGAGGAGGCAACAGCCGACGAAGCAATCTCATAAGTCACCATGATCAGAGAGATTGCCACGGCGCATAAGCGCCTCGCAATGACGGGATGTGGGTTGTGCAAAGGTC
>JAHIMW010000226.1 GCA_018896355.1 Pseudomonadota bacterium
CTGAGCCCTTTTTCCCGGCCTTTTGGGAAATGGGGCTCTGTCCCTAATTATCCCGGAGGATTCAGAAGATGAATGAGAATCGAAATCTTGTAGAGCTCAATATTGAACTGAGCGCGGAATTCAGTCGTTATCTCTTTGATCATCCGGAATTTTCGGACCGGCTACCGCCTGATTCGGAAATTATCTTAGTGCCTGAATTTGATGCTGAATTGAGGGATTACAATTTATCATTGGGAAAAGAAATCGAAGCGGAAGGCGAAAAAGTCACCTACGTTAGTATTAAGGGTATTCATCCTAAAACTCATTCACGCTTGGCCGAGGTAGAACTGAGACATATTGCCTGTTGAAAAAACCCAAGAAACCATAATAACTCTATGAACTCAACAAAATTAACCACCCCTGAACTCATCCGCACCCAAATCCTTGACCTCGTCAAAGAGTACCACACGGCTAAGTTCACCTCCAAAGTCTTCGATCCCGACAAGGACCTTGTCCACTATGCCGGCCGGATCTTCGATGCGGAAGAGATCGTGAGTCTCGCCGCAGCCATCGGTCCGAAGACGAAGGCTATCATGATGGCCCATACGATGGGGGTACCCTTCCATTTCAACGCCGTCATGGATCTCGTGAAAAAGCACAACCTCTGGCTCATCGAGGACAACTGCGACGCCCTCGGCTCAACTTATACTCCTACCCATACTCCCTCTCCCTCGGCGGGACATCCATGCCTGTCTCCCTCTCCCCTCGCGGGACATCCATGCCTGTCTCCCTCTCCCTCGGCGGGATATCCGTGCCTGTCTCCCTCTCCCTCGGCGGGCCATCCATGCCTATCTCCCTCTCCCTCGGCGGGCCATCCATGCCTATCTCCCTCTCCCCTCGCGGGAGAGGGCAGGGGTGAGGGGGATAGCACTCGTCTAACCGGCACCTTCGGCCACCTCTCCACCTTTTCCTTCTACCCCGCCCATCACATCACCCTGGGCGAAGGGGGCTGCGTGGCCACGGATGACGACGACCTGACCACATTTCTGGAGACCAACCGCATCGAGACCAGAAACCTTTTCAGCGGCAATCTCCTGTGTCATCCCGCATATCAGAACATCCCCCATCGCATTTCGGGGGACCTGACGAACACGAATTACATCATGAACAACACCTTCTTTATCGGCCTCTACCCCGGCATCGGGGATGAAGAACTGAGTGTTATCGGCCGCACATTTTCTCAATTCATGAGGGCAAAGCGGTAATAAATGGTAAAATTTGACAGACATGCCCTCCGTCGAATGAAAAGGCGAAAGATATCCGAGGCTGAGGTCATGACGACACTTGAAAATCCGGAAAGAATCGAGGATACCATTAAAGGAAAGAAGAACGCCTATCGACTTATTGGGGACAGGTTCCTGAAAGTTACGTATTAGATTGAACCCAATGGAATTCTTGTAATCAGCGCTGTCGTGAAGGATTGAGGGAGAACAAGATGAAGATAGAATACAGTGATACTGCAGATGCCATCTATGTTTCGTTCAAAGAGGCTTTTGTGGCCAAATCGAAAGAGATCGAGGAAGGCGTCGTTGTCGATCTTGATGAAAATGGCCACCTGATAGGCATAGAAATTCTTGATGTAAGCGAACGATACACGCTTGCAGATATTGCGAATGTCAACATTGAGAACATGCCGCTTCATCCTGCGCACAAAAGAAAGGGCCACCCCGCAGAAACTCCGTTGCCGGGTTAAAAAAACGAGACGATTTAAGAGTGTGACACCAACGGCGCCTCTATGGTTTGCGAAAGCTTTGAATTTCTCCCGAAACTCAGCAAATCGTCATTCCTGCGGAAGCAGGAATCCAGTCTTATCAATAACTTCTGGATTCCCACTTTCGTGGGAATGAGTGCGCCTGGGAGCAGGCGCGATTTGAGAGGTGAAAGTCCTCTCCTGGGAGAATGCCCGATCCCAGTAGCCAAAGGTAACTGCGTCGCCGTGAGGCGGGGTGGGGAGCAACCGGAGGCGAACATGCAGTCCGTAGGATAACGAACACGATTCGGCCTTGTGGTGCGGCGAGCCTCCTCATTCAAGGTGAAGCCTGACCCATAGAGTGTTGTACATGGGCGTCTGACGTGCTGGAGGGGCAGCGGGAAAGCAACGTCAGGGCAGACTGGGTGGTTGGTGACGGAATGCTTGGAAGGTCGCGCAGTGCGAACCAGGGAGACCTGATCGGGACAAGACGGGAGTTCATTGCCCCTGATAAGGGTACGAAGAGCCCGGCGGTCAGGAGTCAGAGCGTCCATATTAGCGAAGAAGCGGCGTAATGGCCGTGGAGCGAAGGGACGTAGGAAGGTGGATGTGCGGTGTCGATAGAGAGTGAAACGATCCTCGTGGCAGTGCCGGAGACGGCTAAACAAGCGGGAGAAGCTCGGCCTTTTAACTGGGTGGAACGCTCCATATGGACGGATCGCATGCTGGAGGCCCTCGTTAAGGGGGTGAAAGGAGACGTATGGTTCAGCCTGATTGATAAGGTGTACCGGCCAACGACCCTTCACGCCGCCTGGAAGGCGGTCAGAAGGAACAAAGGCAGTGCCGGGACGGATCATGAAAGCGTGGAGAGGTTTGAGCAGAGACTTGAGGAGAACATCGCCGGGTTGGAGGAAGAACTTCGCACAGGGACATACCGACCGCGACCGATCAAGCGGGTCTATATAGACAAGCTTGGCAGTAAAGAGAAGCGGCCCCTGGGGGTGCCCGTCGTGCGGGATCGGGTAGTCCAGACGGCGATAAGGCTGGTTATAGAGCCTATATTCGAGACGAAGTTCAAATCTCACAGTTACGGTTTCAGGCCAAACAGAGGAAGCAAGGATGCCTTGCGGGAAGTGGATCGGTTCCTGAAGGCCGGCTACACCCATGTGGTGGATGCCGATCTGAAGGCGTACTTTGACAGCATTCCCCATGAGAAACTTATGCAGGAAGTCCGCCGGCATATTGCCGATGGACGCTTGCTTGAGCTGATCGAACGATTTCTCGGTCAGGATATCTTGGAGGGGCTGTCCCGGTGGACGCCCGAAGCAGGAACACCCCAAGGCGCCGTCATCAGCCCCCTGCTGGCCAACCTCTACCTCCATTCCGTCGATGCGGCGATGGAGTCGGCGGGTTTTCAAATGATCCGATATGCCGATGATTTTGTCATTATGTGTCGAGACGAATCGGAGGCATATAAAGCCCTGCACCAGGTGCAACAACTGATTACGGAAAGGGGTCTGGTCTTGCATCCTGAGAAGACCCGCGTGGTGGATGCCACACTTCCGGGTCAGGGATTTGACTTCCTCGGATACCACTTCGAGCGAGGCACACGGTGGCCCCGCAAGAAGAGTCTGCGGAAGCTCAAAGACGCCATTCGAGCCCATACCGGGCGCAGCAACGGCACAAGTCTGTCCGCTATTGCGGTGAACGTGAATCGCACGCTTAAGGGATGGTTTGAGTATTTCAAACACAGCCATAAGTGGACGTTTCCGGCACTCGACGGATGGATCAGACGTCGCCTGCGCAGCATCCTGCGGAAACGCAGCAAGGGTTCCAAGGGTATCAGTGGCAATATGGATCATTTACGCTGGCCAAATAAATTCTTTCGAGAACATGGGCTTTTCAGTCTTGTGGATGCCCATATGAAATTACTCCAGTCCTCATTGAGGTAAAACCACCAACTGGAGAGCCGGATGCGGGAAATCCGCCAGTCCGGTTCGGAGGGAGGGGCGATGCAAACCAATGTATCGTCCCTACCCCTATC
>JAHIMW010000225.1 GCA_018896355.1 Pseudomonadota bacterium
CAGTAGACGGATTTTTTAGAAAATTGGAGGCCCCATGTTAGAGGATCATGTTGTGGAAGCGCTGACTTTTGATGACCTGCTGCTTGTTCCGGCGGCGTCGAACATCCTGCCGCGGGATGTGGATACCTCATCCCTGTTGACCAACAACATCACACTCAATATTCCGATCATCAGCGCGGCCATGGATACGGTGACAGAGTCCAGAACAGCGATCTGCCTGGCCCAGGAAGGCGGGATGGGAATCATTCACCGCAACATGAGTATTGAGAGAGAGGCAATTGAAGTCGATAAGGTCAAAAAATCGGAAAGCGGGATGATTGTCGATCCGATCACGATCGAACCGGAACAGAAGGTGCACGAAGCCCTTGAACTGATGAACCGTTACCGGATATCCGGCGTGCCGGTCGTCAAGAAAAAGAGGCTGGTCGGCATCCTGACAAACCGGGATCTCCGCTTTGAAACCGATCTGGATCAGCCGGTCGCCAATGTGATGACCCGCGAACATCTGATTACCGTTTCATCGTCCAACATTTCTCTCGAAGACTCCAAAAAACTTCTCCATAAACACCGGATCGAAAAGCTCCTCGTTGTCGATGAAAATTATAACCTGACAGGCCTGATCACCATCAAAGACATTGAAAAAATAAGGAAATATCCCCTGGCCAGCAAGGATCCTCTCGGAAGACTCCGTGTCGGAGCCGCGGTGGGGATTATCGACCGGGAGGAGCGGATCGGCGCTCTGCTGGCAGCAGGCGCCGATGTCATCGTAATTGATACCTCCCATGGGCATTCTGCAGGCGTTCTGGACGCTGTCCGCGATACGAAAGCCCATTTCCCGAAATGTGAATTGATTGCCGGAAATGTTGCGACGGCGGAGGGGGCCAGGGCCCTGATCGAGGCCGGGGTGGATGCAGTCAAGGTGGGTGTCGGACCGGGTTCCATATGTACGACGAGAATTATCGCCGGCGTAGGGATACCTCAGATGAGTGCGATCCGGGACGCCTATAAAATAGGGTCCAAATTCAATATTCCAATTATCGCCGACGGCGGGATCAAGTATTCGGGCGATATCGTCAAGGCGCTGGCGGCGGGCGCCCATTCGATCATGATCGGCGGTCTTTTCGCAGGGACGGAGGAGAGCCCGGGAGAAACCGTCCTCTTTCAGGGAAGAAGTTACAAGGTCTATCGCGGGATGGGATCGCTGGAGGCGATGAAGATGGGCAGCCAGGACCGTTATTATCAGGATGACATCGAAAGCAATCTGAAGCTGGTGCCGGAAGGGATCGAAGGAAGGGTCCCATACCGGGGATCTCTGTCGGCCAGCATCCACCAGTTGCTTGGTGGTCTCAAGGCCGGCATGGGTTATGTCGGATGCCGATCCACCGCAGAGTTGCGACAGAATGCCCTTTTCGTCAAGATCACATCGGCCGGACTTCGGGAAAGTCATGTCCATGACGTGATCATTACCAAAGAAGCCCCGAACTACTGGTTGGATTAGCATGAAACACGCCGATTTCGTTCATTTGCACGTTCACACTCAGTACAGCCTCCTCGACGGTACGATTCGTCTTGATGACCTTTTCCGGAAAGCGAAAGAGTATAAGATGCCAGCCGTGGCCATGACCGATCACGGCAATCTTTACGGTGCAATCGATTTCTATAAGCATGCCTATCAATACGGGATTAAACCGATCATCGGCTGCGAGCTGTACGTCGCACCGAAAAGCCGCCTCGACAAGACCGGTTATGGAACCGGGGAGACGGCGCACCACCTGATCGTACTTGCCCGGAACATGCAGGGATACAGAAATCTGATGAAATTATCGACCGCGGGATTTCTTGACGGGTTTTACTACCGGCCGCGAATCGACAAGGAGATCCTGCAACAATACCATGAGGGGCTGATCGGCCTGAGTGCCTGCCTTCATGGCGAAATTGCAGCCCATCTGCTCAGGGGAAATTCCGAAGAGGCCGAGCGGACGGCTGAACAATACCGAACCATTTTCGGTGAGGGGAATTACTTCGTTGAGATCATGGAAAACGGCCTTCCCGAACAGAAGAAGGCCAACGAGGGGTTGATCGAACTCAGCCGGAGACTCGGGCTGCCTCTGGTGGCGACTAATGATTGCCATTATCTGAAGCGGGAGGATGCCGAGGCGCATGAGGTGCTGCTCTGCATTCAGACGGCCAAGACCATTGAAGATTCGGATCGGATGCGGTTTGGGACCGATCAGTTCTATTTCCGCTCCCCCGACGAGATGATACGGCTTTTTTCATACTGCCCGGAGGCAATCGAGAATACGGTTAGAATCGCTGAAAAATGCAACCTTACGCTCGAATTCGGCAAGTTCTTCCTGCCCAATTTTGAGATAAATCCCGATGAAACGCTGGATGAACGCCTGAAAAAGGCGGCGATGGAAGGTCTCGCGATGATCCTGCCGAATATTTTGAAGGATCAGAAACAAGATGAGAGGGGGACGCCTTGCGGCAAGGTGTCCCCGGACGTCTATGAAAAAAGGCTCCATCAGGAGCTGGAGATGATCCGTTCGATGGGATTTGCGGGATATTTTCTCATTGTTTCCGACTTCATCCATTACGCCAAGAAGAAGAATATTCCGGTCGGACCGGGCAGAGGCTCGGCCGCCGGCAGCCTTGTCGCCTATGCGACCGGAATCACAAGTATCGATCCCATCCGGTATAATCTTTTTTTTGAAAGATTCCTCAATCCGGACCGGATCAGCATGCCGGATATCGATACCGATTTCTGTCCGGAGGGAAGGGATGAGATCATCCGCTATGTGACGGAAAAATACGGGAGTGACAAGGTATCCCAGATCATCACCTTCGGGAAAATGCAGGCGAGGGCCGTCATCCGGGATGTAGGCAGGGCGTTGAGCATCCCCTACGGCGAGGTGGACCGCATCGCCAAACTGATTCCCAACGTCCTCAATATCAAATTAGAGGAAGCGATCAAGCGGGAACCCCGTCTTCAGGAGGAGCAGAAGGGGAATCCCCGAATCAAGAAGCTTCTCGACCTCTCCCTTGCGTTGGAAGGGCTGAACCGCCACTCTTCAACCCATGCGGCGGGGGTTGTGATCTCGGATATATCCCTGGTGGACCGGATTCCGCTCTGTAAAAGCCCCAAGGAGGACGTCGTTACACAGTTTGCGATGAACGACATCGAACAGGTCGGGCTGACAAAATTCGATTTTCTCGGATTGAAAACCCTGACGGTCATCAAAGACGCCCTCTGTTTTATACATCAAGGCAGGGGAATCGATGTCGATCTGGTAAACCTTCCGTTGGATGACCGGAAGACCTATGAATTGCTGATGCGGGGGGATACCGACGGCATTTTCCAGCTTGAAAGTTCAGGGATGAAAGATGTTCTGGTCCGGATGAAACCGGACTGCATCGGGGATGTCATCGCTTTGATAGCGCTTTATCGCCCCGGCCCGATGGACAATATTCCCGAATTCATCGCGAGAAAACAGGGTCGAACAAAGATCGTCTACGAGGCGCCCGAACTGGAGGCGATTCTGAAGGAGACTTATGGAATTATCGTCTATCAGGAGCAGGTGATGCAGATCGCCGTGGCCATCGGCGGCTATTCCCTCTCCGAAGCGGACATCCTCCGCAAGGTCATGAGCAAGAAGAAGACCGAGGAGATGGAGCGGAAAGAAAAACCGAAGTTTCTGGAAGGTGCACGGAAGAGGAAGATCTCCGAAGCCAGGGCTGCAAAGATCTGGGAACAGATGGAAACCTTTGGGAAATACGGTTTCAACAAATCACACAGCACTGCCTATGCGATCATTTCCTATCAGACGGCCTACCTGAAGGCCCATTACCCGGCGGAATTTATGGCCGCGCTGTTGACCAGCGAAAAGGACAACCGCGACAAGATCATCAGCCATATCGGCAGTTGCCGTGAGATGGGAATCAATGTCCTTCCACCCGACATCAATGAATCGATGAGCGATTTCAGTGTCGTGGGCGAAAATATCCGTTTCGGACTTGCGGCGGTCAAGAATGTCGGCATCGGTGCGATCGAATCGATCATCAACGTCCGGGAGGCTGCTGAACCATTCCGATCCTTTATCGATTTCTGTGATCGCGTCGATCCAAGAAAGACGAACAAAAGGGTGGTCGAAAGCCTGATCAAGTGCGGGGCGTTTGATTCGACGGGCCACAAGCGGCGGCAGTTGATGACCTTCTATGAAGAGATCATGGACAAGGCACAGAAACGCCAGCGGGAAAAGGCCAGCGGCCAGGCGAACCTGCTGGAACAATTCGAACAGAGGGATCGCAGCAACTCTACAAACGGCGATCGTTCGAGTGACGGCCTCCCGGAGATCTCCGAGTGGGATCACAAGGAGCTTCTGGCGAACGAAAAGGAGACCATCGGTTTTTATATTACGGGACACCCGCTGTCGCGCTATGCCGACCGCTTGGGAATGATCGTGACAGCGGATTCCTCCAACCTTGCAGCCAAGAGCGATCGGGAAGCCATCATCCTGGCCGGAATCGTCAGCAGCATCCGCGAGGTGCAAACCAGGCGTAAAGAAACCATGGCATACGTAACCATCGAAGATCTAAAGGGATCAGCAACGGTGATCTTTTTCCCCGAAATATATCAGAGCTGTCATGATCTGCTGCATGGAGAAGAACCTCTTCTGGTAAAAGGAACCGTCGATATCGGGGAAGAGAGTGTCAAGGTCATTGCCGCGGAGGCAACGCTTCTGGCAAAAGCAGCCGACAAACCGTATCACTCGGCCTATTTTACGATGGTCGTGGATCGATCCACCGCCGATGATATCGAGGCGCTCTGCAGATGCCTTCGAAAGCATGTTGGAAAACAGGATGGATACATCAAGCTGGTTGAGGGGCGGTGCGAAACGGTAATCTATCTTGGGGAGGATTTAAAACTGAACCTCAACCATCATCTGAAAAAAGAAGCCGAACGGATTCTGGGAATCGGTGCGATACAATTAATGTAGGTGTGTATCACGAAAAAAATTGACTTGACATGATGACATTTGAGAGTCTATAATCTACGCGTGAAATTATAAACGGATAGACCTCATCAGAAATCTCAACAGCTTTAGTTATCAGACGGGTAGGTCAATGCTTAAGGGAATCCATGATAAGC
>JAHIMW010000024.1 GCA_018896355.1 Pseudomonadota bacterium
CGAGTGCCCTTCGTTGATGTGATAGACGCGGGGGCGGATCCCCAGCCTCTTGAGAACCCGGACGCCCCCCATCCCAAGCAGGATTTCCTGTTCGATCCGTGTTCGCGGTTCGGAGCAGTAAAGACGTCCCGTGATCTTCCGGTCCTGGGGGGTGTTCCGCGTCACGTCGGTATCCAACAAGTAAAGTGAGACGCGCCCCACATGGACCTCCCAGATGTTTGCGAAGAGTGTCCGGCCGGGAAGTTCCAGGGAGATCTGTACGGCATCCCCCCGGTCGTCCTGGACGATCTCCAGCGGCATTCGGGAGAAATCGTTCTCCGGATACTCCGCCGTCTGGGCGCCGTTCTTGTCGATCACCTGTCGGAAAAACCCGTTCTTGTAAAGGAGGCCGACGCCGACCAGGGGGATGTTCAGATCGCTCGCCGTTTTCAGGTGATCTACGGAGAGCGTGCCGAGACCGCCGGAGTAAATGGGCAGGCAGTCGTGGAGACCGTATTCGGTCGAGAAGTAGGCGACGGGCGACGACCGTTTCAGGCCGTCGAGCGGCCCGATCAGCGGAGACGGAGTCTTGTCGTCCATGTAGTTGTCGAACTGCTGGAAGATCTGCCCGAACAGGTTCATGTAGCTGGCGTTTTCCGAGGCCTCCAGGAGCCGCTCCGAAGAGACCGTCTCGAGCATCCGGACGGGATTGTTGTTCATCCCCTCCCAGAGTTTGGGGTCCAGTGCGGAAAAGAGTTCCCGGGCGCGGGGGTTCCATGCCCACCAGAGGTTGTGGGCGAGTTCCCGGAGCCTGGAGATATTCGCTGGGAGATTGGCCACCGCGGTGAAGGTCCGGAAGTACGGTGAAACGGAGACGGTCCCCGCGAAGATGTGTTTCATCCCGGCCTTGAGGTCCTCCGCGGTGAGCTTCTCCGCACGGCTCAGCGATTTCGCGAAGGCCTGGTCGAAGGCCTGCTCGTAGTGTTTGAAGAAATCCTTCCAGTTGGCCTGGGAGGCCGCGGCGCGGGCGCCGACCCGCATGCCCTGAAGATCGGCCTCGTCCCGTCTGAGAAAATCGCTGAATATGTCATGCAGGTTGTTCTCTATCGCCTCGTCTGGTTGTCCCAGCCGATTCAGCAGAATGATCCCGCTGTTCTTCCCCACCGCATGCTGCGCCCAAAGGCCGAAACCGGCCTGGTCGGTCGTGAGCGTCGGCACGGCGTAGGCGGCGCTTTCGAGGGGGGTATAGCCCCAGGGTTCGTAGTAAGAGGGGAAGACGCCGAGGTCGCAACCGGCGAGCGCCTCATAGTAGCTCATGTTGATGAAGCCGTCGTGGCCGTTTAGATAGGCCGGGACGAAGATGACCTGAACCCGGTTCTGTGGAAAATTTTTAAGACCGAGGCGCTCGCAGGCCTGGAGGATCGGATCGGAGGCCTCGTACTGCAGCCGGTGGCTCGCAATGGGCGGATTCCCCGGGTCGGGTCTGGCATCGTCGCTCTTGAGAGACGGAATCAGATCCGTGTAGGCGCCGAGGACAAAAATAAAGGCGAGGATGGTCTGGTCCGGCCCCATCTCCTGGTTCAGCCGGCCGAGGGCCGACAAAAAGAGATCGACTCCCTTGTTGCGGAATTCGCCGCGTCCAGAGATCAGCATGATCTTGGCGTCGGCGGGGAAATCCCTGCCCAGAAACCGCGTTGCGGCGGCGAGCAGTTTCTTCCGGGATTTCAGCGCGGCGGTCCGATCGGCCGCAAGGTCGGGGATGTTTTCGATGTCCAGGCCGTTCGGCGTGATCAGATCGGGGGGCCTGCCGAGGAAGTTTTTCGCCTCCGATGCGGTAATCTCGCTCACCGTGGTGAAACAGTCCGCCTCGCGGGCGGATGCCGCCTCCATCGAACACTTGGCGGTGATATTGTGGGCGGTCGCCTCCCGCTGCGGCGAGATATGGTCCATCGTCGTGTAGATGTCCATCCCGTGAGAGGCCAGGGTCCTGCCGAGCGTCGTGGCGTGCGTGGTGAAGACGGTGCCGATTTCCGGAGCCCGCTTCTTCAGGCCGAGGAGACCGGCCCCCGTCATCCATTCGTGGAACTGGGCGACAGCACGCATTCCCCGGGGTCGCACGACGAAGTTGTAGAGGGTTTCGATCACCTCGCTCGCCGCATAGCTGAACATGACCGGTTCCATATAGTCCCAGCCCCCGGCGATGGAGTCGACGCCGTAGTCCTCCCATATTCGGAAGAGGAGCTGCTCCTTGTCGTACTTTTTACCGAAGCCGACGAGGATCGCTTTCGGTCTGCCGGGCACCTTCCAGCGGCCGAAGCGGCAGGGAATCTCCTTGATGGCCACCCCCTCGCGGACGCGGTTCCAACACTCTTCGTCCGTTTCCTCGAAATCGGGGTTCGTCTTGAGGTCCGGACCGAGGACGAAATAGCGCTCGCCGAAGAGCTTCGTTGCTTCGGGGAGTTTGCTCGTGATCACGGTATAGATCCCGCCGACCTTGTTGCAGACCTCCCAGCTCACCTCAAAAAGATAATACTCCTGCGCCTCTGTCATGACTTTTCTCCTTTATCCCTCCGTTTTGCGGGGACAGATTTGAAATCTGTCCCCGCTCGTAAAACCTTACAACGGGGACACGATGCGGCATCATGTCCCCGCTCATTTTTTACCAGCTGTGATAAATCGTCGATAATGTTCATGTAGTTGATGTAGGCCTCATAGGGCGACTCATAGGGGTTGAAGTAGCGGTGAACATCCCCGTCGGAAAACCATTTCGTGCACATGTAGTACAGGTGGTCGGACGTCTGGAGCATCCGCCAGATCCGGATAAGCCCCTCGTCCTTCCTCCTGCGGACGGCGGCCTCGAGCGCGTAAAGCTTGCCGGCGGCGTCCTGCTGCAGGGCGTTGCCCAGCCAGGCCGTCGTGTCCCGTTCCTCGTCCGCCCAGGAGATGAAACCGGGGCACGCGATCTCCTGGGTCGCCTCATGGGCCGCAGCCGCCTCCGCGGGAGTCTGAAAGCGAAAGTCGGGGTGGCGAAGTATTTCTCCGGGGAGCGCCTCCAGAAACGCGAAGATTCCCGTCTCCCGCCACTGGTGTTCGCCGAAGGTCTCGTAGTCCATGAAGAGGTTGACGACCGCCTCTTCCCGTCGGATCCGGTGCAGCCAGTGGGCGTATTTGGCCGCCGTGAGCGGATACTCGGCCCAATTCCGGTCGGAGAAGCGGAAGGCCACGTCGTCCGAGAGGCGGTAGTTCCGCAGCAGGAGCTTCAGCTTTTTGCGGCCGCTCGGTCTGTATATCAGGTTGGGGCTACGCCGGCCAAGGATTTTTTCGGTCCCCTCGGCGAGGATCGTCCGGTAGCCCATCTTTTCCACTGCTGCCGCGAGGGCGTCGCTGTAGATCAGCTCCGTGTGGCGGAAGGTCCGACCCTCCTGCCCGAAGAGGGAACGGATCCGCTCCCGGTGTAGGGAAACCTGCGCCCGGAACTCCCGCGGCGAAAAGAGGAAGGCCAGGGAATGGCTGTCGGTTTCGTTCAGGAACTCGACGCATCCCGTAGCGCTTAGACGTTGAAAAATCCCCAGAACATCCGGCCGGTGTCGTTCCAACTGATCGAGGATAACGCCGGACAGCGAAAAAGCGACACGGAAGGCGCCGCCGTATTTCTCAATCAACCGAAGCAGAAGGTCGCCGGCGGGAAGATAGCATTTCTCTGCGACGCGGTCCAGTATCCGGCGGTTCTCCGTCTCATCCTCGTAGTCATGGACCTGGCCCACGTCGAAGAAGCTGTACCTGCGAAGACGGCAGGGTTGGTGGACCTGAAAGTAGAGACAGACGCTCGGCATTTGTGCTCCTTATAAGGGGACAGATTTGAAATCTGCGTAACGGGGACATGATGCCGCATCGTGTCCCCGTTACGGAATGGAAATCCGATGCGGTATCATCTCCCCGCCGTCTCCCGGTAGATCGCCGTGATCTTCTCCGCGGCGGTTTCCCAGCGGATTTTCCGGAGCTCTTCGCGGGCCTTCTCCGCCAATTTGTCGGCCAGGACGGGGTGTTTCAGGACGGCGATGATCTTGGCGGCCATCTCCCGGACATCCCAGAAATCGACCTTAAGCGCATGCCTGAGGATCTCGGAAACACCCGACTGGCGGGAGAGGATCACCGGAACGTCGTACGACATCGCCTCGAGCGGGGAGATGCCGAACGGTTCGGAGACGCTCGGCATGACGTAGAGGTCGCTCAGGGAGAAGATCCGTTCGATCTCCTCGCCCTGGAGAAATCCGGTGAAATGGAAATGGTCTCCGATCCCCAGAGCTCCTATGCGTTCGATCATCCGTCCCATCATATCGCCCGCGCCGGCCATCACGAAGGTGACGTCGGGCAGTACACGCAGGACCTGGGCCGCCGCCTCGACGAAGTAGTCCGGTCCCTTCTGGAAGGTGATCCGGCCGAGAAAGAGGACCATTTTCCTCCCCCGGGGTCGTTCCGTGCGGTAGGCCTGCCGGGCCTCCTTCTGGGATACGGCGTTGTAGACGACGGAAATTTTCTCCTCGGGAATCGCGTAGCGCTCCGCGATCATCCGCTTCGTCCGGTGGCTGACGGCGATGATCCGGTCCGCCTTCTCCATGCCTTCCCGTTCGATCGCGAAGATCTCGTCGTTCACTTTTTCGCCGCTCCGGTCGTATTCGAGGGAGTGGATGTGGAGGACGAGCGGCCGGCCGCTGATCCGGCGGGCCAGCAGTGCGGCGGGGACGGTCATCCAGTCGTGGGCGTGGATCACGTCAAAGGTGGAGGTGCGGGCGAGGACGCCGCCGGCCCGACCGTAGCGAATCACCTCGGCGATCAGGTCGAGGCCGTAAACATCGGCTGTTATTGGAAATTTCTTTCCTTCGGAGAGATAGAGGGTGCGGTAGCGCCCCGCATCCAGATAGGGATGGAGAAGGGAGGGAACCGGGCGGAGCGCCAGACGCCGGAGGGTCTTCTCCGTGCCGTCGTCCCGGTCGGCGTCGGACACAGGGATGCCGGCGGTGGAGACGAGATCCAGAAAAGGGGCTGCGCCCGCCTCGCCGTCCCGCGGCAGGACAAAGGTGATCCGGTGGCCGAGGCCGGCCAGGGCCGCCGTCATGCCGTAGCAGGCCGTGCCCAGGCCGCCGCTCATCCGGGGTGGAAATTCCCATCCGAACATCAGGATACGCATGGCTTACAACCTCCTCCCTCTTGCAGTTGCCGTTCCCGGAAGTCATGGAAGTGCGGGTGGAGAAAGGCAAAGCAAGGTAAAGTAAAATAAGACGGGGCGCCGGGATCGGCACAAAGGTAAACCCTGGTGAGGATCATGACACAATTGCGTCCGGAAGTAAACCGTTATGGATAGTCCGTTCTTCAATCCACGCCCGCTCGCGAGCGGGCGACACACCGAGCGGGAGGTTACACTAAGGGCTGCGGGTTTCAATCCACGCCCGCTCGCGAGCGGGCGACTTGCCAAGTGCCGGGCTACGTTCAACTTTACTCTGTTTCAATCCACGCCCGCTCGCGAGCGGGCGACCTGGTCGGGATCTTCAGCCCACGAAATCCCCGAAGGTTTCAATCCACGCCCGCTCGCGAGCGGGCGACCGATTCCAAAGGTCGTGTTTTGAGGTGATGCGATGTTTCAATCCACGCCCGCTCGCGAGCGGGCGACAAGGGGCCGGTATCCCCCGGCGGGGGTGGAACAGGTTTCAATCCACGCCCGCTCGCGAGCGGGCGACCGCGCAGGAACAGGCGTTTGGCTTTGCTTGTCTGTTTCAATCCACGCCCGCTCGCGAGCGGGCGACCCA
>JAHIMW010000025.1 GCA_018896355.1 Pseudomonadota bacterium
AAGTGCTTCGTTGGCGTCTTTCCAGAACTCCAGGGCGGTTCCTCCTTTATCCCAGAATCTTATCCGCCATATTGAGATCTTTGAGAAGCTGAGTGTAGATTTCCGCGGTCCTCTTGGTCTTAGGCGCCAATTTGAGCAGTCCCGTGGCGGACCCTTTGATGCGGATTTTTTTGCGGGTGATGGCCACGATGGGGTTGAGCTTGTTCGACCATGCCCGATGGGCATCGTCAGCCGAAAGGCTCAACACCAAGTCCGGCTTCTCGGGAGGATCACCGGCTCCGCATGAAAGCTGCCCATTACGGCAGTCTACCCACACAGCGCAACCGGGCCCGCTTTCCGTGTAATCGTACAGGATAAGCTGATTGACCTTCTTTAACGCCGGACCCAGATCAGGGTCCTTGAAGGCTTCTTCCTGTAATTTCACAATCGTTCTCACCGCTTCATCCGAATCTTTCCAAAATTCCATGGTAATCCTCCTTTGTTGTTATGCTAATGTTGTTATACTAATCTCGTTTACCCTTGCTACCAGACCTGTTGTGCTTCTTCGGCCATGCCCGCGTCTTCCAGAGCCTCCCGGGTCGGAATGCCTTTGTCGGGATCCATGCGCATCAACTTATAGAAATCCCTTTTCATCTTCGCCAAATCCACCTGCACCCCCTTTACCTCGCCATCCCGTGCCGGCTCCAGCATCCGTGGAGTAAGATCGTCATCGCCGGCAGTGAGTCCATAACGGTAGTTGATAAGACGTTTGAGGAAGAATACCCGCCGACCGGCGAGCATCATGTCTTCAGCCGTCCAGTCGTATCCAGCGACATAATTAAAAAGGTTAAGCCAGTCAGGGATAGTAACTTCCCCGTCGGCAAAGTTGCAAAAACAGGCGCTGTTCTCGATCGCTCCCAAGGCTACAGATGTCGTTGCCGCCAGAGCCTTGTTCTCGGTGCTTCTGGGATCGAGAATCAATTCAAATCCGATCTCCGGATAGTATTTCCCTCCCATTTCCATAAACATCATGGGGTCCGCCACGTGGCACGCTCCACGCGGACTCATCGCGTAGCTTAAGGCCATCCCCTGGCCGCCGCCCCGCGGATCGTGCATGGGGGCTTCCAGTCCCTTGCTGTGGGCGGTGTAGTCCATCCCCTTACCGATCTTTTTGGCCGCGCCTACACTCCCTTCAGCCAGCAAATCCCCCAGTTTTCCCTCCCGCCGGGCAATTGCCGGCAGAATGCGGTTTATGACCGTATCCATATCACCCCACTTCAATTCGATGCCCTCTGTGTCCGACAGGGTCAGGTCCCCCCGCTCGAAGGCCTCCATTGCCCAGGCAATGGTTCCGCCGCAGGAAATGCTGTCCATCCCCAAGTCGTTACAGACCCGGCCAGCCTTGCAGGTGGCAGCCAGATCGATCGAACCCATGAGGCATCCGAAGGAGACAATTGTTTCGTATTCCGGTCCCGGCCCCTCCGGAACGGCAAAAGGTCCGTCCTTAACCTCCACAATGCGCTTACAGGCAATCTCGCAGTAAGCACAGGCTCCGCGCCTGGTCAAATATTGCGACGTCAGGGAACCGCCCGATAGAGCTTCTCCCGCCTCCTCCCAGTAATTCGATGTCCAGTTTTTGATCGGAACATCACCGATAAACATACCTCCGAGGAGGTTGGCCGCCGTGCCGTCTTCATGAAGAACGTTCGCGGCCAGGGATCCCTTTATCCGTTCATTCAGGTCCCTGCGCATGGCCTCAAAAGCTGCCGGTTCAGCCAGAGTCCTCTCTTTCTTCGTCGCCTTGATGACGATGGCCTTCAAATTCTTGGATCCCATGAGAGAGCCATACCCAGCCCGGCCTGTGGTATTGTGTCCGTCGTTGAGGATCAGCGTGAACCGGACCCCATTCTCGGCCGCAGGTCCGATGACCAGCGTACGGTAATTCTTACCATACTTACCTTTCAGCGTCCTGGTCGCTTCCTCCGTCCCCTTCCCCCAGTATTCTGCTGCGTCCTCGATGGTGATCTTATCATCCACAATGAGCAAGAATGATGGTTTAGAGGCTCGGCCCTTGATGACAATGCCATCAAATCCCGCATAGCGTAATTCCGGAGCGAAATAACCGCCAACGGACGAATCTCCCCAGTGACCTGTCTGGGGAGAGCGACCGCCGACACTGCTTCGGCTGGCGCCGGAAACTCGAATTCCTGCCAAGGGACCATTCATGAACATCAGCATGGCCTCCGGAGAAAGGGGGTCGGCCTTAAAATTTGCCCGCTCCCAGAAAAGCTTTGCCGCCAGACCGCTGCCGCCGATGTACTTCCGATAATACTCCTCCGGCAGCGTCTCAATGTCGATTCGTCCTGCCGTGAGATCTACATTCACAATCTTGCCTGTATTGCCTTTCATGTCTCACTCCTTTGCCATTTACCTCATGAATGTTTCATCCTTACAGGGCTTGAAGATACAGTTTCAGAATATCCTCTTCCTCGCAAGAACGGGGGTTGTAGCTGATCTGGCCATCAACGGAGGCCAGTTCAATCATCGGTTGCAGGGCTTTCGGATCTCCGGGAACGCCAAAATCCTTGAGGGTCTGCGTGAGGCCGATCTCCCGAAGAAGGTCTTTTACGGCCTTGACGGCCATTTGCCCTGCCTCCAGCGGGGCCTTGCCGTCGACAGGCAAACCCATCGCATCAGCCACCATCATGAACCGCTCGGGCCGTTCTTCAAGGTTAAAGGCCATGACATGGGGCAGCATGATTGCATTAGCCAGGCCGTGGGGAATGCCATACAGAGCCCCTAATGAATGGGCCAGGGCATGGACCGCACCGGTCATGGTATTGATAAAACACATCCCGGCAATGGTACTGGCTATCAGCATGTTTCCCCGAGCGTCGATGTTCTCCGGTTCCTTGACCGCCAGCGGCAGGTGCTTAACAATCATCCGGATGGCATGAAGGCCAAGGGCATCGCCGATAGGTTCGACATTCATCGATGTCACCCCTTCGATGGCGTGGGTCAGGGCGTCCATCCCTGTGAAGGCCGTGATCTTCGCGGGAAGTTTGATCGTGAGTTCCGGATCCAGCATGGCGATGTCCGAATTACAGAACGGATGGGTGACCTGAA
>JAHIMW010000026.1 GCA_018896355.1 Pseudomonadota bacterium
CGGTCAACGGTCGGCACAATGGCATGGACCTCCCCGCGGAACCGCGCGTCCGGGAGGGCGTCCAACTGGATGTCGCAGGGCTGGCCGACCCGGATGGTGGTGATGCTCGTTTCCGAGACATCCACCTCCACCTGCAGGGAGTTCATGTCGGCGATCGACACGACGGCGGCCTTGGCGTTGGCGGCGGCCCCGATGGGGGTGACGATGTCGCCGATGTCCGCGTTCTTGGTCAAAACGACGGCATCGAAGGGGGCCCGGATCAGGGTGTAGTCAAGACTCGCCTCGGCGTTTTTCAGCGCGGTTTCTTTCTGCGCCTGCCGGGCTTGATGATCTTCTCCGATTTTTCAATCTTCAGCTTTGCAATGTCTTCCGCAGGCATGACAGGCTCTCCAGAACAGGGACGGGCTCTATTTGTGGAATTCCCGCCTACTTATAACAGAACCCCGCCGACTTTGCCACACGGATATGGTTGCAGGGAAATGAACTATCCCGCAGCAAGCTGCGGGGTATCTAAGACGGCAAGGTACGAAGCAAGCTTCGGGGAATATGACCCGGAGAGATTTAATGCTTAATTTACTGACAGTTTTATGCTAACCATATTTTCGACGAAAGGAGCTTGTATTCAATTCAATTGCGTCAGCCTCCGCCGACGGATTCGGAGCCGGCCCGACACACGGGCGACGAGGGAGAACAGGATGTCTGAATTTCAATACTCGAACGCGGCCCGGGAGATGGAGGTCTACGGCTACGACTCGGTCGTGAAGAGCCACTGCCGCATGTGCCACGGGGGCTGCGGGGTACTGGTCTACGTGAAAGAAGGCAGGGTCGCTAAGATCGCCGGAGACCCCGACTGCCCGATCAACCACGGGACGCTGTGCAGCAAAGGCCTCGCCTCGACCCAACTCGTCTACCACCCGGATCGCCTCACCCACCCGGTCAAGCGCATCGGGCCCAAAGGGAGCGGGCAGTGGGAGCGGATCTCCTGGAACGAGGCGCTGGACACCATCGCCGAGCGGATGCTCCGGTACAAGGCCGAGTTCGGAGCCGAGTCGGTGGTCCTGGGCTACGGCACGGGCCGGGAGAACGAAGCGGCCATCTACCGGATCTCCAACTACTTCGGGAGCCCCAACGTGCTCACCGCCGGGCACTTCTGCTACGGCCCCCGGATCTCCACGAGCATCATCACCTGCGGCTCGAACCCCATCGCCGACTACGAGAACAACCCCAAGTGCATCGTCGTCTGGGGCAACAACGTCGTCATCTCGAACCCCGACTGCTACAAGGGCGAGCCCTTCTCCCAGGCTCTGAACGCCGGCGCGAAGCTCATCGTCGTGGACCCGAGGCTCACCCGCGCCGCGGCCCGGGCCGACGTCTGGCTCCAATTGCGGCCCGGCACCGACACGGCCCTGGCCCTGGGCATGGCCAACGTGATCATCCAGGAAAAGCTCTACGACAAGGAGTTTGTCGACCACTACGTCCACGGGTGGGCGCCCTTCGTGGAGCGGGCGGCCGAGTACCCCCTGGAGCGGGTGGAGGCCATCACCGGCGTGCCTCGGGAGAAGATCGCCGAGGCGGCTCGCCTGTACGCCACTGTCAAGCCGGGTGTGATCCAGTGGGGCGTAGCCATCGAGCAGCAGGTCACGTGCGCCGACAACAACCGGGCGCTCATGGCGCTCATGGGCATCACGGGAAACCTCGACGTCCCCGGCGGCCAGGTGCTCTTCAAGACCGCGAAGATCCGAAACGCGGCCGAGTTCGGAGCCCACAAGGCCCTCTCCAAAGAGCAGGAAGCGAAGCGCCTCGGAGGCGAGCGCTTCCGGCTGGCGGGCCACTTCGCGATCATCAACCCCAAGTGCGTCTGGGACGCGATCCTCGAAGAGAAGCCGTACCCGGTGAAGATGCTCTTCTTCATCAGCTCGAACCCCGTCATGACCCGGGCCAACGCCGGAGAGGTCTATCGGGCACTGGAGAAGGTGGAGTTCATGGCCGTGGCCGACTTCTTCCTCACCCCCACGGCTGAACTCGCCGACATCGTGCTGCCCGCAGCCACCTGGCTCGAAATGGATTACCTGGGCGACTTCTGGAAACGCCACGGCTGGCTCCTCACGCGGCGCAAGGTGGTCCAAATCGGGGAGTGCCGCTCGGACCACGAGATGCTCAACGACCTGGCCCACCGCATCGGCCAGGGTGAGCACTGGTGGGACACCTTCGAGGGCGGGCTCGACCACATCCTCGAACCCATGGGCGTAACCTGGCAGGAGTTCAAGAAGCAGGACCGGGTCCGGGGCCCGGTAACCTACTACAAGTACAAAGAGAAGGGCTTCTCGACGCCGACGCGGAAGATGGAGCTCTACTCGACTCTTCTCGAGAAGTGGGGCTACGACCCCCTGCCCCAGTACCGGGAGCCCCCGGAGAGCCCCGTGAGCCAGCCGGCGCTCCATGAGAAATTCCCCTACATCCTGATCACCGGGGCGCGCCAGCCGGGCTTCTTCCACGCCGAGAACCGCCAACTCCCCTGGACCCGCGAGCTCCACCGCGACCCGGTGGTCGAGATCCACCCCGACACGGCCGCCGCAGAAGGAATCGAGGACGGCGAGTGGGTCGTCCTGGAATCCCCGAGGGGCAAGATCCGGCAGCGGGCCAAGCTCACCGCCGGCATCGACCCCCGGGTCGTCTCTGCCCAGCACGCCTGGTGGTTCCCGGAGAAGCGCGACTCCGGGCACGGCTGGGCAGAGTCCAACGTGAACATCCTGACCGACAACTCCTATGAAAACTGCGACCCCGCCATGGGCGCGACCCACATCCGGAGCCTGCTCTGCAAGATCTATCCAGAGGAGACGAGGAGGCCCCGATGAATCTCGAAATCGAAGAGGAGAAGTGCTGGGGCTGCAAGACCTGCGAAGTTGCGTGCAAACAGGAGAACGGCGCACCCGACGGCGTGAAGCTCATCCATATCGGGGAGGACGGGCCGCGGCAGGTGGACGGCCGATGGCACTTCGTCTTTCGTGCCAACCGCTGCCGGCACTGTGAAGCCCCCCCCTGCGCCGACGCCTGCGCCGTGACCGCGATCGTGAAGCGTGCCGACGGCATCGTGGTCCTGGACCGGGGGGAGTGCGTGGGCTGCCGCGCGTGCCTGGAGGCGTGCCCGTACGAAGCCATCGATTTCGACGAGTCGGCCAACGTCGCGGCAAAGTGCAACCTGTGCCACCACCGGGTGGACAGGGGCCTCCTGCCCGCCTGCGCAGACAACGTCTGCCTGGCCCACTGCATCCACCTCGCCGGGGCGTGAAGATCGTCGAACCCATAACCATCGCGCGATCGGAGGGGAAGAGCAAGCGGGTCCAAGACGAACGGCGCCCGTTCTAACGGTCTGTCCGCTCGAATGAAAAACCGTGGAAATTCGAAGCAGCCGTCTATGGTGATGAGGGAGAAAAAAGCGGCGGGGCCACAAGGGCTCCGCCGCTTTTGTTTTTACCAACCTGTCGACCGGTGCATGAATCACTTAGCTCTTCGCGCCTTTGGGACGAATACGTAACTTCTTGCTGCCGGCCTTGATCGCCGCCTGGGCCGCCGCGAGGCGCGCGATGGGCACGCGGAACGGCGAGCAGCTCACGTAGGTCAGGCCGGTCTCATAGCAGAAATCGACGGAGGCCGGATCGCCGCCCTGCTCGCCGCAGATGCCGATCTTGAGATCGGGGCGCGTGGCGCGGCCCTTCTCGACGGACATCCGGATGAGCATGCCGACGCCGTCCCGGTCGATGGTCTGGAAAGGATCGGCGGCTAAAAGCTTCTGGTCGAGGTATTCGTTCATGAAGCCGCCGATGTCGTCGCGGCTGAAGCCGAATGTCAACTGGGTCAGGTCGTTGGTGCCGAAGGAGAAGAATTCGCAGCTCTTCGCCATCTGGTCGGAGAGCAGCGCGGCACGGGGGATCTCGATCATCGTGCCGTACTTGTAATCCAACTCCGCAATGCCGAACTGTTTCAGGATTTCGGCGTGAACCTGATCCACGATCTTTCGGGTGACGACGATCTCGGAGACGTCGCAGGTCACCGGCACCATGATCTCCGGAATGCACTTCTTGCCGGCCAGGATCAGCTCGGCGGCGCCCTCGAAAATAGCGCGGATCTGCATCTCGCTCACCTCCGGATAGGTGACGCCGAGGCGAACGCCGCGGTGGCCCATCATCGGATTGGTTTCGTGCATCGCCTCGCCGCGCTTTTTGATCTCCTCCGGCGCGATGCCAAGCGCTTTGGCCAGCTCTGCCTGCTTCTCGGCCCCCTGCGGGACGAATTCGTGCAGCGGCGGGTCGAGGAGGCGGATCGTCACCGGCAGGCCTTCCATCGCCTCCAGCGTGCCTTTCAGGGAGGCCTTGACGAACGGGTAGAGTTCGTTCAGGGCGGCCTTGCGCTCCGCGGCGGTATTGCTGAGAATCATTTTGCGCAGGTAGAACAGCGGCTCATCGGAACCCTCGCCATAGAACATGTGCTCGGTACGGACCAGGCCGATCCCTTCGGCGCCGAAGCCGCGGGCTACCCGGGCGTCCGCCGGGGTGTCGGCGTTGGTGCGCACGCCCATCGTGCGGAACCTGTCGGCCATGGTCATGAATTGCTGGAAACGGGGATTCTCGGTCGCGTCCATCATCGGCAGGGAGCCAACATAGACATGGCCTATGGTGCCGTTCAGCGTGACGACATCGCCTTCCTTCAGCACGAGGTCGGAGCCGGTGATCCGGGCTGTTTTGGTTTTTGCGTCCACGTGGAGACCGCCCGCGCCGACGATGCAGCACTTGCCCCAGCCGCGGGCGACAAGCGCCGCGTGGGAGGTCATGCCGCCGCGGGCGGTGAGGATGCCGGCAGCAGCGCGCATCCCTTCGACGTCTTCCGGGTTGGTCTCTTCGCGAAGCAGGATGCACTTCCTGCCGGCGCGGAAGGAGGCGACGGCGTCCTCGGCGGTGAAGACCAGCACGCCGCAGGCCGCGCCGGGGCCGGCGGGCAGACCCTTGACGATCAGATGCGCGTCCTTTTCGGTTTTCGGATCGACGATCGGGTAGAGGAGTTCGTCTAACTGCTTGGGTTCGACGCGCATGACGGCGGTCTTTTCGGTGATGAGCCCCTCGTCCAGCATGTCGAGCGCCATGTTCAGCGCGGCGGTGCCGGTGCGCTTGCCGACGCGGCACTGCAGCATCCAGAGCTTTCCCTCCTGAATGGTGAACTCGATGTCGAGCATGTCGGTGAAGTGCTTTTCCAGGGTCGTCCGAATGGCGTCGAGCTCCCTGTAGGTCTCGGGCGTTGCGTGCTGCATACTCACGAGGTGTTTGTTCTGCTCGTTCTTCGTATCGTCGTTGATCGGGCTCGGCGTTCGGATGCCGGCCACGACATCTTCGCCCTGGGCGTTCACCAGCCACTCGCCGTAGAACTTGTTGTCGCCGGTGGCCGGGTCACGGGTGAAGGCGACGCCGGTAGCGGAGGAATCGCCCATGTTGCCGAACACCATCGCCTGGACGTTGACGGCGGTGCCCCAGTCGTCCGGAATGCCCTCGATGCGGCGGTAGGAGACGGCTTTTTTGCCGTTCCAGCTTTTGAATACGGCCGCGATACCGCCCCACATCTGTTCCATCGGGTCGTCCGGGAAAGGTCTGCCGAGGTGTTGCTGAACCAGTTCCTTGAACGCTTCGGCGAGCATTTTGAGGTCGTCTGCGCCAAGATCGGTGTCGGATTTGCAGCCCTTCGCGTGCTTGACTTCGTCTAACTTTTCATCGAGGATTTTGCGGATGCCTTTTCCCAGGGAGGGTTCGAGGCCTTCCGCCTTCTCCATCACGACGTCGGCGTACATCATGATCAGGCGGCGGTAGGAATCCCAGACAAAGCGGGGGTTATTCGTTTTGGCGATGATGCCGGGAATGGTCGCGGTGGAGAGGCCGACGTTGAGGATGGTGTCCATCATTCCGGGCATCGATGAGCGGGCGCCGGAGCGGCAGGAGAGCAGCAGCGGATTGACGGCGTCGCCGTATGTCATGCCCATGATCGTTTCGGTCTTCTTCAGCGCGGCGAGAACCTGGTCGGTCAGGCCGGGTGGGAGCTTGCAGCCGCCGGCGTAATAGGCCGTGCAGCACTCGGTGCTGACGGTGAAGCCCGCCGGTACGGGAATGCCCAGGGAACACATTTCCGCCAGGTTGGCGCCTTTGCCGCCCAGCAGGTTCTTGTCGCTTGCCGCGCCCTCGGCGGAACCGCCGCCGAATTCATAAACGTACTTGCTCATTGAGATTACTCCTTCTTGTTTTTGTTTCCGGTCATTTTCAAAATCGAAAACCCGGCGTCACGCAAAAAACCGGTGACGTCCGATTTCAACCCTCGAGGCGCGGCCAATGCCCTTGAACAGACCGCCGCGCCCCGACCCTTTGTCCTCGGCTACAGACTTATCAGAACTTGACCTGCGGCGTCGCCTTGGCGGCTGCCGGGGCCTCGAAGAAGGCGGCCTTCCCAAAGCCGAACATTCCGGCCAGCAAGTTCGCCGGGAAGCTGCGGATCGCCACGTTGTATCCCTGTACGGCGTCGTTGTACCGCTTCCTCTCGACCGCGATCCGGTTCTCCGTTCCCGCCAGTTCGTCTTGGAGCCGGAGGAAATTCTGGTTGGATTTGAGATCCGGGTATCTCTCAACGACGACGAGGAGCCGGCTCAGCGCGCCGGTCAGCTCGTTGTTCGCGTTGATCTTATCCGGGACCGTCGCCGCGCCGCCGACGCGCGCCCGGGCGTTGGTCACCTCCACGAGGACGTCCTTCTCCTGCTTCGCATAGCCCTTGACCGTCTCGATGAGGTTCGGGATCAGGTCGTAACGCCGCTGGAGCTGGTTTTCCACCTGCGCCCAGGCCGATTTGACCCCTTCATCGAGGGTGACGAACCGGTTGTAGGTCCCCTTGAAGAAGGAGAAGAAAGAAACCGCCAGAACGACAATCACGATGACGGCGATGAGTAATATTTTCTTTCCGCTGGTCATACTCTACCTCCTAATTTCTACGATTGAACATCCATCCGGTCGATCAGCTCGCAGAGGTGACGGACCTCTCTTAGATAGTCCCGGAAAACCGCCCGCACCTCGGCCGACGAAAAACGGTCCGCCTTTCTCCGGATCTCCTCGCATTTCAAGAAAATCTCGGCATCGAAGCCTAAGGCCGTACCCGCGGCCGTGATGATATCACGTTTTCCCTGCGGGATTTCCAGTTTTTTCAGAAAGAGGAGGGCGCTGAACAGCGAAACGAAGGCGGTCAGGGACGCGCCGATCAGATCACGGATCCTGCTCGCTTTGCCCTCCGTCGCGAAGTAACCGCTCCGGAGATGGAGAAGCTTGCCCCGGAGCTCCCGTTCGAGCTGCAGCCGGATAAGCTGCGGGTCGAAGGCAAGCGGTGCGAGAACGTCGTCGCCGGAAACAACCCTGTAGCGCCGCTTCATGTTCAGGAATTCGACGGGATAGGCATCCAGTGACCCTGTTAGGTATGAACGGGTCATGAAGAGGGGGATCGCGACGTTGCGTTTCCGCCATCTTCCGACCGTATCCAGCGCGCGATCGAGCCCTTCGATGCCCCGATCGGTGAGCGTGATCAGGAGATTGAGGTCCGACTTTCCGGGGATGTAATCCTCCCCGGCGCCGCTCCCGTACAGGATGATTGAAATCAGATCTTCTCCGAAGATCTTCCGGTAATCGCCGGTGATTTCGGAAAAGATCTCTTCCGGTTTCTTGGGTATTCTGGCCATCCGTTCACCTCATTTTGGGGTCTGTCACGGAATAGTTGTCCCGTGACAGACCTTTAAAATCCGCGGCCCGCCCCGCCGCCGCCGCTCGAACCACCGCCGAAGCCACCGAACCCTCCCCCGCTGAACCCGCCGAAGCCGTCTCCGCCGCGCCGGCCGCCTCCGCTGCTCATCAGCAAAAGGAGAAGCCACGGGAGCATCGCCCGGCCCTGGCGGGTGCCGAGAAGAAAACCGGCCGCCAGAATCAGAAGCAAAATCTGGCCGATCCCGATCTTCCTTTCGGTTCTGACTTGCCTCCGCTGCGGCGGTTGCGCGCCTGTCAGGGTCACTCCGGCCGCCTTCGCCACGACCGAGGAGACCGCGGCCATTGCCGCTGCCATCCCCTGTCCATAGTCGCCCTTTTTCAACCACGGAATCGCATGGCGATCGAGGATCTCGCCGGCCAAACCGTCGGGGAGAATCCCCTCCACGCCGTACCCCGTTTCGATCCGGATCCGTCGCTCATTTACCGCGAGAAAGATCAGCACCCCTTTGTCTTCGCCCTTCTTTCCGATCCCCCATGCCTGGTAGAGTCGGTTGGCATAATCGTTCGGATCGTTGTCGCCGATCGTTTTCACCGTAGCCACGACGATGGCGGTTCCGGTTTTTTCCAGAACCTCCCGGGCGAGATTTTCCATCGGACCGGAGTATTGGGCGGAAATCACCCCGGCAAAGTCGTTGACCGCTCCGGCGGGTTTTGGAAAGGTTTCGACGGCAGCAAGTGCAGAGCCCGCGAAAAAAAGGAACGCCGCCGAGAGCAGCAGCGTCCGTGCAAATCTGGAGGCAACTCCTGTTTTCATCATGCTATCATAAACATGTCTCCGCAAAAATAGCAACCCCGGTGATTGAACCAGTTCTCGACGACGACAACGGCAGATCCCTTCACGACAAAATATCTTTTTCTGGGGGGCAATATGCCGTCCATTGCACAGATCGGCGCCGCCGTTGAAAAAAGCTTTGTCATGGAGGACTGGAGCCTGATCGGCCCCGATTATGACAAGACGCTCATAGCCTGGTTTGAAAACTTCGACTCGGGTTGGCATAAATTGAAAGCGAAATACGGCGAGCGATTCTACCGCTTATGGAAACACTACCTGCCTTACTGCGCCGGATCATTTCGCGCCCGGCATGTTCAACTTTGGCAAATCGTCTTCTCAAAGCATGGCATCACCGGAGGCTATGAAACCATTCGGCGAGGTGCGATGAGTTTCTTTCTTTTGGAAATGCGCAAAAGTGATCAGTGGAAAAATGAAATTTGCCTTTTATTGTCTCCACCTACAAGTCAGGAAGCATGGTGGACGAAATATTTTGAGCATTTGCCTTCGATATGGTTGATCTAACGACATAGCTAAGGACGCGGCTGCTTTTTGCCGCGACACTCTTGCACTATGTTATGCATCCTGTGTTTCACTCAATTTTCTGGTATAAAATCAACCAAGGCACGTATGGTCAATAAATAGCTAACAACGGCATCATCCTCGATCCTTGATTTTGTCTCATACTCATGCATTACGTCGTTGCCGTTCTTCCTTAACTTATGCAAATTGAGGGACTCTAATTTTCTAAATCTTTTCTCAGCCAGAGACACGACTTTTACCAAGTCGTCTTTTGGTATCCCGTAGTAATTGATTAGAATATGCTCAAGTAATGCTCTACACATAGCTGTAGAGGAAACATTTAACCCAAAGATATAGCTTTTGACTGCTTCATTGTACATTTCGACCAGTTTATCAGTTTTTTTCCTTATCTTCTCAGATATGAATAAGCTCGGTGCCTTGCCCCATCGTCTATTAATATTGTGAAAATCAAGTCCGATGACCTTTTCAAAATAGTTCAATGCACCGATATGCTTATCTGTAACCACGCCTTGCAAAAAATCTGGATCGTCTGCTATGGTGTCTATTAGATAAAAGAGATCACCTGATAATGATGCAGCATCGTCTTCAACCGGATTGAAAGTTGAACCCCTTGTAAATGGCATAGCCTTGGCGAATTGTCCCCAAAATTCCTCATGTGATTGAC
>JAHIMW010000027.1 GCA_018896355.1 Pseudomonadota bacterium
CATTACGATACCGTGGCCGGCACGCCGGGGGCGGATGACAACGCAAGCGCCGTGGCTATACTGCTGGAAATGTGCCGCCTCTTAAAGGGTTACTCACCGGAACGGACGTTAAAGCTGGTGTTTTTTACCCTTGAGGAGCCGCCGATATTTCGCTCGGAATCCATGGGCAGTTTCGTCTATGCCCGTGAGGCCAGAAACAGACAGGAACATATCAGCGCCATGATTTCCCTGGAGATGCTTGGTTATTACAGCGATAAGGAAGGCGGGCAAAGCTTCCCCGTTCCGCTCATGGCCCTGATGTACCCATCTACGCCCAATTTTATCGCTGTTGTCGGAAACATATGTCTTTTTTTCTGCCATAACGTGTAAGCAGTACGGGTATAAGTGCGCACAAGAGCAATTTCCCGAGATCAAGACTTCAATAAATAGCTGATCACCCGAAGATTACGGGCAATTCGGCGTAATCGTCGATGATCTGTTCGGCGCCGGCCTGCAACAACTCTTTGCGCAGGTTTTCCGGATCGGCGGAGGAGAGGACGACCCCAATGCCCCGGTAGCCGGTCTTTGACGACCGGGCCGCCTGCATGTCGTCGGGCATGTCTCCCAGGTAATAAAATTCACTGAACCCTTTGCCGATCCGATGCGGTATCAGGTCGAGCATGTAGGGATCGGGTTTCTTCAGCGAGATCCGTTCGCCGCACTCGGTATAGATCCTCTCTTCCTCCCGCGTGCAATCATCCAGCGTGATCACGAGTTGAAAATATTTCCGCAGGTCGAAACGGTCCAGCGGAAAATCCGCCTCCGCCCGCGGGCGGCCTGTGGCGACGGCCAAGATGTGATCCCGAGACAGATCTGCAAGCAGGGTCGGGTCCATCAGCAGACTTTCCCGGTGGATCAGGCCTTCTCCGCGGTAGCAGCCGGGAACGGGGACACCTTGCGGCAAGGTGTCCCCGTAAAGCGCCGTGAAGAGAGACCGGCCGAGATAGATCTCCTGGAAGATCCGTTTAATCCGGTTGCCGGTGACGACGTCGCCCTGATAACAGCTTGTCACGAAGGGATCATGACGTCTGCCGTACCGATCCAGAAGCTCCATCAACGGACGGGAAGAGGCGTTCAGGAAATCGGCGAGATCCGACACATCGCAACGGCGGATCGTCTCTTCAGCGCTGGGGGGGGGCTCCCCCGATAGAGGGACGTCGGGTGGCTTGACCAGTGCGAAAAGGAGCTGGAGGGTCATGGCGGTCAGGTCCCAGTCGTTGTTCAGGCCGCCGGTCTGCTTGAGTTCGGCGAGGTCCGTCAGCGGGAAGAGCGGATCGGGCAGTTTACCGAAGCCCTTTGCCTCATTGAAAAAAAGCCGCGCCGTTTTTCGAGCGGTCTCGCGGTAGGAGCCGGAGACGTCGATCAGGACGCCGTCCATATCAAAAACGATCAGTTTCGGCCGTGTCATAGCTTCGCTTCATATTTCATGGATGGGGATCTGTCAAACCAATTCGCGCGGCCCGGCCTTCTGAACGATACTTTTCATTTGCTAATTAAGCAGACAGGATGTATTGAACGCCAGTCTGATGGAGATGGAGAGTGTGTATTGAAACAGGCGGACCTCAAAAACGGTCAACAGAACAGGGACGGTTGCGCGCTGAGAATATGTCTGATGACCTACCGGGGGAATCCGACCTGCGGCGGGCAGGGGGTTTATATCCAGTACCTGAGCCGTGCTCTGACAGAACTCGGACATGAGGTCGATGTTCTGTCGGGCCCTCCCTATCCGGAGCTCGCTGAAGGCATCGCTCTCCACAAGATTCCCGGTTTGGATCTTTACAACCCTGAACACCTCTTTAAGGTAACAAATATCCGGGATCTCTCATCGCTGCTCAACCAGTTCGAGTTCCTCAGCATGTGTTCCGGGGGATTCCCGGAACCCTTCACCTTCGGATTCCGCGCCCGCAACCATCTGCTCAGGAGCCGGAACGGATATGATATCATCCACGACAACCAGAGTCTCTCCTACGGCCTGCTCAGGATCGCCGCGAGCGGTTATCCGACGGTGGCCACCATCCACCATCCGATCACGGTCGACCGGGATATGGAGATCGCGGCGGCGGGAAGCTGGCTTCGCAGGATGAAGGTGAGACGCTGGTACGCTTTTTTGACGATGCAAAAGCGGGTCTCCCGGCGGATACAGAAGATCATTACCGTCTCCGAATGTTCCAAGCGGGACATCGGACGGGAATTCCGGATCCCCACCGGGCGGTTCCGCGTGGTTCCCAACGGGATCAATTTGGACTGCTTTTACCCGCTGAACGGAATCAAGAGGGCGGATGACCAGATCCTGGTGACGAACAGCGCCGATACCCCGCTGAAAGGTCTCCGTTATCTTCTGGAAGCGGTGGCGGAGATCCGCAGGGAAAGAAAGATCCGTCTTGTGGTGATCGGAAAGCCCAAAATGGATGGGGAGATCGAACGGCTAATCGCAGAACTTTCCCTCGGCGATACGGTCCGATTTACCGGGCGGATCCCTCATGAAGAATTCGCCCGCCTTTACGCCGAGGCAACCATGGCCGTCATTCCCTCCCTGTATGAGGGGTTCGGCATGCCGGCCGGCGAAGCGATGGCCTGCGGCGTGCCTGTGATCAGCACCTCGGGCGGCGCACTGCCCGAGGTCGTCGGGAATGCCGGAATCCTGGTTCCGCCGGCAGACAAGTCGGCGCTCAAGGAGGCCATTCTTGCCCTTCTGGATAATCCGGAGAGGCGCCGGCGTCTGGGTGAGGCGGGACTGGCGCGGGTAAAAGGTTCAATCACCTGGCGGCATGCCGCGCTGAAAACCGTGGAGGTCTACCGGGAGGCGATCGATGCTCACCGTCGACTTTAAGCAGATCCCGCTACGGCCGGGAATGCGCGTCCTTGACGCCGGCTGCGGAGGAGGCCGGCATATCTGTGAGGCGTTCCGAACAGCCGGCGTTGAAGTTGCCGGCGTGGATCTTGGATGGGATGATCTTTGCGAGGCGAACGGATATCTTTCGCTGATGGCGCGTGAATCGCGCGGCCGCTGGCTGATCTCCCGGGCCGATGTGACGAAGCTTCCGTTCGCCGACGGCGTTTTTGACGTGGTGGTATGTTCCGAGGTGCTGGAGCATATAGAAGAGAGCCGGATCGCGGTTTCGGAGCTGGTCAGGGTCCTCAAGCCGGGCGGGGACCTGGTCGTCACCGTTCCGCGCTTTTGGCCGGAGAGGATCTGCTGGGCGATTTCGTCCGCTTATCACCAAGAGTCCGGCGGCCACATCCGGATCTATAAGAAAGGGGAGATGCTCCGCCTGGTGGAGGCGGCAGGAACGCGCTGCTGGCGCATACGCTACAGGCACGGCCTTCATGCCCCCTATTGGTGGCTTAAATGCCTCGTCGGACATAAGAATGAAGCCTTTCCGCTGGTCAAGGCGTACCGGAAATTCCTTGAATGGGACATCATCCGTCATCCCCCGCTGACGGCCATGATCGATCGGATACTGAACCCCCTGATCGGCAAGAGCATCATCTTCTACCTGAAAAAAGGATACCGCTGATGGAATTTCCCCTTTCTCAAACACTTGCCCGGCCGACCATCGATATCGGCGCCATTGCGGAATTTATCGCCGGCCTGCAGAAGCCGAATGGCGAGATACCCTGGTCCACCGGCGGGAAAACCGATCCCTGGGATCACGTGGAGAGCGCGATGGGGCTCAGTGTTGCCGGTTTCCTCCCGGAAGCGGAGCGGGCCTATCAATGGATGGCGGAGACCCAGCATCCCGACGGGAGCTGGTGGTCGGGAACCCGGGACGGTGTGCCGGAGGACAAGACCCGGGACAGCAATGTCTCCTCCTACATCGCAGTCGGGATGTATCATCATTACCTGATCACGCGGGATATACGCTTCCTGAGGCGTTTGTGGCCGACATTGAAGGCTGGAATCGATTATGCCGTCGCACTCCAGGCGGCTTCCGGCGAGATCGCCTGGGCCAGGAACAGCAAAGGGGTGGTCGATTCGATGGCCCTGCTGACCGGTTCCAGCTCGGTCTATATGAGCCTGAAGTGTGCGATCGCCGTGGCCTCCCTTCTGGGGAAAAAACGGACGACCTGGAGATCGGCCCTGACCAGGCTCGGAGAGTCTATCCGCCATCGCCCCAGCCTGTTCAACATGATGAAGGCGCGGTATTCGATGGACTGGTACTACCCTGTCCTCTGCGGCGCCGTTCAGGGCGCCGACGCCCGGATCCGGATCGACCGCTCCTGGGAAAAGTTCGTGGTTCCCGATTGGGGGGTCCGTTGTGTCTCCGACCAGCCGTGGGTGACCACGGCCGAGGCAGCGGAACTGGTCTTGACGCTGGCGGCGATGGGGGATCGCGAAAGGGCTGCTATCGTCTTCAACTGGATCTGCGACAAGCGATATGATGACGGCTCCTACTGGATGGGGGTGACCTTTCCGGACGGCGTGATCTGGCCGGAGGAAAAAACCTCCTGGACGGCGGCTGTAGTGCTTCTCGCCCACGACGCGCTCGATAACATCACTCCGGCCGGACGGATCTTCAGCCATGATTTCTGGGAGAAGAATCCGGATCTCGATCCCGGCAGAGAATCGTCTGCGGGCAGGATCTCCGATCAACGCAAATCGGCCCCTGAAAGATCCGGAGGTTGATTCCCGTGCGGAAAGATCATCGCCCCTACAGCCTCAAACGCTTCGATCTGAATTTTCAGCGGTGGTACGCGGAGCGCTTTCTCCGCCCCCAATTTGATAGTCTCGGCCTCGGGTGCACCTTCATGAAGCCCTGGCATGTCGAGATCTTCGGCGGACCGGTCAGGCTGGGGAACCATGCCACTGTAATCGCCACGCCGGACCGGAAAGTACGGCTGACCGTATGGTCCGCGCTCGGAGAGGAGGGAAGAATCGAGATTGGAAACTGCTGCCTCATCTGTCCCGGCGTCCGGATCAGCGCCGCCACCGAGGTCGTGATCGGGGAGAGTTGCATGCTGGCCCAGGGGGCCTTTGTGACCGATTCGGACTGGCATGGCGTTTACGACAGGAGCCTTCCGATCGGCCATACGATTCCCGTCCATATCGGAGACAATGTCTGGATCGGGGACAGCGCGATCGTCTGCAAGGGGGTCAGGATCGGAGAGAACAGCATTATCGGCGCCGGCGCCGTGGTGGTCCGTGATATCCCGGCCAATGCCGTCGCCGCTGGAAATCCCGCAGCCGTCGTAAAATACCTCGATGCCGGTACGCCGATGAGGACGCGCGCAGACTGGATGGCGGATCCCGGGGCGCTCGCCGCCCAGTTCGAGGAGATCGACCGTCATTTCATGAAGGACAACAGATGGCTGGTCTGGCTCCGGTCGTTCTTCTTTCCCAGAAAAGGGGATTGAATAGGAACGGATTTTCACCCCCACCCTGACCCTCCCCCGTCAAGAGGGAGGGAAGATGGTTTACCCCCGTCAAGGATGGAGGGTGGATTGCTTCCCTCCATCAAGGGGGGGAAGGACTATTTAGGGTTCATCAATACCGGAGAATTGCCGATGAGAGTTGCGATTGTCGCGCCGCCCTATCCCCTCGAGGAGGCGCCCGCGCCGCCACTCGGCGTAGCCTATGTAGCCGCCGCGTTTGAGGCAGCGGGCGCCGGCGTGCGGATCTTCGACTATATCGTCAGCCGGTATACGCCGGAAAAACTGCATGCGCAGCTCGACGCCTTCCGGCCCGATGTCCTCGGAGCGACCTCTGTAACGCTCAATTTCCCCGGCGCCGCGGAGATCGTCTGCGAGGCCAAACGACACCGCCCCTCGCTGATCACGCTGATGGGGGGACCGCATGTATCCTTTTCCGCCGAACGGACGCTATGCGACTATCCCGGGATCGATCTGATCGTGGCCGGGGAAGGGGAGAGAACCATAGCCGAATTGATGGCCTGGGGTCTGAATCCCGAAAAATGGGGAGAGATCCGCGGGCTGGTCTTTCGGCGTAACGGCCATGTCGTCATCAATGAACCTCAGCCCTTCATCGACGATCTCGATAGTCTGCCCCTGCCGGCGCGTCATCTGCTCCCGCTGTCCCGTTATCAGGCCCTCGGTTATTCGATCAGCATCATCACCTCGCGCGGCTGTCCCTATTCCTGCATCTTCTGCCAGGGACGCCGTATGGTCGGGAACCGGGTCCGCCTGAGAAATCCCTTGCTGGTTGTGGACGAGATCGAGGAAATTCTCTCCTACGGCATCGACCGGATCAATGTGGCGGACGACCTGTTCGTCTCCAGCCGGGGGAAGGTCAAGGATGTTTGCGACGAGATCATCCGCCGCGGCCTCCGGTTTGGGTGGAGCGCATTCGCCCGCGTGAATACCGTCGATCTGGAAACCTTGAAGCTGATGCGCGAGGCGGGCTGCGACAGCGTGAGCTTCGGCGTCGAGAGCGGAAATCCGGAGATTTTGAAGCGGATCCGCAAGGGGATCACCAGGGATCAGGTCCGGCACGCGGTTTCCCTCTGCCGGGAAGCGGGGATCATCGCCCACACCTCCTTCATTGTCGGCCTGCCCGGGGAGACATGCGAGACCCTCCGGGAAACGGCGGAGTTCGCCGCCGGGCTCGGCTCGCTGTACGGCTATCATTTCCTGACCCCTTTTCCGGGCACGACGGTCCGCGAGGAGGTGAAAAAGTATGATCTGGAAATCCTGACAGACGACTGGACCCGGTATGACGCGAACAGCGCCATCGTTCGGACCTCTGCCCTCTCTCCGGAAGAGATGAACCGGTTCGTAGCGGATTTCGAATCGGAGATCGCAGCGGTCTGGGAGGAGATGGTCCAGGGATACCATGACCGAACCAACACGCCGGAAGTCGACATGCAGGTTGAAGGCCATTTCCGGATGAAGCTGGTCTATCGCCTGCTTTCCGAAGATCTGATCGAAACGTGGGGCGTCATTCCGGCGGCGGATTATACCGAAAGTACGGAGCTTCTCCAGGAAGAGCTTTGCCGGCGGATCGCAAAAACCACAGGCGTCGATGGTGGAATGGTTTGCCGAACCATCCGGGGACTCGTCGAGAAAGGGTACGTCCTCCCCGCGATCTCCGGTGGAGAATGCCTCTGGTACTGGACGCACAACAACCGCGTCGACTAACCCCCATGCCCGGGTCGGGCACAACGAAAGATGAAAATCACCCCCACCCCTCCCTCCCCCGTCGAGGGGAGGGAGGGGTGGGGGGCATTTTCATATACAGGGCCGATGAAACCGGAATCAGCCGCGAATATTGGCCCAACACATTCTTGATCGGTCTGTGAGAAGGCCGGTTGCAGCCCTCCGCAGAACGCCCAGCGTCCCCGTCAGCGGAAGCTCCTCGAAAAGACCGGAATCGAGGGCCATGCCGTAGACACACCTGGGCGCCTGACCCCCCTTCTCCGGATCGGGGAAGATGTCATGGATGACCAGGTAACCGCCGGGCATCAGGTGTGAAACCCAGGCGCTGTAATCGATGAAAGTGTCCTCAAATGTGTGGCCCCCATCGATGAAGATCAGGCTGAGCGGCGTGGCCCAGAGGCGGGCCACGACCGCGGAGCGGGAGACGAGCGGAACGACCGTATCCTCAAGGGAAAGATTCCGGATCGTTTTCCGGAAGGTGGGGAAGGTATCCATTCCCCCCGTAGCCGGATCCAGCAGCTCCGGATCGAAGTACTCCTGCCCCGGCTGCTGCTCTTCGGAACCTTCATGATGGTCGAGTGAAAAGAGGATCCCCCCATTCTCTTTGCATCCCATCCCCAGATAGGCGGCCGAACGGCCGCAATAACTGCCGATCTCCAGGCAGGGGCCGCGCCCGGAAGCCTCCCTTGCCAGTTCATACAGACGAACGGCTTCCTCCTCGGCCATGAAACCCTTGAAATGCATTCTCTTTAATTCATCGACATCCATTGCTCTTGGCCTTTCTTTCGGGGAAATGGATTCCCGCAGTGGTTGAAGAATATACAATTCCGATCTTCGAAAGGCAAGTCCCACGGTTCTGTAAAATAGCCATATCATTTTTTTGAAATTTCCGCTTGACCATGTCAATATATAGTAGTATTAGAAAACCAAACCCCAATATGTTGCGGTTATCAACGGGTTTGCAATTATATGAAATCATCATTAGGACAAGGAGCTCTCCATGCACGCAAAAATCAAGAAGAGGGACGGCCGCCTGCTGAAGTTCAACGCGGAGAAGATCACCAGCGCCATCGCCAAGGCCGGCGCTGCAACCGGTGAATTTGATAACGCTGTCGCAAAGACACTGACCATCCGCGTTCTGAATCTGGCGGAAAAGATCTTCGACAGCCGGATCACGACGGTTGAGGAAATTCAGGACATCGTGGAGGAGGTCCTCCTCTCTTCCTCGTACCGCAAAACGGCGAAGGCCTACATTATCTATCGCGAGCAGCATGCACGTCTCCGGGAAATCACCAACAAGATGGAGGTGGATCTGGTCGATCAGTATCTCGGCAAGATGGATTGGAAGATTCACGAAAACAGCAATATGGACTATTCCCTCCAGGGGTTGAACAATTACATCTCCTCTGAGGTCAGCAAGGTCTACTGGCTCAACGAGATCTATTCTCCGGAGATCCGCCGGGCGCATACGGAGGGAGATTTCCATATCCATGACTTGAGCCTGCTTTCGGTCTACTGCGTGGGCTGGGATCTGTTCGATCTTCTGATGGAGGGATTCCGCGGTGTCTCCGGCAAGGTGGAGAGCAAACCGGCCAGGCATCTCCGCAGCGCGCTGGGTCAGGTGGTTAATTTCTTCTATACCCTTCAGGGAGAGGCGGCCGGGGCGCAGGCCTTTTCCAATTTCGACACGCTGCTCGCCCCCTTTATCCGTTACGACAAGCTGAGCTATCAGGAGATCCGGCAGGCGCTCCAGGAATTCATCTTCAATATCAATGTCCCAACCCGGGTGGGTTTCCAGACGCCCTTTACCAATGTTACGCTGGATATCACGGTGCCCCGCTACTACGCCGATAGGAACGTCATTGTCGGCGGCAAACCTCAGAAGGAGACCTATGCGGAATTTCAGGAAGAGATGAACCTTTTCAACAAGGCCTTTCTCGAGGTGATGTCCGACGGCGATGCCAAGGGGCGCGTTTTTACCTTTCCGATCCCCACCTACAGCATCACAAAGAATTTCAACTGGGATGACCCGAAATTCGAAGGCCTCTGGGAAATGACCGCAAAATACGGCGTGCCCTATTTTTCCAATTTCATCAATTCGGACATGGATCCGGAAGACGCCAGAAGCATGTGCTGCCGGCTGCGGATCGACAACCGGGAACTGCACAAGCGGGGAGGGGGGCTGTTCGGTTCCAATCCGTTGACGGGTTCCATCGGGGTGATTACGATCAATATGCCGAGGATCGGTTATCTGTCCGATACGGAAGAGGCGTTCATGGGGCGGCTTCAGAAGTTGATGGACACGGCCAAAGAGAGCCTTGAAGTCAAGAGAAAGGTGCTGGAGAAATTCACCGACGGGAACCTCTATCCCTATACGAAATACTACCTCCGGAATGTCAAGCAGCGGTTCAGCGAATACTGGAAGAACCATTTTTCAACAATCGGTCTTGTCGGGATGAATGAGGCGTGCCTGAACCTCTTTGGTCAGGACATCACGACCCCGGAAGGGCAGCGGTTTACGAAAAAGGTCCTCGATTTCATGCGCAACCATCTGGTCCTCTTCCAGAAGGAGACGGGAAACAATTACAATCTGGAATCAACGCCGGCGGAGGGGACCTCCTATCGCCTTGCCCAAATCGACAAGAAGAAATATCCGGAGATCCTCTGCGCCAATGAGGAAAATTGCCGGACGAGGAAGGCGGAGCCCTTCTATACGAATTCGACGCAACTTCCCGTCAACTATACCGATGATGTCTTTGAGGCTCTCGATCTGCAGGATGAGATCCAGTGCAAGTACACCGGAGGAACGGTTTTCCACATCTTTGCCGGTGAGCGGATTTCCGATCCACGGGCCGTGAAGACCCTGATCAAGAAGATCTGCACCCATTACCATCTTCCCTACCTGACCTTTACCCCCACCTTCAGCATCTGCCCATCGCACGGTTATCTGAACGGGGAGGTCTCCGCCTGTCCGACCTGTGAAGATTCCTGTGAAATCTATTCCCGTGTGGTGGGATATCTCCGACCGGTCAAGCAATGGAACAAAGGAAAGCAAGCGGAGTTCGACCTCAGAAAAGAATATAGGTTTTAATAAGATGAGGATTGGGGGGTTTCAGAAAATCTCGCTGATCGATTACCCCGGTCGAATCAGCGCCATTGTCTTTACCCAGGGATGCAACTTCCGTTGTCCCTACTGTCACAACCCGGAGCTGGTCGACCCCGCTCAATACGGGCCGATTCTGCCCGAGGCGGAGGTGTTCTCTTTTCTGGAAGGGAGGCGGGGCAAACTGGAAGCCGTCACTGTGACTGGCGGGGAGCCTACGCTACAGACGGATTTGGAGCGATTTCTGCAGAAAATAAAAAAAATGGGGTATCTCGCCAAGGTGGATACCAACGGATCGGATCCGGTCATGCTGGAGCGGCTGATCCGCAGGCGATGCGTCGACTATCTGGCCATGGACGTCAAGGGCCCTCTCCATAAATATGAACAAATTGTAAAAGCCAAGGTTGAAACCGCAAAGATACTAAGAAGCATAGAACTGATCACCTCTTCAGGAATCGAACATGAATTCCGGACAACCGTCGTCCGTTCGCAGCTTGATAAGGAAGACCTGATTGCAACCGCGAGAATGCTGAAGAAGGCGCAATTGTATGTCCTGCAACCCTTTATGCCCAAGAAAACCCTGGATAATCATTTTTTGTCTGAGTTGTCATATTCTACTGAAGAATTTGCCGCCATTCAAAAAAAATTAGAAAGTAAACGCCTCCGCATCATTATCCGTTGACTTAAAGGTCCGGATGGCTTCATAATGTGACCGCCGGAGGTCGCGTTTGGACGGTTCAAAGGCAGAAAGCAGGTGAAATATGGACGGAAAGGGGAAAGAGTTCCCCGGTCCTACGGGCGGTACGCCTCTCAACCATCCGAACAGGCGCGGTGAGGCTGAGACCCGGAAATTCAGCGAAAATCAACTAAAACAGATCCGCAGGCTGACTCGGATCGGTACGGCGCTTTCCGCAGAGCGGAATATCGAGCGTCTGTTCGAAATGATCGTCGAAGAAGCGAGGGAATTCACCGGCGCCGACGGCGGAACCCTCTACATCATGTCCGACGATGAAACCGAGCTGCAATTTGCCATTGTGCAGACGGAGACCCTCGATGTCCGAATGGGGGGAACCGGGGGGAAGATCACCTGGAAACCGGTCCGGCTGCAAAATGCCGATGGCTCGTCCAACCACGGAAATGTTTCCGCTTATGTCGCATTGACCGGAAATACCGTCAATATCCCCGATGTCTATGATGCGGAGGGTTTTGACTTCCAGGGGACCAGAAATTTCGATGCCCAGACGGGGTACCGCTCCAAATCGATGCTCGTGGTCCCGATGAAAAACCATGAAAATGATATCATCGGCGTTTTGCAGTTGCTTAATGCACGAGATGAAAAACGCAGCGAGGTTGTTTCCTTTTCTGCCGAATGCCAGGAAATGACCGAATCCCTCGCCTCCCAGGCCGCAGTCGCCCTTTCAAACAATCGCCTCATTCAAGACCTTGAAGCCCTGATGGAATCCTTCATCCGCGCTATTGCGACCGCCATCGATGAAAAGTCGCCCTATACCGGGGGTCATGTCCGCCGCGTGGCCGACCTGACGATGGACATTGCCCGCAAAATCAATGATACGACGGAGGGGCCCTTGGCGGATCTCAGGTTTTCGGACGATCAGCTTAAAGAATTGCAGATCGCTGCCTGGCTCCATGATGTGGGAAAGATTACAACACCAGAGTATGTGGTTGACAAGGCGACAAAGTTGGAAACCATTTTTGACCGGATCGAGCTCCTGAGGCTCCGGTTTGAATTGTACAGACTGCAGACCATGCAAAGGAATTTGAACAAGGAGAACCTTCCCGAATCGGCGGCAACCGAAGAGAATGATGAGTTGGAAACCACCCTCCGGGAGGAATTCCGGTTTTTGTCAGAGGCCAACCGTGGAAGCGAACTGATGTCGGATGAGATGATGGACAGGATCAGGACGATCGCCCTGAGGACCTGGGAGTTGGATGGGAAAAAGGAGCCTCTTCTTTTACCCGAGGAGGTTGAAAACCTGAATATCCGTAAAGGGACCCTGTCTGCGAAGGAGAGGGATATTATCAAGAATCATGCCTCGATGACCTACAAGATTCTTTCACAATTGCCTTTCCCCAAAAAGCTGAGACATGCGCCTGATTATGCGGCTGCCCATCATGAAACACTGAACGGCAAGGGCTATCCAAGAAGTCTCAACGCCACCCAGCTTTCCCTTCAGTCCAGGATCCTGGCCCTGGCGGATGTGTTCGAGGCGCTGACGGCCAAGGACAGACCCTACCAGAAGGGGAAAACCCTTTCCGAAGCCATGAATATCATGGCGATGATGGTGAAAGACGAGCACATCGATCCGGACCTTTTTACCCTGTTTCAAAGGGAGGGAATTCATCTGGACTACGCCCGTCGTGAACTGAGCCCACATCAGATCGATTTTACCGGCGTATAGTCGACCGCCCCCGCGCTCAGACAGGGCGCCGTGCATCGCACAGATTGCCGAGGTCGGACGTCAGGTGGGAAACGGCGTTATTTGTCAGGCACAGGTTCTGCAGGAAGATCAACGTATCAGTGAATCGATTTCCTTCTGAATCTCTTTGGCTTTCGGATGATTCTGGGAAAATTCCTTCAGGGCCGCCTTGAAATGAAAGAGGGCGCTCTCCACCTTGCCCTTTTTCTTGAAATAGAGACCGAAGTAGTAATGTGAATCGCCTGCCCCTCCTGTCTTCCCGTAAGCCATAGCCAGGTTGTAGTAGATTTCCGGATCATCCGGACGTCGTTCCTCCAACTCTTTGAACAGGCGGAGCGCGTTTTGCATATCACCCAGGGCCAACAGGGTCTTCCCAAGGTAAAGGTTTGCATTCAGGTCGTTGCGCTGGAGTTCGGTTGCGCGGCGAAGATTCTTCCGGGCTTCATCGAAACGTCCAAGCTTGAACAAGGTGATTCCCATATCCCGTAGAATCTCAGGATCATCCGGGGCAAGGCGGACGGCTTTCCGGAAATGTTCGAGAGACTCCGTGACCATTCCCAATTTCTCCTCGGTTACGGCCAGACCGTAAAGGACATCCGTATCATCCGGGTGATCCTTCAGCGCCTTCAGAAAATGGCGAATATTGGCATCGGGCGGCTTTCCGTCAAGAAGCAGAATGGTCTGTATCCGCCGCAAATTTCCGATGATCTGGTCCGCACCCCCCTGGCGGTGTGTGGTCTGGAGCAGGGCGTCGATGTAACGGCTCCTTTCATCGGTTCCGGGATGGGTCAGAAAATAGGAGGGGATGGTATTGGAGTAGTACTCATAATTTCTCATGATCTTCAGAAAATCGAGCATGGATTTGCCGTCATAGCCGGCGGCAACGAGATAGGCGAGACCCATCCGGTCGGCCGATTCCTCCTGTTGGCGGCTGTACTTCAGAGAAAGGGATGTTGCCGCGGCCACGGAAAAACCGGTTACCGCTGCGGTCAGCTCCCCTCCACCTCCCAGTAACGCACCGGCAAGGACGGCTGCCAGCGTCGAGATGTTGATTTTCTGGGATCTGTCTACGATTTCCGCGATATGCCGGCCGTTGATGTGGGCGATTTCATGCGCGAGAACCCCGGCCAGTTGGCCTTCATTCTCAACAAGGTTGATCAGCCCCTGGTTGACGTAAACATATCCCCCCGGTGTGGCAAACGCGTTTATTGCTGAGCTCCGGATGATTGAAAATTTGAACGCGAAAGGCGCCTTGTCGCTGTGCGCGAGGATCCGCTCGCCCAAAAAGGTCAGGAAGGTGTTCGCCCGTTCATTCTTTAGAATAAAATTGCCCTTCTCAAGCTTATCGTAAAACTCCTTTCCCAGTTTATTTTCATCCTCGATTGTGAAGGAAGCCAGGGCCGTTCGCGGCATACCGCCCGCAAGCATCACAAGCAAGAAAAAAAGCAAAACCCATTTGGGAGCCCTATGATTTCCTGGCAACATCAGATCGCTTTGAACCTCTCCTTGGAAAAAGTGACTACGGCCATGACGGCATCCTACCCTTTTTCGACGATGCAATCAATGTTCACATTTACGGCGGCAGATCATCGTCATGATGGGTTCCGGGGGCAGGATCTTTTTTGCGGTTGCAAGCTTGTGGGATAGGTTTGTGTATGGTATAGATCCCATGTGGCGCGAAGGCGGCCCTTTCGAAGAGAAAATCCGCCGGCACCGGATGTAAGCTTCGGGGATGAGCAAATCATGATCCGGATAAAGCAGTCCCCTTTTCTTCATCAGAAGAAAATGAATTCGCTGAGAAAAGTGGCCCCATGAATAGACGTCCCGTCGTCACGATTGACGGTCCGGCCGGCGCCGGCAAAAGTACGATCAGCAAACTCCTCGCGTCCCGCCTCTCTTTCTTTTATCTGGATACCGGCGCCCTTTACCGGGCGTTTGCGTACCGACTGAAATGCGAGTGCTGGGATGGTACGGAGCAGAGGATTGCCGACATATGCCGGGAGATGAAGGTCTCATTGAAAAATGAGTCTGGGAGATTCCGTGTTCTCGTCGATGGCGAAGATGTGTCGGAAAAGATCCGGACCGAGGAAATCGGTCTGCTCGCCTCGAAAATTTCCGCGATTCCGCTGCTTCGGAAGCACCTACTTCCTGTCCAGCGGGAGATGGCCGCGGTCGGAGGGGTTGTTGCAGAAGGCCGCGATATGGGGACCGTCGTTTTTCCACAGGCCGAGATCAAATTCTTTCTGGATGCATCGGTTGAAGAGAGGGCGAATCGGCGATATCTTGAACTGGTTGAAAAGGGGCAATCAGTCATTCTGAAGGATATTGAAAACGACCTGATCCGCCGTGACCGTCAGGACCGTGAGCGCGCCGTTGCCCCTCTTGCCGTACCCACGGATGCCGTTGTGATCGATTCCTCTGACAAATCCGTATCTCAAGTGGTGGGGATCATGATCGCCGTGATCGAAAGGTTCTGCCCGTTTGTGTAATCCTTTTCAGAATGACCCCAAGATCATTGTTTTTTACCTGAATTCGCTTGATATTTTATAATCGGTGTGTTATAAAATGCGAGATTATAAAACAAAAATCTTTCAGGGGGTAGGGGTTGAATGGGTAACGATGATAACTTAATCTCAAATCAGGAAGCAGGCAAGGAAACAGGAAAAGAAACGAAAGGGGAGATATCCGGCGATTCTTCCCAGGGCCCGGAAGAGAGTTCCGAATTCAAGGATCTTTACGAACAGAGCCTGCAATCCGTTCAAATGGGCGGCGTTTTAACCGGCAAGGTGGTGCAGATCAACGCGGACACCGTCATGGTCGATGTCGGATGGAAGACGGAAGGATATATTCCGGCGAGGGAACTGCGCGATGATCAGGGTAATATAAACCTCAACGTCGGGGATGAGATCGAAGTTCTTGTTGATCGCCGCGATCAGGATGGAAACCTCGTCCTTTCAAAGGACAAAGCCGCCAAAATCAAGATTTGGGATGATGTGAAGCTCGCCTGTGAACAGAATACCCCCGTCAAAGGAACGGTCATTGAAAGGGTGAAGGGGGGACTTTCCGTGGATATCGGCATCCCCGCCTTTCTTCCCGGATCCCAGGTGGATATCCGCCCGGTTAGAGACCTTGACCGATATGTCGGTCAGTCCTTTGAGTTCAATATTTTGAAGTATGATCGGAAACGAAACAATGTGGTCCTGTCGCGCCGAACCATCC
Source organism: Pseudomonadota bacterium (assembly GCA_018896355.1). GTDB lineage: Bacteria > Desulfobacterota > Syntrophia > Syntrophales > UBA5619 > UBA5619. The sequence goes on from JAHIMW010000027.1 coordinate 15,913, forward strand.
TGGAAAAGGATCGGGAGGCCGAAAAGCTGGAAACGCTCCAGAATATTGAAGAGGGGAAGATTGTCGAAGGGGTTATCAAGAACATCACCGACTATGGTCTCTTCATCGACCTGGGCGGCATCGACGGTTTGCTTCATGTGACGGACATTTCCTGGGGCCGAATCACACGCCCCTCCGATCATTTCTCCAAAGGTGAGAAGATTCGTGTCAAGGTGCTCTCCTTTGATCGGGAGAAGGAGCGGGTAGCCTTGGGTCTCAAACAATTGGCTGAAAATCCCTGGGAGACGATCAAGGATAAATTTCCCATCCATTCCCTTATCGAAGGGCGGGTTGTCAATCTTACGGACTATGGCGTTTTTGTTGAGCTTGAACCCGGGGTCGAAGGATTAATCCATGTGTCGGAGATGTTCTGGACTCGGGAAATCAAGCACCCCTCCAAGGTATTGTCGGTAGGCCAGCGTATCCCGGTGATGATTCTGGATATCAACATCGAGACCAAAAGGATCTCCCTGGGCCTGAAACAGACCACCGCCAATCCCTGGGAGACGCTGAAGCAGAAATATCCTGAGGGAAGCGTCATCACGGGGGTCATCCGCAACGTCACCAATTTTGGAATTTTTGTCGGGGTCGAAGAGGGGATCGATGGTCTGATCCACATGTCCGACATTTCCTGGAAGCAACGAGTGAAGCATCCTTCCGAGATTTTCAAAAAGGGTCAGACCATCGAGGCCATGGTGCTGAATATCGATGTTGAGCATGAAAAGTTTTCCCTGGGACTCAAGCAGATTGAAAAGAATCCATGGGAAGAGTTGAGCGTGAAATATCCGGCCGGATCGATCGTCTCCGGAAAAGTAACCAACATTACTGATTTCGGAATCTTTGTTGAAATCGAAGAGGGCATCGAGGGTCTTGTGCACATCTCCGAATTGAGTTCGCGGCGGGTCAAATCTTCTTCCGAATTGTTTTCCGTCGGGGATTCGGTATCCGCCGTCGTCAAGAACCTTGATCCAAAGAGTCGGAAGATCAGGTTGAGCATCAAAGATTACGAGGCGGGTCAGGAGGGACACTCCGTCAATCCATATATCAACAATAGGGAAAATATCGGTTCGAACCTGAGCCAGGCACTGGCGGATGTCAAGATCGTCGACACGGAAAGTGAGAGCGACTAAGATCATCGTATGAGAAGACACCCGGTCATATTGGGGATCACGTTGTTGATGTTCATCGGGTTTGTCGCTGTCATGGCGATGTACGGCTTGGGCCTGTTCGGCGGGGGTGGGCCGTCGTTTAACCTGCGGGAGAAAGTCGGAATCATCCCCGTTGAAGGAATCATTGGTGATTCCGGAGAGCTTATTGAACAGATCAACGCATTTGCCGATGATAGCGGAATCAGGGCTGTTGTCCTGAGAATCAATTCTCCCGGCGGCGGTGTAGCCCCCTCGCAGGAGATCTACCAGGCGGTTCTCGAACTGAAGAAAAAGAAGAAGGTCGTGGCCTCGATGGGTTCCGTAGCGGCATCCGGCGGTTACCTGATCGCCGTTGCCGCGGACCGGATCGTTGCAAACCCGGGAACCATCACCGGCAGCATCTCAGCCGTCATGCATTATGCCAACGTCGAAGAGCTTCTTAAGAAGGTCGGCGTCCGTTCTTCCGTTGTCAAGAGCGGAAAATTCAAGGACATCGGCTCTCCCACCCGAGAAATGACTCCAGAAGAGAGATCACTGCTCCAGGCCATTGTGGACGACATCTACGATCAGTTTGTACGAACCATCGCCGAGAACCGAAAGCTCCCGTTGCAAAGAATATTTGAACTGGCCGATGGAAGAATTTTTTCAGGGAGACAGGCGAAGGATTTGGGATTGGTCGATGACTTAGGCGGTCTTCAGGATGCCGTTCTGCTTGCCGGCAAGTTGTCGGGCATGGAGGGAAGCCCCGAAATCGTGCATGGAATGAAGAAAAAAACAACCCTCTTGAAATATCTGATGGGCAGTATAACCTCCGCAGTAGTTGAAGAAATAAAAGGGAAGGCGGCGGAGTCGCGCGGAGCGCAATATCTGCTTCAATAGATGCGTAAGGGGACACCTTGCGGCAAGGTGTCCCCCAGGGGAGCGGAGCGGGGAACCCATCCGTCGGAATTTTGCCATGACGTTTCAGACGATTCTGGTCGAAAGGAAAGCCGGCTATGTCATTGTAACATTGCACCGTCCCGGCGAACTGAATGCCATTTCACGCGAGATGCGAGCGGAATTGGAGGATTGTTTTATTCAGTTGGAAGAAGACGCGGAGGTTCGCGTCATCATTCTGACCGGGGGCGATTACGTTTTCTCGGCGGGGATGGACCTCAAGGAGATGTCGGCTATTTCCGATACGGAAATAAGTGGTTACTTTCGTTCCATAGCCCGGTATCTGAAGAAAATCTATGGATATAAAAAGCCTGTCATTGCGGCTGTGGGAGGGTTGGCATTGGGCGGCGGATTCAATCTTGCGACCGTCTGCGATATGATCATCGCCTCGGAAAGCGCCATCTTCGGTCATCCGGAGTTGAAGTTTGGAATCAACCCCCTCTTCGATCCGCTGCGGCAGTGGATCGGTATGGCGAAGGCGAAAGAACTCACCATGCTGGGGGAGCCGATCGGCGCCAAGGAGGCCATGCGGATCGGTCTCGTGAACAAGGTGGTGGCCCCGGAAAAATTGATGGCGGAGACGGAATCCATGGTCCGTGAACTGGCGAGACGGTCACCCGAAGCGATCGCTGCCATCAAGAAGATCTCCGACATCGCCCCCCGTCTGGACAAAGGTTCAGCCCTTGATCTTGAATGCGATGTTGAGGCGCTTCTTTTTTCCGATAAGGAAAGAAAGGAGCAAATGAATGAATTTATGGAAACCTTGAAAAATCGTAAACGCCAATCGTCGTAACGGAGCTTATCATTCCTCTCAGATCATATCCCATTCGTTGTCCGGCGACGCGAAATCGCGGAGCTGGTCCCTCCGCTTTTTGTGCTGCAATTTCTTAAGGGCTTTCGCTTCAATCTGTCTGATTCGCTCGCGTGTTACACCCATCATTTCGCCAACTTCTTCCAGGGTGAACGGTCCGTAATTGCAAGCGACCCAGGTACAGTTGAGAAATGCCTCATTCTTCAGACGCCATTCACAGGTGGCATCCTGGCATATTTCCTCAATGAAAATGCCAACTTTCCTGCATTTATAAAGATTATTCAACGCATGGGTCTCCTTTGGGAATTCGACGTAGGCGTAAGATAGGTATTCCTGAATGGCTTGTCAACATTAATAACCAACGGCCTGACCATCTTTCCGCGGATCCGATGCGGCGCAATAGCCATCGGAAAGGCGATATATGATCTGAGCGCCGCCGTAAACGGAGGTCGGCGCCCCTCCCGTCAGCAGATGCCCCCGCTTCTTCAGCTCTTCCCGGACCTTAGGTCCAAAGCCCGGCTCCAGGGAGAGGCGGGAATCCTCGTCGATATACCAGCGCGGCGCGTCCGCCGCCGTCTGCGGGTTCTGATGGCCGGCGAAGATCCGGATAATCATCTGGAGGTGACCCTGCGCCTGCATGTGGGCGCCCATCACGCCGAAACTCATCAGCGGCGCCCCCCCCTTCATCACAAAACCGGGAATGATGGTGTGGTAGGGCCGTTTTCCCCCGGCGACCCGGTTCGGATGCCCCGATTCCAGTGTAAACCCCGCGCCACGGTTCTGCAGGCTGATCCCGGCGCCCGGGATGACGATCCCCGATCCGAAACCCTTGTAATTGGACTGGATGTAAGAGACCATCCACCCCTGTTCATCGGCCGCCGTCAGATAGACCGTTCCGCCGTCATGCGGGATCGCTGCGGTTGGCAGAGAAGCCCGGTCCATCCGGATTCCTTCGGCGATCCCTTTCAGGCGGGTTTCATCCAGAAGCGAGGAGGGTTCAACCGTCATCCAGGCGGGGTCGGCGATATGGCGCTGCGATGCGTCAAACGCCCATTTCATCGCCTCGATCTGGAGATGGAGGCTCTCCGGCGAATCGACCGGATAAAGATCGATGGGGAGGTGCTTCAGTATTCCGAGGGCGATGAGGACGGCCATTCCCTGACCGTTCGGCGGCAGTTCATGCAGCGTGACGCCGTTCCAGGTCATGGAGAGGGGCTTCACCCATTCTGTTCGATGTGACGCCAGATCCTCCTCGGTCAGGCAGCCGCCGGCATTTCGGGAACAGGAGACGATCCGCGAAGCTAATTCTCCGCGGTAGAAGGATTCTCCCTGGGTTTCTGCGATACTTTTCAGCGTCTCGGCCTGACCCGGAGGCCGGAACAGCTCGCCGGGCAGCGGGGCGCGACCGCCGGGGAGAAAGGCAGCGGCGAAATCGGGAAGATCACGGTAGAGATCCGGGGTTTCAGACCATTTCGCCGCCGTGATCGGTGCAACGACAAAACCCTGCGAGGCATAGCGGATGGCCGGATCGAAGAGGTCGGGGAAGGGGAGCTTGCCAAACCTCCGGGAGAGAGTGGACCACATATCCACGGCGCCGGGGACTGTGACCGTATCCCAGCCGAGCCGGGGCATCGTCGAGCGGCCTGTGAATCGTTCCGGCGACCAGGCCCTTGGCGAACGGCCCGATCCGTTCAAACCCTGGAGTTCTTTCCCGTCCCAGACCATGGCGAAGGCGTCGCTGCCCACCCCGTTGCTCGTCGGTTCCACTACGGTGAGCGTGATCGCCGCGGCCAGGGCCGCATCGACCGCATTTCCGCCCCGCACCAGCATCTGCAAGCCTGCCTGAGCGGCGAGCGGCTGCGAGGTGGCCACGACATTCCGGGCGAAAACCGGCATCCTCTGAGAGGGGTAGGGAAAATCCCAGTTCAGCGTCATTTCGATCTCCTCAAGAGGAGGCCATCCAGAAGGTCGAAGACCTTTTCGCGCTCCCGATTGAAGAAATAACCACTCGATTCCTGGACCTTCCGAAGCATCTCGTAAAGCTGCTCCGCATTCATACTCCGAGGGCCTCCCGGAGCGCCTTCTCGTTGAAGCCGATAATTACCGTATCTCCAACCAGAATGGTAGGGAAACTGCATCCCGGATTGTATTTGCGGACCTCGTCCATGGTGGTTTTCCTCGCATCGCCGGACAGAAGGTCCACATCTGTGAATTCATGGGCAACCGCATGCTCTCCCATGAACTTCTTTGCCGCCTTGCAGTGGCCGCATGTGCTCAGCGTATACATCTTAACGGTCATCTTCCTCCTCCTGTATGCTCCATTTTTCGTTCGGAATGCGCATGATGATTTCTTCCATTGCGGATTTAACGATTGTTCACTATGAAGAAAATGGCGCTTTGTCAAGGGGGATATGCGTATGCGGTAACGGAAAGGTCTTGCTGCCGCCACGAACCTATGATACCAATTCAAGAAGGAAATCTGAAGAAAATGGTGGACGGGGCCGAAAGCCGCTCTGTCTGTTGTGCGTCACCGAACCGGCATTTATGAGATCAGGAGGGGGAAGGATGATTCATTACAGATCTCTCGGATTTGTCAATACGCGGGTTATGTTTGCGGTGGCCGTACGCGCGGGATTCGCAGTTCCGGCCTACAACTTTAACAATATGGAACAGCTCCAGGCGATTATCCTGGCCTGTCTGGAGACCCGGTCGCCCGTCATCATCCAGGTTTCGAAAGGGGCGAGGGATTATGCGGACCGGACGCTTCTGGGCCATATGGCGCACGGCGCTGTGGAGATGATGAAACGGGAGGCGGCGGAGAAGGGGATTGGAGAGATCCCGGTCGCCCTCCATCTGGATCACGGCGACTCCTATGAACTCTGCGTCTCCTGCATCGAATCGGGCTTTTCCTCGGTGATGATCGACGGATCCCATCATGCCTATGAAGAGAATGCGGTGCTGACGCGCAGGGTTGTCGATTTCGCCCATCTTCACGACGTTACCGTCGAGGGGGAGTTGGGCGTCCTGGCCGGAGTGGAGGACGAGGTCGCCGCAGAGAGCCACACCTATACGCGTCCCGAGGAGGTGGAGGATTTCGTCTCCCGTACCGGGGTCGATTCACTGGCCATTTCGATCGGGACCTCCCACGGGGCGTACAAATTCAAGGCGGGCCAATCCCCTCGCATCCGTCTCGACATCCTCCATGAAATCAAACGGCGGATCCCCGGTTTCCCCATTGTGCTGCACGGCTCTTCCTCCATCCCGCAGGATGCCGTGGAGACGATCAACCGCTGCGGAGGAAGCCTCAAAGATTCCGTCGGGATCCCCGAAGAGCAGCTCCGAGATGCCGCCAACTCGGCTGTCTGCAAGATCAATATCGATTCCGACGGGAGGCTCGTCATGACGGCGAAGATCCGCGAGATCTTTTCCCGGAAGCCGGAGGAGTTCGATCCGCGGAAGTATCTTGGGCCGGCCAGGGAGGCCCTCCGGGAGATGTACGCCCGCAAGAATCGGGAGGTCCTCGGAAGCGCCGGCCGCGCGCCGGAGATCGTGAAACGTTTGGAGGGAGAGATTTTGACTTGACATTTTCCGCCTCTCATTGTATCCGACAACCGCTTTTGCGGGGGATGCAGACAGAAAGCAGTTGTACGTTGCGGCAAGACTTCCGACAGATTTTCCCAATGGAAAGATAGAGGATAAATATGGCACTCGCGATCAATGATCTGAATGTACCGCAACGCCTCCTTCTCGGTCCCGGCCCCAGCGCCGTTCATCCCCGTGTTTTGCGCACGATGAGCACCGCGCTGATCGGATATCTTGATCCGGAGTGGCTCTCGCTGATGGACGAAGAGCAGGCCCTTCTCCGGGCGGTCTTTCAGACCAAAAATACCATGACCTTTCCGATGTCGGGAACGGGCAGCGCCGGAATGGAAACCGCCTTCTGCAATTTCGTCGAACCCGGCGATACGGTCGTCATCGGCTGCAACGGTTATTTCAGCGAGCGGATGTGCGAAATGGCGAAACTCTACGGCGCCAATGTGAAGCGGATCGAAAAACCCTGGGGCGGCGTGTTCACGCCGGCCGAGATCGAAACCGCCCTCGCCGAAAACAAACCTGTCAAGATCCTGGCCCTGATCCATGCGGAAACGTCCACCGGCGCGCTTCAGCCGCTGGAGGGAATGGCCGAGGTCGTTCACCGGCACGGCGCCCTTTTTCTGATCGATTGCGTCACCTCTCTGAGCGGCGTTCCGCTCAACATCGACGGCTGGGGAATCGACGTGGCGTTCAGCGCATCGCAGAAATGTCTCGGCTGTCCTCCCGGCCTTTCCCCATTTACCGTCAGCGACCAGGCCCGTGAGGCCCTCTACCGGCGGAAAACCCCTGTTCCGAACTGGTACCTCGATCTGACGATGATCGAAAAATACTGGAACAAGGAGAGGGTATATCACCATACACCCTCCACGACCCTCCATTATGGCTTTCGCGAAGGGTTGCGGCTTGTCCTTGAAGAAGGCCTGGAGGACCGCTGGTTCCGTCATCAGGCCATCGCCGAGTATCTCTGGGACAAGATGGGAACGCTCGGGTTGCAGCTCTTTGTTCAGCGGGAGAACCGCCTGCCCTCGCTGACCACGATCTGCGTTCCCGACGGCGTCGATGATGCGGCCGTCCGGACGCGCCTGCGCGAGGGGTACAACATCGATATCGCCGGCGGATTCGGCCCTCTGAAAGGCAAGATCTGGCGCGTCGGGCTGATGGGCTTCTCCAGCAGGCGCGAAAACGTGACCCTGCTCTCCGAGGCGCTCCGGGAGATTCTCCACGGAAAGATTTAAAAGATCCGTTGGCTGCGAATCTTTCACTTGTGGCGCTGCGGAAATATTTCTTGACAGACGCAAAATAATCGTATATTTTTCGCGCCCCTTAATCATCATCGTCATCCGCAGTGGATCCATTCTCTCGCATGACATCTCCCCATGAGGGATTTTATTACATTGCGTTGAACGACCGGCAGGCCGTTCTTAAAGCAGAAAGAAGAAGTATGAGCAGCACAGTCGAAAAAGTACGGAATATCGGGATCAGCGCCCATATCGACTCGGGGAAAACCACCCTGACCGAACGGATCCTGTTTTACACAAAACGGATCCATGCCATTCACGACGTCAAGGGAAAAGACGGCGTCGGCGCCACGATGGACTCCATGGAGTTAGAGAAGGAGCGGGGCATCACTATCGCCTCGGCCGCAACGTTCTGCGAATGGCAGGACCATGAGATCAACATCATCGATACCCCCGGGCATGTCGACTTCACGATCGAAGTCGAGCGATCCCTCCGCGTGCTGGACGGCGCCGTGCTGGTCCTATGCTCCGTGGGCGGCGTCCAGTCGCAGTCGATCACGGTCGACATGCAGATGAAGCGCTACAAGGTGCCCTGCATCGCCTTTATCAACAAATGCGACCGCAGCGGCGCTGATCCATCCCGCGTGATCGCCCAACTCCATTCCAAACTGGGTCACAACGCCGTCGCGATGCAGATCCCGATCGGACTGGAAGCGGATTTCCGGGGAGTCATCGACCTTTTGTCCATGAAGGCCTTCTATTTCGAGGGTGAGAGCGGCGAACAGGTCCGGAGCGACGAGATACCCGCGGAGCTGCTTGCGGATGCCCGCTCGAAGCGCGAAGGGATGATCGATGCCGCATCGCTTTTCTCCGATGAACTGACCGAGGCGATCCTCGAAGAGGGCGCCATTTCCGACGCGCTGATCATGGACGCCGTCCGCAAGGGAACCCTGTCGAGGAAACTCACCCCAGTTTTCCTGGGATCGGCCTACAAAAACAAAGGTGTTCAGCCGCTCCTGGATGCGGTGAACCGGTATCTTCCCTGTCCGGCGGATGTTGGTAACACCGCCCTGGATCTCGATCATGGAGAGACCCTGGTGGACCTCTTGCCCGATTCCTCCCTGCCGATTGTGGCATTGGCGTTCAAACTCGAAGACGGCACCTACGGGCAACTGACCTACGTCCGTGTTTACCAGGGGACGTTAGCCAAGGGCGCGGTCATCGTCAACACCCGGACGGGCAAAAAAACGAAGATCGGACGCGTCGTCCGCATGCATGCCGATCAGATGGAAGACATCGAGGCCGCTGCCGCCGGTTATATCGCGGCGCTCTTCGGAATCGAATGCGCCTCCGGCGATACCTTTGTTTCCCCGGGCCTCAACCTGACGATGACCTCCATGTTTGTTCCGAAACCGGTGATCTCGCTTGCGATTTCTCCGAAGGACAACAAATCCCAGATCAACATGTCCAAGGCCCTCAACCGCTTCACGAAGGAGGATCCGACCTTTCGCACCCATGTGGATGATGAAACCAACGAGACGATCATCGAAGGGATGGGCGAACTGCACCTGGAAATCTATGTGGAGCGGATGAAAAGGGAATACGGCACCGATGTGGAAACGGGAAAGCCCCGCGTGGCCTACCGCGAGACGATCACGCAGCGGGCGGAATTCAATTACACCCACAAGAAGCAGACCGGCGGCTCCGGCCAGTACGGCCGTGTGGCGGGCTATATGGAGCCGATCACGGAAGGCGAAGATGACTTCGTTTTCGACAACCAGGTCAGGGGCGGGTCGATTCCAACCCAGTACATCGCTGCCTGTGAAAAGGGTTTCCGGCAGTGCCTGGCCAAGGGGCCGAAGATGGAGTTTCCGGTTACCGGCGTGAAGATCGTCATCAACGACGGGGCGTCACATGCGGTCGATTCCTCCGACATGGCCTTTCAGGCGGCGGCCCGCGGCGCTTTCCGCGAAGGGTACGCCAAGGCCAAGCCCGTGATTCATGAACCGATCATGAAGGTGGTCGTGGAGACGCCGACCGAGTTCCAGGGCGCGGTGATGGGGCTGCTCAATCAGAGGCGGGGGATGATCGTCGGGGCGCAGGACGAAGGGGTAATGACCGTGGTCGAGGCCCAGGTCCCGCTGGGCGAGATGTTCGGTTTCTCGACGGTTCTGAGGTCCGCCACGCAGGGCAAGGCGCAGTTCACGATGGAATTCGCGCTCTATCGACAGATTCCCCAATCCATCGCGGAAAAGATTGCAGAAGAGGTCGCCCTCCGGAAGAAGAGCGCGGCATGAAGTCAGGGGATTCGGGGAACGTATCTCTCCGGTCAAGTGCCAGGATCATTCAACTTAAAGTGAGGAAGGGTACTATGCTGAAAAATGATCTCATCCTTCGCAACCCTTTACGTCAGCTTGGTTTCGAGACCGAGGACATCCTGCCGGCAGGCGCACTCGGCGCGGTACTCGCCCACGCCGGCGTCGGGAAAACCGCCTTGCTCGTCCAATTGGCACTGAACGGCATGCTGAGAAGCCGGAATGTCCTTCACATCAGCCTGAACGATCCCGTCAACAAGGTGAACATCTGGTACCATGAGCTTTTTCAACATCTTGCAGGACGTTATGGAGGGGCGCAGGTCAGCAGCCTCTGGGAATCGGTCCTGCCCCACCGCTTCATCATGACTTTCCGCGTCGAAACCTTCACGGTTCCGAAGCTTGAAGAACGGCTGAGCGATCTGACCGAACAGGGGATCTTCTCGCCGACGATGATGATTATCGACGGTCTCTATTTTGACGAGTCCCGGCGTTCGGATCTGAACGACCTGAAAGCGATCGCCGTAAAAAATGGCATTCATATCTGGTTCACCGTCCATACCCACCGGCACGAATCGTTGGGTTTGGACGGCCTGCCGGAATCCTTTTCAGCGGTCGCCGGTCTGTTCGATCTTGTTCTGGAGTTGCAGCCGGAACGTGCGGATGTCCATATCAAGCTGCTCCGGGGCAAGGGATCGAACCCTGCCGGGTCCGCACTGCTTCTCGATCCGTCGACCATGTTGATCAAGGATAAGGAGCTTTAGGGGTTTCCCTTTTCTTCTTCAGGCCCGTACCCACAAAAGAAATCCCGCAAAATATCTCTCTGGCAAAATAGGCGTGCTTTGACACAGGCGGGCATATTATTCTGGCCCTATTGATAACCAAGGAAACGGGTTATAATCACTTCCTTCCCAAAGACCTCACAAGTCAAGAATATGGAGGTACGCCATGACCATGAAAGAAGTGATAACCCTGTTCAAATATTATCTTCAGTCGAACCATAAAACGAGGACCATCGAGAGTTACACCCTTCTGCTTGACCGGTTCAATGCAATTCATGCGGAGAAACTCTTGGATGACATCAGCCCCGATGAGATCTTCCATTTTTTAGAAGACCAGACAAAGAATCTGGCCAAATCTACGCCAGCTTCGATATGCCCAATTGAAAGCCTTCTACAACTTTATCATCGATCGTTGCTCCCTGAATATGAGAAATCCCTGTAACGCATCACTGCTGAGCAAATCGTTTAAGGCGCCCAAACAAGTCCCGCACAAGATCCTGGAAAGGGAAACAGTGGACGAAATGATCTACAACACAACAAAACAGCGGGATCGATTGATATTGGAGCTGCAAGCGCGCTGTGGGTTGAGGATTGGTGAATTGCTAAAGATCAGAGTGTCGGATGTTTCTGATAGGACCATTACACTCAGAGAACCCAAATCAGGCAAGGAGACGGAAAGAGCCTACATGCCGGAGAACGTGTCGAGAAAACTGGCGGAGTACATCAAGGAGAAAGCTATTCAAGGAGAGGCAAGGATATTCCCGATCTGCTATTCGACGGCAAGGTCCCTTGTCAAAGGATTGGGAGCCAAATTGAATGTCCATGTGTCACCCCATGACCTCTGGAGATATTCAGTCACTTATGCCAGCAGAAACGGCGTCCCCCTGGAAGTAGTATCGAAAGTAATCTTGAGGCATCAGGATTTGAAAACAACTCAGATCTATCTCGGAAGGATCAGCGATTCTGAGGCGATCCGGTGGATGGGCAATCTGCACGGGAAATAGGGTCGTTCAACATAACCGATTGGAACGTTGTGGTCTTTGGGGTTTATAAATCATGGGCAGAAGCCATAAGAGATTATCTTCCTTTCAAAAACCGAGAGTTTCATCCAGGGAAAACATTGAACATACTTTCAGAAAAAACTGAAGTGTTCGATTGGTATTCATCGATGCCATTTATCCGGGATTGTTTCATTGACATAAAACCGAAGGTTCCCTATACTCGCGACCAGAAAAGAAAGCATCCGTCCTTGGTAAAAAGGACGGATACGGCTACATCTGGTATGTCGCTCGGAAGGATGACGTCATCACGAGTTCCGGCTACCGGATCGGCCCGGCGGAGATCGAGGACTGCCTGATCAAGCATCAGGCTGTGGCCATGGCCGCCGTTATCGGCAAACCGGACAAAGTGCGTACGGAGGTGGTCAAGGCCTTCGTGGTTCTCAATGCCGGTGTCAGCGGCTCGGAGGATCTGACCCGTGAGATCCATGAATTCGTGAAGACTTGCCTGGCCGCCCATGAATATCCCCGGGAGATCGAATTTCTGAGCGAGCTTCCCATGACGAGCACCGGCGAGATCATTCGAGGCGAGCTGCGCAAGAAAGAAATCCGGAAAATGCAGGATGGGTCAACCGTATAAGGGGGGACATCAAGGATGACGGGAAAAACCATTCATGAAATCAGCATCGGAGACGGCGCTTCCTTTGCCAAGACAATCTCAGAGACGGACATCTATCTCTATGCGGGGATCACCGGTGATTTCAATCCCGCCCACATCGACGAATGCTACGCGTCTCATACCTTCTTCAAGTCGCGCATTGCCCACGGCATGCTGATCGCGGGATTCATATCCGCTATTCTCGGCACACGTTTTCCGGGACCAGGGACCATTTATATCCGACAGGAGCTCTCCTTTCTCGCGCCCGTTCGTATCGGCGATACCATCACGGCCTCCGTGGAAGTGATCGAGCGGAATCCGGAAAAAAACCGGGTCCGCCTGAAGACCGTCTGTAGAAACCAGGAGGGGATCATGGTGCTCGACGGGGAGGCGCTCGTCAGCCCCCCGAAGGCCCAAACAACGCCCTAAAAAAAATCCAAACGGTTTATAAGCCTGTATTTCGATTGACCGGCGACAAACGATATAGCGGCAGCCAAGGAAAAAGGAAATCGTCAGCGACCGATGGGGGATCTTCCATGGATGCAAAGAAGGTTGCAGATCTGCAGAGGAGGATCCTCTTCTACGAAACCATCCTCGATTCCATCCGCAACGGCGTAGTGATCACCGACCAACTGGGCAAGGTGATTTTCTTCAGCAAGTCTTACGGAGAGTTTCTTGGAATCAAGCCCGAAGAGACCCTGGGGAGGCACTGCACGGAGGTGATCGAGAATTCGCGGATGCATATCGTCGCCGAAACCGAGGTCCCGGAAATCAATGACACCCAGAGCATCCGGGGGCAGGCAATGGTCGTCCAGCGCATCCCAATCCGGATCGACGGACAGGGTCTGTTCGTATTCGGTCAGGTGATGTTCAAGGATGTACGCGACGTCCATACTCTCTCCAGCCGGCTGAGCCTGCTGGAATCCAAGGTCGAATTCTACGAGAAGGAACTCACGGATCTGAGATCGTCGAAATATACCCTCCAGCATATCGTGGGCAGTAGCACGGGTATCCTGGAACTCAAGCAGCTTGCCTTCCGGGCGGCGGAGATCGATGCCCCGGTTCTGATCACGGGGGAGAGCGGCACGGGAAAGGAGCTTTTCGCCCACGCCATCCATTACGCCAGCAAACGGCGCCTGTATCCGTTCATCCGCCTCAACTGTTCCGCGATTCCCAGGGAGCTTCTGGAGGCGGAACTGTTCGGATACGAACCGGGGGCCTTTACCGGGGCCTCAAACAAGGGGAAAGCCGGCAAATTCGAACTGGCCAACCGCGGCTCCATTTTTCTGGACGAAATCAGCGATCTGCCCATGGAAATGCAGCCGAAGCTCCTGCGGGTCCTGGAAGAAAAGGAGTTCGAGCATCTCGGGGGAAACCGTCTGATCAAAAGCAACTTCCGCCTCATCGCCGCGACCAATGAGAATCTTGAAGATCTGGTGGATCGCGGTAAATTCCGAAAGGATCTCTTTTACCGGCTGAATGTCATTCCCATTTCGATCCTGCCTCTTCGGAAGCGGATAGAGGATCTCCCCCAGATTGCGGAGCACCTCATGAAGAAGCTCAGCCGCGAACATGGAACCAAAATGGCCAGCTTCTCCCCCGCCGTGATGCAGATTTTCCGATCCTATCCGTGGCCCGGCAATGTCCGGGAACTCTCTAATATCCTGGAGAGGACCCTCTTTGCCCTGGACGGCGACCAGACGCAGGTGCGGCATCTCCCTCTTTTCATGCAGGACCTGGGCCGGGAATCGTCGAAGCAGGACAACGCCACGCTCAAAAGGCTCCGGGACGACATGGAGAAGGAGACCCTGATGCAAACCATCCGCATCTCCAATTTCAACAAAAACCAGGCGGCACGCCTGCTGGGAATCCATCGTACAACCCTCTACAAAAAAATGAAAAAACTGAATATTTCCCTGAAACAGACTTGAAGTATCCTTTTTTCTACATGTAGCTATTTATCTACCCATCGGGGAATGCCCTCTCCCCTCCCCGTTGTTCCGGTGCGCCATCCGGTTGAGTGTAGCCTTTTTTCGACTCTTTTGGGAAGATTCTCCCCTTGGTATTCCGGATAGTAAATATTTTCTGAACAAATTCACTCTATTGGATATATTAGTGGCTTGTGGCCCACTTCTTGCTGCAACCCCATGCAGGGATCATCGATACGGATGCGGGAAGAGGAGACAAGGTGCGGAAAGTATTCAACAAGTCAATGGAAAAGTCATGATACCCAGGATCCAGAAAATTCTGTATGCCACCGATCTGTCCAAGAACTCGGCCTATGCCTTCCGCTATGCCGTCAACTCCTCAAGGAAGCATGACGCGTCGATCCATATCCTGCACGTGGTGGACAGCCGGCCTCTTGCGGAATCCTATCTTCTGATCCATACCGACGCGGCCCGACTGTCGGAGATCCGCCAGGAAACACGGGAAGAGCTCGCAGCCAAGATCGAAGCACAGTTGCAGGAGTTCGCCAAGCGGGAACTGAAGGACGATCCCGAAACGCTCAAACGCGTCGCGTCGATTCAGATCGTTTTCGGCGATCCGGCCGAGGAGATCCTGAAAATCGCCGCCACGATGCAATGCGACATCATCGTCATGGGGACCCACGGCAAGGGAGTTATCAGCCATGCATTTCTTGGAAGTGTGGCGGAAAAGGTGCTCCATCGGATCGGAATCCCCGTCTTCATCATCCCAATCCAGAAGGAGGATACGGACATCACCCTGGGGGAAATTTAACCGTCCAAGGATACCATAACGTTTGTATCTCCAGGAGGCAAGGCATGAAAGCGGACAAATTGGGGCGAAAACTGATCCATCCCATCCTGTCACAACTGCAGTCCCAGCGCGTCAAGAAGGGCAAGCTGGTCTCGGCGGAAGAGGCTGTTCGCATCATCCGCGACGGCGACACGGTGGCTTCGGGCGGCTTCGTCGGCGCAGGTTTTGCCGAGGAGATCGCCGTCCAGTTGGAGGCGTACTTCCTGAAAACGGGCAGCCCGAAGAATCTGACCCTGCTCTACGCGGCCGGCCAGGGCGACGGCAAGGACAAGGGGCTGAACCATTTCGGTCACGAAGGTCTGGATATCTTGCCCGAGTTGGTGGACGATTACTCCGACATGGTCAAGTACGTCATGAAGTACTACCGGGGTTTGACCCGGTACACCACCAGCACCTTTTTACGGATGAAGCTGGGCGATGAGTTGAAGAAACGACGTCTGGCCCCTTACATCTATGACAGTCAGGAAAAAGCCAGGAAGGCGCTGACGGAGCAGTAACCGTGCTGTTCGAATTCAATGGCGGAGCCGGGAGACTTCAAGGAGGAAACAGTAACTGAACGACTAAAGAAAGAAGGAGGAGAAAGAGATGAAAAGCAGAATATTCGGTTTTATTTTTGTTTTGATGTTGATGGGTTCCCTGATTTTTGGGGGTTACGCGCAAGCGGCGGAGAAAGTGCGCTGGACAATGCAGACCACCTGGGCTAAGGGGTGGCTGCTTCATGAAATGGCGGAAGATTTTGCCCAACGTGTTAGTGACATGAGCGGCGGCAATTTTGTGATCAAAGTGCTTCCCGCCGGCGCTGTCGTCGGGGCTATGGAAAACATGGACGCCACTTCCAAAGGCACCCTTGATGGCTGGCACAGCTGGACCGGCTATTGGCAGGGCAAGCATCCGTCGGCGAATTTCTTTGCATCCATTCCCATGCATCTTGAACCGACCATGTACGTAACCTGGATGTATTCCGGCGGCGGCAAGGAACTCATGCAGGAAATGTATAATGAAATGGGCATGAACGTCATCGTCATTCCCGGCGGCTTAACTCACCCGGAACTGCTGGCCATGTCCAACAGGCCACTGAAGAATGTCAAAGATTTTAAAGGCTTGAAATACAGAACCCCGGGCTGGTGGGCGGAAATTCTTAAGTCAATGGGCGTTTCCGTCATGATGGTGCCCGGTGTAGACCTGTATCCCTCGCTGCAAAAGGGTATTCTGGACGCCCTGGAATTTTCCACCCCGATCGTAAACAAGCAGCAGGGTTTTCATGAAGTAACCAAATTTGTCGCCGGTCCCGGCATGCATCAGCCGACCTGTTATTTTGAGCTGGGTTTCAATAAAACAAAATATAATGCGCTGCCGCCCGAATACAAAGCCATCATTCAGTCGGCCGCGATGGCCATGACGATCCAGAAATGGTCCGAAGATATCACCAAGGGTGCTGAAACGCTGGAATTCTACAAAAGCAAAGGCTTGACTTTAACCCGTGTTGAGGACGCCGACCAGAGAGAGTTCCGGAAAGTCGCCTGGAAATTTATTGACGACGAGGTGAAGAAGATCAACAGACCCCATACCACCAAAACATGGGCTTCCGTAAATAAGATGTGGAAGGACTTTTCCGACTACGAGCATTTCATGGTGCCTGTTCGGAAGTAAAGTGTCCTTCCCTTATCCCTAATGCTGCTCTCCTCCTGCGTTGCCCGGTCGGAGCTCTTGCTTCCGGCCGGGCGCGTGGCCAAAGAGGCCAATGCCTTATTTTGAGGAACGAGAAATGAGGAGTGTTATTATGAAAACCGTTATTGCAATGATGAAGATTGTCGATGTCATCAATGAGAAAATCGCCAAGATTACATCGTATTGCATTATTTTGTTGATTCTATCACTCGTCTATGAAGTCTTTGCGCGCTATGCATTCAACGCTCCGACTGTATGGAGCAGCGATGCGACATATTTTCTCTGCAGCATCGCCCTTATCTTTGCCATGGCCTATACCTGGCAGACGGGCGGACATGTCAGCGTGGACATGCTTCTGGTAAAGTTCCCGGTCAAGGTACAGGCTTTTTTGAATGTGTTTTGTATGCTGACACTCTTCTTCTTATGCTGGGTCATGATTCTCTGGGCAATGGCGCCGCATGTCATAGAATCCTGGCGGATTCTGGAGAGATCCTCAATCGGCTATTACCCCCCGATCTATCCTTACAAGACCTGGATACTCATCGGCACTTTCCTGTTGGTCCTCCAGGGGGTCAATGTATTCATCAAGGAGTTGTACCGGCTGATTAAGGGAAAGGAGCTGACAGTCTCATGAGTTTGGAAATGATCACTTTTTTGATGTTAACCATTCTGATCGGGGTGATCTTGATGGGATTCCCGATCGGTTTTTCGCTGGCCGGCGTCGCAACGATTTTCGGCATCATTTTTGTGGGACCCCAGATCAGCAATGTATTTATGCTGCGCATCTATGTCGCCCTTTCCGATAATACGCTGATTGCCGTTCCGCTGTTTATTTTTATGGGAATCGTCATCGAAAAATCGGGGATCGCAACAAGGCTCTTCGATGCCATGTATGTCATGCTGGGAGGATTGAGAGGCGGCCTCGCCATGTCGACAGTTGCCGCTTCCACGATCTTTTCCGCGGCGACAGGAGTTGTCGGGGCAACCGTAACGACAATGGGCATCATGGCGATGCCGCCGATGATGAAATATAAATACAACAAACCGCTGGCCTGCGGCGCGATCTGCGCGGGCGGCGCCCTGGGTATTTTGATTCCGCCGAGTATACTGATCCTGGTCTATGCGCCCATCGCGAATGTTTCTGTCGGCGCTTTATTGATCGGCTGTTTTCTGCCGGGCGTGATTCTGTCGGCTTTGTATCTTCTTTACATCGGCATTGTGTGTTTTGTGAAGCCCGAAATGGGACCGGCCATCCATGAAGACCTCCGGGTGCCGTTGGCGAAAAAGCTGCAGATGCTCGTCTCTTCGGTATTGCCCGTGTGTGTCCTGATCCTGGCGGTGTTAGGCACGATCTTCTTTGGTATGGCCGCGCCGACGGAAGCAGCCGCTTTTGGAGCCTTTGCGTCCGTCATTATGGCGGCCGCTTACAAAGCGTTGAGCTGGAAGGTTATTAAAGATGCAGCACTCGCCACCGCGAAGTCATCCGCCATGGTTTACCTGGTCGTCATTGGGGCCTCGTTTTTTACGAGCGTTTTCATGCGGCTGGGCTGCGGCGACATCGTTGAGGAGATGGTTCTGGCGCTGCCCTTCGGCAAGTGGGGCATTCTGATTGCGATGTGGACAATTATCATCATTATGGGATGTTTTCTGGACTGGATCGGCATCGTGATGATTGTTGTGCCGCTCTTCTCGCCCATCGCGATCAAGCTCGGCTTTGACCCGATCTGGTTTGCCCTGATGAATATTGTCGTGCTGCAGACTTCATTTCTGACGCCCCCCTTTGCCTATACGATTTTCTATCTCAAGGGGGTTGCACCTCCCGAGATAACGCTGAATCATATTTATCAGGGGGTTGTGCCGTTTATCCTGCTGATGCTCGTGGCCGTGGCCTTATTTGCCATTTTCCCTGACATTCTGATGTGGGCCCCGCGGGCGGCGGCACTTGCCGGTTGAAATAAAGGGAACTGTCCCTGCATTTCTCAAAAAAGCGGGGTCAGGCGGGTTCATCTTTCTGCGTGAAGCACGCCTTCCTGGACTCGTTTTCAGATGAAAAAGAAAACCCGCGTCAACGGATCGAGATGGGCAACCTTCTTTGCTGTGCAAGAAATGAAGGTCCAGGTGCACGATGTCGATCGGACGATTGAAAGCGAAGGGGGAATCATGAAAAGGAAAGTGGATCTGCGGGAACCGGTGATCCGGAAGAAGGATGTGCTGATTCTGGAGGATCGGTACTTCAAGCCCGCGAACGTCTGCATCGTCACGGGGGCGGCGAGCGGCATCGGCCGGGCAACGACCCTCGCGATGGCGGCGAATGGCGTTAAGGTCCTCTGTGCGGATGTCGACGAGGCGGGCGGCGAGGCAACCGTGAAGATGGCCCAAAAGTCGGGCGGCCATGCGCAGTTCTTCAAAGTCGATCTGACCCGCGACGACCAGATGGAGGCCTGCGTCGCGCAGGCAGCGAAGCTGGGGATGATAAAATTTCTCGCCAACATCGCAGGGATACAGCATATCGACGCCATCGAGAATTTCCCGATGGCGAAATATGATCTTATGCAGTCGATCATGCTCCGGGCGCCCTTTTGCCTCGCAAAGCTCGTCATCCCGCACATCCGGAAGAGTCGGGACGGCGTCGGCGCCATCGGGAACATGGCCTCGGTCCACGCCCACATCACAACGATCAACAAACCGGTCTACAACATCGTCAAGTTTGGCCTGCGCGGACTGACGCAGTCCATCGCGGCGGAAGGCGATGGGAAGATCCGTTCTTTCTCGATCAGCACCGGCTTCATCTCGACGCCGCTGGCGCTCAAACAGATCCCCTCACAGGCCGAACAGCGCGGGATCACCCCGGAAGCCGTCGTCCGGGACGTCATGTTGGGAAAATCACGAATCAAGGAGATGATGACCCCCATCGAAGTGGCGAACCTCTTCGTCTTCGGCTTCTCGCAGCACAGCCGTTTCCTGATCGGCGGCGATCTGCTCTACGACGGCGGCATCGTCAAGACCTATCTCTGACCGGCCCCTATTCTTCTCCTCACCGGGGCGCATCGCCGGAAACCGGCCTCTCAGGGAAAAGCGGGTTCCCCGCGCCCTCCTGCGGGACGGCGCGGGGAAGGCTTTGTTGGACGTGATAATCGTGCTGGCCCTCTCATACCGGTTGGCAATGAATCGGAAAAAGAGATTACATTCCTCTCTGCCGATCGGCGTATAGCCAACCTCATCCACGATCACCAGCGCCGATTTGTTATAGCCCCGGCCTCTGCCTTTCCGTTCGGCGCCATGATCTTTTTCAACTTTCCGATCAGGTCCTCCATCGTGGTAAAGTAGATGCTCAAACTGGTCTGACATGCCTTCAGGGCCAGTGATACGGCTAAATGCGTCTTCCCGCCGCCGGGAGGCCCCAGGAAGATCACATTGCCCTTCTGCCGGATAAAGGTCAGATCGATAATATAGACGGCCTGTTTTCCTCGGAGGTGAGGAATCATGGCTGTCCCAGCCGCTGTTTATCGGCCCCGATATCCGCAGGCAACCGATTATTACCGCTGCGTGGAGGCCTATTTTGAGACCTTCGTCAGGATCTACGATGAGCATTTTTCACGTCAGTACTGTTTCTGGCGGCCCTATGTCGAGCGGGTGATCTATCGCTATCTCGACTGCGGCGATTTCCTGGGGTACAATCCCCACTGCCACATTTTGATGACGGACGGCTGTTTCTATGGCAACAAGGGCATGTTCCGCGTCGCCCCGCCCCTGGAGCTGAAAAAGCTGGAGGCCATCTTCCAACACAAGGTGTTCAGGATGCTCCTGGACAAGGGAAAAATCACGAAGGAGATGATTGCCATGCTCTCAACATGGCGGCATTCCGGCTTCCACGTTTTC
>JAHIMW010000028.1 GCA_018896355.1 Pseudomonadota bacterium
ACGCTGCGCCCGTACCGCTACGAGGAACAAGGGGGTACGCGGGTGTCGGCGCGGGAGTTGGGGGTCGAAGAGCACCACGTGATCAAGACCCTCGTCATGGAGGACGACCGTCGAGAGCCCCTCATCATCCTTATGCACGGGGACCGGCAAGTTTCCACCAAATCCATGGCCCGGCTCCTCGGGGTCAAGGCGGTCAGCCCCTGCGAACCCCGTGTCGCAGAGAAGCACACCGGTTTCCGGGTGGGAGGCACCTCCCCTTTCGGGACGAAAAAGAGCCTCCGGATCTTCATGGAGGAGGGCATCGCCGGTCTTCCCTTGATCCTGATCAACGCCGGCAGCCGGGGGCTGCTTGCCGAGATGTCGCCGGCAGAACTGATACGGGTTCTGACACCCGTCGTCGTGAAGGTGGCCATATGAAAAACGAACAGATGGTGCTCCGCTGCCTCAACTGCGGCACGAAAAATCGCATCCCGAAGGCGAGGCTCCACGATCGGCCCCTCTGCGGAAAGTGCGGCGGCACGCTGGATGAGATGATCATCCGCTGCCTGCGCTGCGGCACAAAGAACCGCATGCCCGAGAACCGCCTCAATGAAAAACCCCTCTGCGGAAAGTGCGGCGCCGTTCTGGTCGTTACGAGCGACCAGGGTCGTCCCGTCGAGGTGACCGACGGAACCTTCTCCCGCGAGGTGCTCTCCTCCCCGGGCTCCGTCCTCGTCGACTGCTGGGCGCCCTGGTGCGGTCCCTGTCGTATGGTTGCGCCGGTCCTGGACGAACTGGCCTCCAAGTATGCGGGCGGCGTCCGGATCGCCAAACTCAACGTGGACGAAAACCCGCTGACGGCTTCGCGCTACGACGTCCGCAACATCCCGACGATGCTGCTGTTCAAGGACGGAAAACTGGTCAACAGCCTGGTCGGCGCCCTGCCCAAGGAGACCATCGAAGAGCACCTCCTCGCCATCCTGAAGACAAACTAACCCGCACCCCCACCCCTCCCTCCCCCGTCGATGGGGAAGGATACAGGAAGGAAGCCATCATGTCTGACACAGGAGAACTCAACCGCACCCTCATATACCATTGCCGCGTTTTCGATGTCTATGAGGGCGACGTGCGGCTCCCGGACGGCCGGATCTTCAAGCAGAGCTGGATCGATCACCGGCCCTGCATCGCCGTCGTCCCCGTGAACGCCGATGGAAATCTGGTGCTGATCCGCCAGTACCGGCAGGCGGCGGGCGGGATGATCGTGGAGATCCCCGCCGGGAACATGGACCGGGAGGGCGAAAATGTCGAGGCATGCGTCCAGCGGGAGCTGGCCGAGGAGGTCGGCTTTCAGGCGGGACGGTTGATCAGGCTGTTCGAGGGGTACCTGGTTCCGGGATACTGCAATGAATACATGTATTTTTACCTTGCCCTCGATCTCCAGCCGGCCTCGCTTCCGGCCGATGAGGACGAGTACATCCGGGTGATGACGGCCTCCTTCGAGGAGGCCCGGCAGATGATCCGCGAGAAGGCGATCATCGACGCCAAGACCGCGCTGGGAATCCAGATGGCCCGGGAATACCTGGCGGCTTCGTAAAAAGCCCGAAAGCGGCGGGGCGTTTGAAATCCCAAAGGATCAGCGAAGCATCCGCTCCCTTTTCTGGAGTTCGATTTCAAGGGCCTTCAGCCGCTGGATGTCTCTCTTCATCTGTTCATTCTCCTGCGCGAGTGCCGCCGTCTCCGACTGGAGATTTTCCGTCAGTTCCCGGACCGCCTTCTTCAGAAGTTCGTTCTCCTGCAGCGCCCTCAACCGCTCCGTCCTGGTCTTGTCGACCAGCAGACGGTCTTGGCGTCTCATCTCCCTAAACGCATCCCTCTCGTCGATCAGGCGGATGAACGCCTCCGCGGCCGGACGCCACCGGCTCTGCGGATAACGCTGGATCAGGGAGAGGAAAATCGAACGGGCCTTCTCCGGATCCGGTCGTTCCGGACGGTTGAGGAGTGCAACCCCGTCCAAGAGGAGGTCGCGCTCCTCAAACAGCCGCGGGGGTGCTGCCGGCGTCTCCACCTCCGGCTTTGCGGCCGGCTCCGCGACCTCCTTGACATCCTTTTTCTCAATCACCGGCGGCGCCGTCGCGCAACCCACGATGAAGAACAGCGCCAAAACCCAGAAGAAAATGCCCATTTTCATACCTTGTGCACATCCTTTTCCGTCACACAGTTGTTGCCGGGGAGGGTTTTCGCATACTCCTTGAGCTGCGCCGCCACCTCGGCCATTGCGAGCGGGTTTTGAAAACGGGTGCCGTCATCGGTGACAATCGCAATCGTCACGCTGATCAACGGGAATTTCTGCCAGACCCCTTGCCGATCCTTTCCGATGAAGAACCCCTGCTCCCGGTCCGTTTCCGTATAGTATTTCCGGATCCGGCCATCGAAACCGGCCACGATCCGCCGGCAGATCTGCTCCGCGCGCGGCGGCACGGAAATGAGCACGAAATCGTCGCCGCCGATATGGCCCAGGAAATCCCCCTTCTTCCCCGCCTCCTTCAGCTCGGCGATCAGCAGCAGGGCGGCCTCCTTGATCACCTCGCTCCCCCAGGCGTAGCCGTAATGGTCGACAAACGGCTTGAAATTGTCCAGGTCCACGTGGCAGAGCGAAACGGGCCTTTTCGCCTGAAGGCGATTCCCGAGCTCCCGCTCGATCGCCAGATTCCCGGGAAGGCCGGTAAGCGGACTCGCATCAAGATTGCGCTCTTCGAGGATCTTGAGGCGTTGGGCCATGATGCCGAAGGCATAGGATAAACTTCCGATTTCATCGTTACGGTCCAGGTGGAAATCGAAGTCGAACTTCCCCTCGGCGATCATCGTGGTCGCCTGTTCGAGCCGCCGGAGCGGCCGGGAGATGTTGTAGGTGACCAGCAGGACGACCAGAACCCCCAGCACGAGGCTGACCAGGCTGAGAACAACGGTCAGACGGGACGCCCGCAGGCTCTGGACATCGATCCGTTTCATCCGTGCATCGATATTCTCCTCCGCCTTCTTCTGTACCGCGCGGACGAGCATGGCCATCTCGTCGATCGCCTTCCTGCCCTGCCCTTCGGAGAGCACCTGAGCCTCTTCGTTCCGTTTCGCTTGGACCAGTTGTACCTCCTGGAAGAAAAGTGCGTCGTACTCACTGTGAAGGAGGGAAAGCCTGGCAATCTTCGGGTCGAGTCCCGCAAACCGGCCCTTCCGCAATTCCTCGAAGATGCGGTTGAATTCCCGGCTCCGCGACCAGAAGATCTCCTCAATCGTTGGATCCTGGAGAATCAGATAACGTTTCTCGGCGCTCTCCTGGGCGATCAGACTGTCCAACAGGCTCTTGCTCTGGTCGACGACGGCGAAATCATCGTTGATGATCCTGTAGGCAATCTCGTTGAGCTGCTGGAGGCTGAAGATAGCGTAGGCGCTGGCGAGCACGGTCAGGAAT
Source organism: Pseudomonadota bacterium (assembly GCA_018896355.1). Taxonomy (GTDB): domain Bacteria; phylum Desulfobacterota; class Syntrophia; order Syntrophales; family UBA5619; genus UBA5619. The sequence goes on from JAHIMW010000028.1 coordinate 3,446, forward strand.
GCCATCGCGAGATAGCTCAACAGCAGCTTGCGGTAGATCGTCAGCTTCATCCCTTTATCCCATTCAGACGCCGGACATCCCCTCTTGGGAGCGGGATTTTAGTAACATACCCGACCTGTTTTTAGCAAAGGAGATTTGCAAAAAAATTCTTCCCCTTTCGGACCCCGATCTGATAATGAGAACGCTCCATTCCCGCCGGGAGAAAACCCGCAGGAAACGGAGAGCTCAAAAAAGAGGCCCTTGGTCATTGCGATGAGACCACCGGCCTCCAATGCAATCCCGGAACCATTCGATCAACCATGAGATTGCTTCGTCGCTACGCGCCTCGCACTGACAGGACGGGGGGAGATGAACGGGAAAAACGGATACCGGACACGGCTGAAAGAGGGAACCATCGCCGGCTTGAAGAAGGGGTGGGACGGATTCGTCTGGATGATGAAGATCATCGTCCCGATCTCGCTCTGCACGGCGATCTTGGACTGGAGCGGCCTGCTGGGCCGCCTCGACTTCCTGCTGAAGCCGCTGATGGGGTGGCTCGACCTCCCGGCGGCGGCCGCGCTGCCGCTCGTCATCGGCATGCTGAGCTCCGTCTACGGCGGGCTTGCCGCGATGATCGTCTTCCCGTTCAGCGCGGCCCAGATGACGCTGATGGCCGTCTTTATCCTGATGGCCCATGCGCTGATCCAGGAGGGGATCATCCAGGGGCAGTCGGGCATCCACCCGTTGAAAGCCACGCTGGTCCGCATCGGGGCCGCCATCGTCACTGTCCTTCTGATGGTCCCCTGGGTCGGGAGCTCCACGGTCATGCCTGCCGCCGCTGACGGCGCCCTGACGGTCAGCCCGGCCTTTCTGGAGATGATCCGGCACTGGGCGTGGACGACCTCCCGGCTCACGGCGAAGATTTTTTTCATCATCATGGCCCTGCTGACGCTCCTGGAACTCCTGAAGGTCTTCGGCTGGATCCACCCCTTGGTCCGCGCCCTCGGGCCGTTCCTCCGGATCATGGGCCTCGACCGGAAGGTCGGATTCCTCTGGATGACCGCGGTGATCTTCGGCCTCTCCTACGGCGGGGCGATCATCGTGGAGGAGGCCAAAAGCGGCCGCCTGAGCCGCGAGGATCTGGAGCTCCTCCACCTTTCCATCGGGACGAACCACTCGATGGTCGAAGACCCGCCGCTCTTCCTGCCGCTGGGCATCCATCCGTTCTGGCTCTACGTCCCCCGTCTCTTGATGGCCATCCTGATCGTCCGGCTGGTGCGCCTCTGGCAGCGTTACGCCCGCCGCCGGCAAACCGCCTGTAATTAGGGACAGAGCCCCTATTGTTTCCGCTGAAAACAATAGGGGCTCTGTCCCTAATTACAGTCATCCCTTGATGCAACCCAAGGTGCGGAGTTTGGCCACCTTCCGGGAGAGGCCGGCATGGTGGACCACCTCCACGACGTCGTCGAGGTTCTTGTAGGCATCGGGGATCTCCTCCTGTAGCGTCCCCCGGCCGGAGGCCATCACGATCACACCCCGCTCCGCCATCTCCCGTGGGATCGACCGGCCCCGGCAGGACTTCTTTGCCTGGGTGCGGCTCATCACCCGTCCCGCGCCGTGACAAGTGCTCCCAAAGGTCTCCGTGAAGGCCCCCTGGGTTCCCGCCAGAACATAGGATCCCGTCCCCATGTCCCCGGGGATCAAGACCGGCTGCCCGGTCTTCCGGTAGGCCGGCGGCAGATCCGGATGGCCCGGCGGAAAGGCCCGCGTCGCCCCCTTCCGGTGGACGCAGAGGCGGACCTCCTTCCCCTCGACCGGAAGCGTTTCGATCTTCGCGATGTTGTGGCAGACGTCGTAGAGAAGCCGCATCCCAAGCTCCCGCGGCGCCATCCCCAGCGCCTTTTCGAAGGTTTTCCGCGTCCGGTGCATCAGAAGCTGCCGGTTAGCCCAGGCGTAGTTCGCCGCACACGCCATCGCGGCGAGATAGTCCCGCCCCCGGGCCGAATTGAGCCGCGCGCAGGCGAGCTGGCGGTCGGGCAGGTCGATCCCGATCTCCCCCGCGTGCTTCACCATCCGCGCCAGGTAATCGTCGCAGACCTGGTAGCCAAACCCCCGCGAGCCGCTGTGGATCAGCACGCAGACCTGCCCCGGTTCCAGACCGAAGGCCGCGGCGGCGGACAGGTCGAAAAGCTCCTCGACAACCTCGATCTCGAGAAAATGGTTCCCCGAACCGAGCGTCCCGAGCTGCTCCTTTCCCCGTTCCAGCGCCCGGTCGCTCACCTTCTCCGGATCGGCGCCTGCCATCGCCCCGCCGTCCTCCGTCGCCTCCAGGTCGGCCTCCGTACCGTATCCGTGTCGGACGGCCCAGGCCGCCCCTTCGACCAGGACCTGCTTCTCCTCCTTCGGCGAGAGTTTCAGCGGCCCGCGGGAGCCGACGCCGGAAGGGACGTTCTGAAAGAGCGCCGTTACGAGCGCCGGTATGCGCTCCCGGATGTCGGAAAGGCGAAGGCGCGTCGTCATCAGGCGGCAGCCGCAGTTTATGTCGTAGCCGACGCCGCCGGGAGAAACGACCCCCTCGTCAAGGTCGAAGGCCGCGACGCCCCCGATCGGAAAACCGTATCCCCAGTGCATGTCCGGCATGGCGAGCGAACCCTTCACGATCCCCGGCAGGTGGGCGACGTTGGCCACCTGCCGCGGCCCCTCGTCGGCCCCCATCCCCTTCATCAGTTTTTCGCTGGTATAGAGGAGCCCGGGGACGCGCATCCCTCCCGTCGGCGGGATCTCCCAGCGCCACTCGTCGATCTTCCGGAAACGGCCCTCAGACATCATTATTTCCCTGCCGGCATATGCCCTGAACTCGGGACGGCTTCGGATAAAATCCGCCCTTTGTTGCGAAGACATCAGACATCGAAAATTACCCTGGCCACCCAGCCATCCCCCGTTTTTTCAACCGAGGCCTGATGATAGGTCACCGCTTTGATCTCCTGTTGGACCCGGTGGCGGGACGGATCGAAAGGTTCGCCCCTAAGGAGGGCCTTCAGCCGCCGGGGCGAAACCTCCCGGATCCGGCAGGCCTTCATCAGAAAACGGTCGCCGTTCCAGGCATAGAGGATCTCGCGCAGAAAATTGACAAGGAGATCTGCCGGGTCCTCGCCCGAAACGACGATCTCGCGCGCGACCCCCGCCCGGACCGACGAGAGATCCGTCAGCAGGTCGAAGAGGGCCAAAGCGGCGCCCGCATAGATCTCCTCCAGGGAGGCCCCGGAAATCTCCACGCCGAGATCGGCCGTATGGTCGAAAATGCGGTAGCCCATTTCTACTTCATCCGGCGGATCCGTACCTCGATCCCTTTTTCGTCTTTCAGCAGCGAAACGAGCTTCGCCGTATCCGTCTCGCCGAAGTGGTAAGGGTAGAGGATCTTGGGCTTTACCATCCGGGCGGCGTCGGCCGCCATCTCCGGCGTCATCGTGTAGGGGAGGTTCATCGGCAGAAAGGCGACGTCGATCCGCCCGAGCGTCTTCATCTCCGGGATGTTCTCCGTATCCCCGGCCACATAGACCCGTTTGTCGCCGAAGGTCAGGATGTAGCCGTTGCCGTCACCCTTGGGGTGGAAGGGCATGCCGGGGGAACGCATGTGAACGATGTTGTAGGCCGGCACCGCCTCGATCCGGATCCCGTCGACGGTCGTCTCCTCTCCGTTTTTCAGGACGATCCCGCGCCCGCCCTTGGCGGCGCAAATCGGGGTCAGGACCAGCTTCGTCTTCTCCGTGCCGATCAGCGCAATCGCCTTCGGATCGAAGTGATCCGAGTGGTCGTGCGCGACCAGGATCAGGTCGGCCTTCGGCAGCTTTCCGTAATCCCCGAACTGGCCGACCGGGTCGCTGTGAATCACCTTCCCGCCGATCTCGAACATCAGCGTGGCGTGGCCGATGAAGGTGATCCGGAGCTCCCCGGCCGAGGTCGGCAGGAGGTCCGTCTCGAACGTCCCGGCGGCGAAGGCCGGCGACGACATCGCAGCGCAAATGGCAAGGCCTAAGAATGTCTTCATTTTTTCCTCCTTTTTGCGGTATGGTTTGGTCTCTTCATTGCGAACGGTTTGTCAAGCTCTCTTGAAACTTAGAAATATGCAGGCAACGATACGACAGCACGGACAGCTTGAGTATAACGGCCCACGCGCCGTCCGTCAAGGTGGATCAACAAATCGCTTTCTCGCCTTCCCAAAGGGGAAAACGTTGCCGGCATTGCTTCGAGGGAGCGAAAAACTGAGGGACATTCCATTTGTCGGCGCCTCCCTTCCGTGATACACTGCAACCATTCCATACAAGGAGGTCTTTATGCGAACAATCGTCGTCATGATGATGGTTCTCCTGCTGTCCGTCCCGTGCCTTGCCGACACCGGCTTCAAGGAAGGTGCGAAGGAGGTCGGTCAGGGGATCAAAGAGGGGGCAAAGGAAACCGCCAAGGGGATCCAGGAAGGGATCAAGGAGGTCGGCAAGGCGTTTAGAGAAGGGGAAGGAGACCGGACAGGCGATCCGGGACGAGGCCAAGGAAACCGGCAAGGCGCTCAAGGAGGGGACGAAGGAGGCCGGACGGGAGGCCACAAAGCAGGGCCGGACCGTCGGCGAGTGGTTCCGCGACGCCGGGACGAAGACCGGCGACGCCTTCCGGCAGTTAGGCAGGAATATCCGGAAATTCCTCACAGGGAATTAGGCATAAGCGAAGGCTGACCTTGTTTCCCGCTACGCCGGCGGAGATGTCCACGGCGATCACGCTGTCGGCCCCGAGGACGATACGTGACGGACCGCGCGATACGCGGTTTCATTGTTCTTCCCCGTTCTCCTCCGGGCCGCCTCCCGGGACAAGTTCAAACGGTCCCTCCTCCGGCAGCTCCTCCTCCGCACCGTTCTCCCGCTCCTCTTCCCGCTCGGCGCGGGCGACGCCGACCAGTTTTTCGTCGTCGTCGAGATCGATCAGGCGCACCCCCTGGGTGCTCCGGTGGATGACGCGCACCTCCTCCGCACGCATGCGGATGATCCGGCCCGAGTCGCTGATCAGCACGATGTCCTCGCTGCCGGAGATCTGGAGTATCCCCGAAACGTCCCCGACCTTGGGAACGGTCTTCAGGTTGATCGTCCCCTTCCCGCCGCGGGTCTGGAGGCGGTATTCGGCGATCTCGGTCCGCTTTCCATACCCCTTTTCGGAGACGGTGAGGATGGTGTTTCCCTCGGTCGGAATTTCCATCCCGATGACCCTGTCATCCTCCGCCATTCTGATCCCGCGGACGCCGCGGGCGGTCCGGCCCATGTCGCGGACATCGTCCTCCTTGAAGCGGATCGATTTGCCCTTCCGGGTTCCGAGGAAGATGTCCTGGTTCCCGAGGGTGAGCTGAACGTCGATCAGCTCGTCCCCCTCGTCGATGGAGATCGCGATGATCCCACCCGCACGGGGGTTGGAGAATGCCGAAAGCTCCGTCTTCTTGATTGTCCCCTTCCGGGTCACCATGACCACCGACTTCTCGCCGGTGAACTCCCGGACCGGAAGGACCGCGGCGACCCGCTCGCCCTCCGTCAGGTTGATCAGATTGACGATCGCCTTTCCTTTCGCTGCGCGCCCGGCCTGCGGGATCAGATAGACCTTCAGCCAGTAGAGGCGGCCCCGGCTCGTAAAGATCAGCACGTAGTGGTGCGTGTTGGCAATGAAGAGGCTCTCTACGAAATCCTCCTCCTTCGTCCCCATCCCGATCTTTCCGCGACCGCCCCGGCGCTGGCTCTTGTAGAGGCTCACCGCGTTGCGTTTGATGTAGCCGGCATGGGATACCGCGACGACCATGTCCTCTTCGACGATCAGGTCCTCGATGTTGATCTCTTCGGAACTGAAGACGATTTCGGTTCGTCGCTCGTCGCCGTAGCGCGCCCGGATCTCGGTGAGATCCTCGACAATCACATCGAGCACCTTCTGCGGATCATCGAGGATCCCCTGGAGCCTGTGGATCAGCGCGGAGATCTCGGCGTATTCCGCGTCGATCTTCTCCCGTTCGAGGCCGGTCAGGCGCTGGAGGCGCATCTCCAAGATCGCCTTCGCCTGGAGATCGCTCAAACCGAACCGGCTGCAGAGGGCGGCCGCCGCCTCCGCAGGGCTCCCGGAGGCCTTGATGACGGCGATCACCTCGTCGATCCGGTCGAGGGCGATAATCAATCCCTCCAGAATGTGGGCCCGTTCCCGCGCCTTCGCAAGATCAAAAAGCGTCCGGCGGACAACCACATGCTTGCGGAACTCCAGGAAACTCTGGAGAATTTCCTTCAGGTTGAAAACCCGCGGCTGCCCCCGGTCGATCGCGAGCATGATGATCCCGAAGGTGGACTCCATCTGGGTGTGCTTGTAGAGCTGGTTCAGGATGATGGCGGAGGCCTCGTCCCGCTTCAGGTCGAGCACGACGCGGATCCCTTCGCGGTCCGACTCGTCCCGCAGGTCGGCGATCCCGCCGATCTTCTTCTCCTTCACCAGTTCGGCGATCTTCGTGATCAGGTTCGCCTTGTTCACCTGGTAGGGGAGCTCGGTAACGACGATGCTCTCCCGATCGTTGCGCGCATTTTTCTCGATCAGCGCCCGCGCCCGCACCCGGATGATGCCGCGGCCGGTCCGGTAGGCGGAGAGGATCCCCTCGCGGCCGTTGATGAAGCCGGCCGTCGGGAAATCCGGCCCCGGGATATAGTGCATGAGCCCGTCGATGGTGATCTCGGGGTCGTGAATCATCGCGATGGTCCCGTCGATCACTTCACGGAGGTTGTGGGGCGGGATGTTCGTCGCCACGCCGACGGCGATGCCGCCGGTTCCGTTCAAGAGCAGCAGCGGGATCTTCGCCGGGAGAACGGTCGGCTCCTCCAGGGATTCGTCGTAGTTGGGAACGAAATTGACGGTATTCTTCTCCAAATCCGCCAGGAGCTCCTCGGCGATCCGGGCCATCCGGACCTCGGTGTACCGCATCGCGGCGGGGGGGTCCCCGTCGATCGATCCGAAGTTTCCCTGGCCGTCGACGAGGAGGTAGCGCATCGAGAACTCCTGCGCCATCCGGACCATGGTGTCATAGGCCGCCGTGTCCCCGTGGGGATGGTACTTTCCGATGATATCCCCGACGATCCTCGCCGATTTTTTGTAGGGCTTGTTCCAGCGGTTGCCCATCTCGCTCATCGCGAACAGAACCCGGCGGTGGACGGGCTTCAGGCCGTCCCGGACGTCGGGAATCGCCCGGCCGATGATGACGCTCATCGCATAGTCCATGTAGGACTTTTTCATTTCGTCTTCGATGTTGATCGCAATAGTCTTTTCGAACAGGTTTTCCATCAAAATCAATCTCTCCTTTGTTCAATCGTGACCTTTGAAAAACGCGCCATTTGTCATTGCGAGGAGGCCAAAAGCCGACGAAGCAATCCCATAAGTTGTTGCTTGTTGAGATTGCTTCGGGCTGAAGCCCTCGCAATGACTGCGTCGGATTGCTTTGTCGCTCCGCTCCTCGCAATGACAGGAAGGGTAGAAATTCAAAGGTCTCCGATCATACATCCAGATTCGATGCGTAGAGCGCGTTTTTGTAGATGAAGTCGCGACGGGGCTCCACCTGATCCCCCATCAGCGTGGTGAAGATCTCGTCCGCCGCCACGGCGTCCTCGATCCGCACCTGGAGGAGCGTCCGCTTCTCCGGGTTCATCGTCGTCTCCCAGAGCTGCTCCGGGTTCATCTCGCCGAGGCCCTTGTAGCGCTGGACGGCATATCCCTTTTTCCCGGCGGCGATGATGTAGTCGATCAGGGCCGCCATGGTGGCAACAGTCTCAGGCTCCTTCGCCGGCGCCCCCTCCGCCTCGTCCGCCGCGCTCACACGGTAGGGCGCTTCTCCAAGAACGGTGATCTGGCCGAGAAGAGCCCGAATCTCCGCAAACTTCGGAAGTTTCAGGGTGTCCCGTTCAATGATCGTGACCGCCACCCGGCCGCTTCGCCGCATGCGGAAGACCATCCTCCAGCGCCCGTGTTCCTGGTCCATTTCAATATCAACCCCTTCAAGGTCTTCACCCAGGGCCATTCCGGTCCTTTTTGCCACCTTCGCCAGGACCTCTTCGGTCCGGAAATCCTCGTCCGCCAGGATGGGGTCTCCGGCCAGGATCCGGATGATATCGCGGTTCTTCTCCTCCTTTTCGAACTTGTCGAGGATCATCTCGATCCGCATCGCCTTGCGGATGTGGTCGAGGAGGCGTTTGCCGGTGATCGCGGGGACACCTTGCCGCAAGGTGTCCCCTTTGCCGTTCACGGTCAACAGCCGGACGCGGTTCACACCGCTGTCGAGGACGTGGTTCTTCATCGTCTCTTCGTTGTGGATATAGATCTCCTGCTTGCGATCGCTCACCTTGAAGAGCGGCGGCTGGGCGATGTAGAGGTAGCCCCGTTCGATGATCTGTTTCATCTGACGGAAAAAGAATGTGAGCAGAAGCGTCCGGATGTGGAGGCCGTCAACATCCGCATCGGTCATGATGATCACCTTGTGGTAGCGGAGCCGGCTGATGTCCTGGTCCTCCTCACCGATCCCGATACCGAGGGCGGTGATGATCACCTTTAGCTCTTCGTTCTGAAGCATCTTGTCGAAGCGCGCCTTTTCGACGTTGAGCACCTTGCCTCTGAGCGGCAGGATCGCCTGGTTTCGACGATCCCTGCCCTGCTTGGCGGAGCCACCGGCAGAGTCCCCCTCGACGAGGTAGATTTCGCTGCGGCTGGGATCGCGCTCCTGGCAGTCCGCCAGTTTTCCCGGGAGGGCGCCGACCTCGAGGGCGGTCTTGCGCCGCGTCAGTTCGCGGGCGTGGCGGGCCGCTTCGCGCGCCCGGGCCGCATCCAGACACTTGCCCAGCAGCTGCTTGGCAACGGAGGGGTTTTCCTCCAGATAGCTGCTGATCTTGTCGTAGACGATCCCCTCGACGAGCCCCTTGACCTCGCTGTTTCCAAGTTTCGTCTTCGTCTGACCTTCGAACTGCGGGTTCCGGATCTTGATGCTGATAACGCAGGCAAGACCTTCGCGCAGGTCCTCTCCCTTCAGGGATTCCTTGCCGTTTTTCAAAATGTTGCTGCTGGTGGCGTAGTTGTTGAACGCGCGCGTCAGGGCTGAACGGAAGCCGATCAGATGCGTTCCCCCCTCCGTTGTGTTGATGCTGTTGGCAAAGGAAAAGACGTTTTCCGCATAGGTGTCATTGTATTGAAGCGCCACCTCGACCAGACAGTCTTCTTTGGAACCGGTGATGAAGATCGGGCTTTTATGAAGAACCTTCTTGTTCCGATTGATATATTCCACAAATGAGACGATTCCGCCTTCGTAGAAAAATTCAGCCTGGCGGTCTTCACGCTCATCGATTAACGTGATCTTCACCCCGGAATTCAGAAACGCCAGTTCTCTCAAGCGGTTTGAGAGGGTATCATAACTGAATTCCGTCTCCTCGAAGATCGTATCGTCCGGTTTGAAGGTGACTGAAGTTCCACGCTTTTTTGTTTTTCCGACCTTTTCCAAGGGGGCATTCGGCACGCCGCGGACATAAGACTGGCTATAGACGCCTCCGTCTCGTCTCACCTCCAGATCGAGATAGATGGAGAGGGCATTGACGACGGAGACCCCGACGCCATGAAGACCTCCGGATATCTTGTAGCTGTCGTTCGAGAATTTGGCGCCGGCATGAAGTCTTGTCAATGCCACCTCGGCGGCTGAAACCCCTTCCGTCCGATGGATATCCACCGGAATCCCCCGACCGTTGTCATCCACGACAATACTGTTGTCCATCCGGATCGTCACCAGGATGGTGTCGCAAAATCCGGCAGACGCCTCGTCAATGCTGTTGTCCACGACCTCATAAACGAGGTGGTGAAGACCATCCTTTCCGGTGGTGCCGATATACATCGCCGGGCGCTTTCGGACGGCTTCAAGCCCTTCCAGAACCCGGATGCTGTCGGCGCCGTAATCTCCGTTAACCTCTTTTACCTCTTCCTGCCTTGTCTCTTCCATCAAACCTCTTTCTGTTTTTTATTTTACAATTTCAAAGGCATAACAATACAAAAGTAATTCTCGTTGCCGATGGCCCGGACAATGCCGGGTTTCATCCCCTCTCCGATCTCGAACTCAACCTGTCCCTCATCAATCACATCGAGGGCATCGGTCAGATAGGTCACGTTGTAGCCAACACTTTTCTCTTCTCCCGAATATACGACATCGATCTCATCATTGGCCTCTCCAACATCGGGGTTGTTCGAATTCAAGATCAGTTTTTCCGGTGAAAGGGTCATGATCACGCCATTGTACCGGTCGGATGAGATCACTGCCATCCGGCGGAGGGCATGAATAAACTTGCCCTTCTCCATACTTAATAGCACCCCCTTTTCTGCCGGTATTACCCGGCGGTAATCCGGGTACTCCCCATCGACCAGGCTGACGGTCAGCAGGGTATGATTGGTCTTCACGATACACATTCCCTTCCGTATTCCCAGAAACACATCCCCGGATTCATCCTCGACAAGCCGCCGGATCTCAACGAGACCCTTCCTGGGGATAATCACACCTTTCTCCATCGTCAGAAAATCCTTCTCTCCCGTATCCATCTTCATCATGGCGAGACGATGTCCATCCGTCGCTACCATACGGATCGAAAAGGTTTCTCCTGTTTTTTCCGTCTCCATAAAAACGCCGCACAGATTTTTCCGCATCTCATCGGTTGAAATCGCAAACGCGGTCTTACGGATCAACTCCTTCAGGATCCCCCCTTTGACCTTATAGAAGGGAAGATCCCCCTGATCCGCCACCAACGGATAGTCATCCGCCGGAATACCGGGAATGCGGTATATGGCCTTATTGCAGGTCAGAATCACCACTCCCCTTTCGTTTTTTACAACATGGATCGTATCTCCCTGAATCTCCCGAACCATTTCATGGAGCTTTCTCGCCGAGAGGGTGATATCCCCGTCCCGAAGAATCTCCGCCTCATAGTCCGCCACAAGACCAATCTCACGATCCGTCGCCATGATCGTGACCCGATTCTGCCCCGCTCTGAGCAATAAGTTGCTCAGTATCGGCATTGTTGTTTTCTTCTCCACAATCCCCAACGTCTTCTGAATCCCGCCTAAAAACAAATCTCTTTTGATTTTAAATTCCATAGCTGCCCCCATCCTTTCCACTTGGCTAACAGGTTATTTAATTTAAAAATTTCTCTTTAATAAAGAAATAGTAGTAGTAATAGTATCTGTGAATGGTGTTCATAACCCCATTTCTGTATCATTTTACGGCCAATTTTCCCTTATCTTCTGTGGACAGAGTCGCTTCATTATAGCGTTAACCATTATATAGAAGAATCTCTTTGATTTCCTTAACACTATCTCTAAGCGTCTTATTTGTATCTAAAAGATTCCTTATTTTATTATGGGCATAGATGACCGTGGAGTGATCCCGGTTGCCGATCTTATTGCCGATATCCGGGAAGGATGAGCTGGTCATCTCACGTGCTAAAAACATGGAAACCTGCCGTGCCAAAACAAGATTCTTATTTTTCTTCTGTGATTTAATTTCAGAGATCTTGATGTTGAATTTGGCGCCGACCGTTTTCACAATCTCCTCAATCGTAAGTTCCTTTTTTTCCTCCTTCCGAAGGAGTTGTTTCAGCACGCTTCGGACCAGATCCAGGTCGATCTCACGCGCGGTCAGGGAGGAGTAGGCGGCGATCCGCACCAGGTATCCCTCCAGTTCCCGGATATTGGACTCCGCCTGGGAGGCAAGGTAGAGGGCCACGTTTCCCGGCAGCGCGATGTTGTTCTCCTGCGCCTTCTTCTCCAAAATGGCGATCTTCGTCTCGATTTCCGGCGGCTGGATGTCGGCAATCAACCCCCACTCGAACCGCGACCGCAATCTTCCCTCCAAATTAGGGATATCCTTTGGGAATTTATCGCTTGTAACAACGATCTGCTTGCCGGCGTCATGGAGGGTGTTGAATGTATGAAAAAATTCCTCCTGGGTCCTCTCCTTCCCGGCGATAAACTGGATGTCGTCGATCAGCAGACAGTCGATGTTCCTGAACTTCTCACGGAATTTTGGCATCTTGTCGTAGCGGATCGAATTGATTAATTCATTCATGAAAACCTCCGCCGAGACATAAACTACGTTCAGGTCCGGAAAAAGTTTCAAGGTCTTCAAGCCTATGGCGTTCAGCAGGTGGGTCTTTCCCAGCCCCACACCGCCGTAGATGAACAGAGGATTGTAATTTTTCGCCGGCTGTTCGGCGACGGCCGCGGAGGCGGCATGGGCGAATTGGTTGCATGACCCCACGACGAAGCGGTCAAAGCTGTAGTTTACATTCAGGGTGGCGTGAATCCGGGCACGAGAAGGCTTTTTGGCCGCTGTTTTCGTTGCGGCCGGGGCGTCTCCCGTATCTACAACCACGGGATTGTGGTTATTGTCCTGTTCGATCATCAATTCGACGTGAAACTGAACGCCGGCCGCCGACTTCATCGAATCGCGGATCAGGGAAAGATAATTTTCCACCAGCCAGTCGCGGAAGAAGCGGTTGGGGACGCTTAGATGGACCTGATTCCCCTCCATATGGGTGATGCGGATCGGGCGAATCCAGGTCTCAAAGTTCTGCTGGCTTACCGTTTCCTTAATGATATTGACCGCTTTATCCCAAAGTATGTCCAATATTCACAACCTTATGCACAGTTTTATCCACACCTGTGGACAATGTTCATCCAACCCATCACCTATGTCTTGTCGAGAAACAGCCGCACCAGGCGGTTCAACTCCTCCCCGTTCGTGTAGCGGATCTCGATGGTTCCCGATCTTTTCCCGGCGCGGATCTGAACGGCCGCGAGCAGTTGCGAGGAGAGCTCGCGCTCCAGGTCGGTCAAGTACGGATCCTTACGTCCGGTTTTCTTCTTCTCCGGCGCCGTTTTCAGACGCCGGATCAGACGCTCCGTCTCCCGGACGTTCAGCTCCTTCTGCTGGATGGTCTTCAGCGCGCTGATCTGCTCACCTGGAAGCTCCAGCGAAAGGAGCGCCCGGGCATGCCCGGCCGTGATCTTTTTCCCGATCAGGGCCTTCCTGGCCGCTTCAGGAAGCTTCAGCAGCCGGACCGTATTGGCGATCGTGGAGCGGTCCTTCCCGACGCGGGCGGAGATCTCCTCCTGCGAGAGCGCAAAGCGGGTCAGCAGGGTCTGATAGGCGTCTGCCTCTTCGATCGGATTCAGGGCCTCGCGCTGGATGTTTTCGATCAGCGAAAGCTCCGCCAGTTCCCGATCCTCCGCTTTGCGGATGACGATGGGCACCTCTTTGAGACCGGCCGCCTGCGCCGCTCTCCAGCGTCTCTCTCCAACGATGATCTCGTAGCCGCTGTCCCCCTTCCGGACGATGATCGGCTGGATGATCCCGCTCTTCTTCACGGAGGCGACGAGCTCTTTCTGGTTCTCGTCGTTGAAGTCCCGCCGGGGCTGAAACCGGTTCGGGGTGAGCTCCTCGATCCCGCACTGGACAAAAGAAGGCCGGTCGCCGATATTGTCCAGAAGATCGGGGAACATCGCTCCCAGGCCCCTGCCGAGGGAAATCTTTTGCGGCATCATATCCTCCCGTTGCTCAGGATTTCCTTGGCCAGTTCCATGTAGGAGACCGCGCCGCGCGATCGTATATCATAAAGAATGATCGGGAGTCCGTGGCTCGGGCTCTCCGACAGCCGGACGTTCCTCGGGATGACCGTCCGAAAGACCAGATCCCCGAAATTGCCGCGTACATCCTCGCTGACCCGGCGCGAAAGCAGATTCCGCGTGTCGTACATGGTGAGCAGAATCCCCCCCAGGGTCAGGGTGGGGTTCAGCCGGGCCTTGATCAGCCCCATCGTATTGAGCAGGTGGCCCAGCCCCTCCAGTGCAAAATACTCGCACTGAAGGGGCACGATCAGGCAGTCCGAAGCCACCAGCGCGTTGACCGTCAAAAACCCGATGGACGGCGGACAGTCGATGATCACATACTCGTAAGGCGCATCCAGAGCGCGGAGCAGGTTCCGGAGCCTCTTCTCCCTATCCTCGAAGGAGATGAATTCCACCTCGATCCCGACCAGGTCCCGGTTCGCGGGGACCAGATCCAGATGGGGAATCTGCGTTCCGACGATCACCTCCCGCAGCGGGCGATTCCCGATCAGGCAGTGATAGAGGTTCTTTTCCCGGATCGCTTCGCCGTCGATCCCCATGCCGCTCGTCGCGTTTCCCTGGGAATCGCAATCGATCAGAAGGGTTCGCTTCTCTGCCGCCGCCAGCGAGGCCGAGAGGTTGATGGCCGTCGTGGTTTTTCCGACCCCCCCTTTTTGGTTGGCCATGCTTATGATTTTACGCATCAGTCAATAGAACAAGCCCCGCGAGTTGGTGTTTGTCGAACCGGCGCTGAAGGTAGCACAAAACGCGATTTATTGAAAAGGTTTTTTCAAGAAAATCTCGTCAGAAAACGCGATTGTAAGTGATTATATTTCTTAACGAATCAGCCCCAGGCGGACGGACGGCCATACAGGCCGTGAAGACCATCCCGGCCGCCTCCGAAAATCGCTCCGTTTCTTCCATCTCTTCCTGCGGATCGGCTCCCTTCATCGCGATGAGTTGACCCCCCGGTTTGAGAAAAAAGGAGGCCGTCCGGATCAGATCCGGCAGTTTGAAGGCGGCCCGGGAGATGAGCGTATCGAAGCGGCCGGCCAGGTTCTCCCCGGCGGTCAGCTCTTCGACGCGCTTCCGGATCACTTGAACCCCGTCGAGGCGGAGGGTCCGGACGACATGGGAAAGGAAGGAGCACTTTTTTCGGGACGCCTCGACGAGCGACACCTGCAGTCCGGGCAGCGCGATCCGCAGCGGGATGCCGGGGAAGCCGCCCCCGCTTCCGAGATCGATCAGGGCGCCGTCCGGACGATCCAGAAACGGCGCCGGCGTCAGCGAATCGAGAAAGTGGCGGATGACGATCTCCTGTGCAGAGCGTTCCGAGACGAGGTTGATCCGCCGGTTCCAGAGCAGGATCTCCCTGTGGTACGTTGCAAAGCGGTCCAACTCCGCCGGACCGAGGCGGATGCCGATCGCCGCGGCCCCTTCGGAGAGGGTTGATCTCAGGGTTTCGTCCATCACTCTTTCTGACAGAGCCCCGCCCCCCTGTCAACCTCTCTCTTTTCTGCCCACCGAGGCAAGGTAAATGGTTGATTCGTCGTGTCCGTCAATTCGGAGGAGTTCATCGATCCCTTCCTGATCGTAAGCGGCAATCGCACAAGTTCCTGCACCGATTGCTTCACAGGCAAGATACAGATTTTGGCAGACATGGCCGGCGTCAATTGCAATGACCTTGTGGGCGGCAATTCCGTAACGCCATTCCATTCTGTATGGGATCGCCGTCCAGATAAATGTAACGGCAGCTTCTCCCGGATAGGGTTGGCCAAGAACAGCCTGCACAATCTTTCTGTTCAAGTTCTCCTCGGTAAATTCAAAAAGCAGTTGATGTTCAATGGGGAGGTAACGGTAGATTCCCTGATCCAGTCCCCGGATATTCAAAACACAGAGATAGGTTTCAAGCGCGTGGCGGCAGCCGGCAGAAGGAACCGTTCTTAACACATGACCGGGATCAATTTTCTGCCTTATGCCTTGGGTGGCCCACAAAAGGAAAGAGAGTTCTTCAACGGTCATCGGCTCAGCACGATAGGACCTGCGGCTTTCCCGGTTCCGGATCGCGGATTTGAGATCAATGTTGCCGATCTCCTTGAATTGGTCATATTGGGGAAGATCAATACGTCTGGCTGCTTTCGGGTAAGGCTTTTCAATCGGCGGAGGCGCAAATCCTCTGTGCTGATCCGTTTTAGAAAAATCGATGCCTTTGCGGATGCTGTCTTTTAAAAATGATCGGTATTTTTTGATGAGTTCTTGGTCCATTCCGTCGCTCCATCGATTCTGTAGAGTCTCATCAACGCCTAATTTTTCCCTTTCAAATAGCCGACATAGTGTGATGCGGTTTCCCGGGGATGTTCCAACATGGGGATATGCCCCGTATCTTTCATGATGACGGTTTTGTAATTTTTAAGATTTTTCTCTAAAACCGAAACGCCTCCAACATCCAGAATCTTGTCGCTATCGCCCCAGATGATTAAAACCGGCGCCTGAATTTGAGGCAAATAGGGGGCCAGGAAGTTTTCGATGGAAGAGGGCGTCTCTTTGGTCTGGTTCCACTTCATATCGCCCCATATTTTTTTATTAAAATCGCTATGGGCGACCGCATCGGCAGCCAACACTTTTTTAAACCGGGAAGGCATCGATGGAGGTTTTACAAAACAGAGCTTCAGCAATTGATCAAAATCTTCGGGGCTGCCGGTCAGCAAAGGATTCTTCCCACTTTTTATCAGTATCGCCACCTCGCTGGGGTTTGGAGATCCGACGCCGCCAGGCGCCAACAGCGCCACGGTGATCACCTTTTGGGGATAGGTTGCGCCATACATGGCGGCAAACATCCCTCCCATCGAATTTCCCGCCAGATGAAATTTTTTGAGTTTAAGCGCCTCCGTAAACCGGTCGATGCGCTTCATCTGTGTTTCCGCATCATAACTTTCTTTGGGTATTTGCGAACTTTCACCAAAGCCGGCAAGATCCGGAATCACCACGTGGTATTCGCCGGTCAGGTACTTTGCGAATCGCGTCCAATTGTCTTTGTTGCCGCCAAAGCCATGAATCATCAATAACTTTTGCCCTTTCCCCCCCTCCAGATAGACGATTTTATGATCGTCAACCTGGATTTCCTTCTTGGTCAAACCGGCGGAACGTCTTTCGGCGTTCACCGCCAGCTTGAACAACGTTTCCGGAAGCAGGAAATAAATTCCAGTGAGCAGAAAAAGAAATAACGCAACGATACCAAAGCCAATAGTCAGTATCTTTTTCAGCTTACACCTCGCACCTTCATTAGGATCGAATCATCACGAGCATCATCTTGAATTTCTTCACCGCCTTCAATGCGTGGGGTTTTCCACCGGGCATGATAATCATTTCGCCCGTTTTCAGTTGATGAGGCTCCCCCGATATGATGATCTCGGCCTCGCCATCGAGAATGTAGACCAGAGCATCGAAGGGCGCCGTATGTTCGCTCAATCCCTGATCCCGGTCAAAGGCGAAAATGGTTGTTGTCCCTGTCGGTTTCTTGATGATTTCCTTGCTGACGATGGAACCGTCCTGATAGGCGACCAGCCCCTCCATGTTGGATATTTTCTCGCTCATATTCCCTCCATTGTGAATCGATTACCTTGTCCTGAACCGCTGGAGTCCGGTGCAATCGATCAAGCGGTCAAGGTTACGCAAAGTAAATACATTGCCTCTCGTTGCGATAAGCATCTTCTTCATGTCCTCGCGACGGACCCCGAATCCTCGCCCGGCAATGCAGGCTATCACCTCGTATTTCGGCTTATCCGGTGGTTGCCCGGCCATGCTCAGTGCCCCCAGATGCTGGATTCGGGTGGCTTTGTCACGGGCCGTGCCGTCGTCCTCCGTAATTTTCGCCTCGATGATGATCTGGGGATTGAATTCGCTCGGGACGATGAAATCGGGTGTCTGATCGAAGCCCGGTATTCTCTCGGCCCGCTTGGTTTTCCGGTAACTGATGCCGGCTTTGCTCAACGCATCCTCAACGGCTGCCTCAAGGCTGTCTCCGACAAGATCACTGACGGAATCGCGATGACCGGCAAAAGGTCGCCCAAGAAAACGCTCGTAGAGAAGCATGGCATAAGGAACGCCCATTCCTGCAAGCGTCTGTACTCCGGGAATGCCCGTTTTTGTATCAGCCTTGTCGAGGCGATGGATTTTATCGTTTACAATCGGGGGCGCTCCTTCTTTCAGCAGCCGGCAAGCAGTGTCTATCAGTGCCTTAACCCGTTCAATGGTGACTTTACCGTCAGCAAGAGGAGAAAGGGGTGATAAACGTATTTTTCGGTCCAGGGAGCGGACAAAGCCCTGGCTGACTTCAACTCCCGTCTGCACGGTGGCGAGATACGCCCATTCCGGCGGCGTGAAGCCCAACATGGTCCGTAACACCAGGATCACAATGGGGGCTTCAAAAGTCTTTTGAAGCAGCGATTCGGGTTCAAGGAAAGTGAAACCCTTGGAGGCTTGTTTCAGCGCCTCGTAACCCTGTTCGAAAACAGGGTAGTCGATGAAACCGAGCCCTTTCGGCATGATGAGAAATTCCGATTCGAGGCACGAAAAAACCGCGGTAACGAACGTGTCGAGATCCGCCTGAACTTCGGAAAAGGGTAGTTCAAAAGGATATTTCATCATCGACTCCCCCATATGAAGTCCTGTATTCCTGAACATAATCATTCTGCTGAAGCAGCGGCGCGTTCAAGTAAGTTTCCTTCAGATGATCCTCGATGCATTTCAGTGCATGCCCTTGCCTCAGTTCAGCAGCCGCGACGGCGAGTTTTGCCGACGCCGGTTGCGCCTTGTCCCAGGTCAAGCGAAGCCGCCAGACGGCGAGTCGGGCCAAATGGCCGTAGATGATGCAACGGATGTCGCCGCGGGTCGGTTTCAGACCCCCGATCTTCAGTTTATTCAGATCATCCAGGACCAGGGCGGCAATCTGTTCCGGCGATTCCGCAAGCCATTTGCGCGGTATCGTTCCAGTCGAACGGCAGACAAAAACCGTATCCACGATCGACGAACCGGTGCCGCTGATATGGATCGATGCGCCCATTTCCGCCGGGCAGGGGATGGAAGCGGAGCAGGTCAGTCCGGCATCCAGAATCGCCACGATCACGGGATGATACGCCTCTAACTTGTTGTGATGATAGGTGAAGGCCATCGGTCTTCCCGGCTTCAGGGCCTTGGCCATGTTCTGGAAGACGGCGGACAAACCGTGGGTAAAGTGTTCAAGACCGCGGTCCATCGTGATGTTGCCGGTCAATTCGTCGGGATTTCGAGTTGAGCGGAGTTGAAATAGCGGGTTTTCCGGACTGACCAGTTTTCGAACCCAGACATAACAAAAATCCATCAATTCGGCGTACTGGACGTTGCCGAAATAGGGGGGATCGGTAAAAACGCCGTCCAGGCTGTCGCCGGGCAAATCCGCATTCGTCGCGCTCCCGCAAAGAAGATGAACACTTCGGGGTTCAGTGATCAAATCGCCGTTTCTCCGGTCGCCGATCCATTCATCGGCAATGGGCGTCAGGATTTTTCTGCTTCCTTCATGGCGGGTCTCGAAAGGGTGATCGCAGTAAGCCTTCGCCTTCACGTATTTCTCCAGGATGTTCGACCAACCGCCGCTCCCAACGCTCGTGCCGCCGCCGTTGGCGATGCCGAGGAGGTTGGATTCACACTGGATCAGCCCGACGGGAAAACCGTGGACGGAGAAAATATCGAGGGACTTGAGAGCCATCGCGTCGTACCGGCAAAGCATGTTCTGATAGCGCAAGAGATCCGAAAGGTTTGTGATGAGTGCGTTTCTGATCCGTTCATCCTGCTCCGCGGCAATGGCCCGGCAACTCAGTTCCAGACCCAGCAATTGGCGGTTATTGAACATCTCCCGGTATTTCTTGTACCCCCAGCGAAGGAGACGGTCGGTTTCATCGCCGGGCAGGATTTTGTCATCGGGGACATGGGTTGTCCCGATTTGTTCAAGCAGAGAGGAAGCCCTGGTGTAATTGAGCAGGTCGTTCTTGTCCGGCCGTTTGAAGAAGCGACCGCGGTGGGTCGGTTTGCAGCGGCGGCAATGATATTCGATGGCGAATATGCGGTGACTGGGCGGGCCTGCGGCTGGGTTGGGATAGGTATTAACCTTCCCGCATCGGGGGCAGGCGCAGTTGTTTCTTTTTGCCGGTCCTGTGAGGGATATTTTGCCGCCGCAGGACTTGCATATACCGGGATGTGTTCGGTCTTCGACGCCGTTCAAGTCGCCGCAGGAGGCGCAGATGAAAACATTCTCCGTATGCCGCCGGTTTTCGGCCAGCAGGTAGCCGGGAAACAGGTCGAAGTCTTGACCGCAATGGCGGCAGGGCTGCTTTTTCACCCAGAGGAAATACTTGACGTGAGCCTCCGAGGAGCCGCATTCCAGACATTGGGTGCGGTAGAAGGTGCCGATCTGCGTCTCCAGGCCACGGGTAAGATTTTCCGCCGATTTTCGGTACTTTCCCAAATCAAGATGCTCGATCTCACGGCTCACAATCCAGTAGGCCATCGGATTGATGTCATAGCCGGTCACATCGCAGCCAAGGCGGTTAGCCTCGATGAGCGGCGTGCCACCCCCCATGAAGGGATCGGCGATGGCGGTGCCTTTCAGGTTGTTTGAGCTGTAGAAGGCTTCCCGGAGAGGTTTGTCGCTGAATTCCGAAAGGATAAGACCCCGGAACAGCGTACCGGGCCGGCGGGCAAACCACTTATGTACGGCAATGATAGGGCGGTAGTTCTGCTGGATCTGTTTTTCCCGCAGGGCAAGGTCGGAAATAAAGGGAATGTCGAAATTTTTTTCGATGGACATGGTGTGCCTATAATCTTTTCTCCGAAGCAATGCAACCACTCGCCACGTTCAGATCCTTTGTTAAAGGGTTGCTTTTCCCGTTCCCGCCATTTGACAATGGCAAGTTCCTCATGGATGGTTTTGTGCGCGAACCTCCTGCTTCATCCTGCGGAACGCAACGTCGGCGCTCTCCGTCGGCAGTTCCCGCCGCGGCACCGGCTCCGCGGCCCGCCAGTTGGTCTCACCGATCCCGCGGAAGCGGTGGATGGCCTCCTCGATGGTCGCACGATTGATTTCGTCCACATGGATGACCATATTCAACCCGATGCCGTATCGGTATGAGCGGTCCGTCTTGAAATCATCCGACTCCTTGAAGTGTTTCAATAGCGCCCGATGTGAAGGCGGCTACATCCTTCACGATCCTGACGGCCCGTTCCAGATCAAATTCCCGGAAATCCGTGCGATGCTTCAGTTGATCCTTTCGATTCATCTTGAATGGCTATCCCCATTCTTTCTTGCTGATCTTTTCCTGAAGGGTCATCCGCTGGAAGGCCTGAGGCTTCTCCCAAGACCGCCTTAGATGCCCAGGAATATCAATTAAAAAGTAGCCCGGACGAATTAAGCAATTCTCCGGCTCTTCATCCCAGTCGTAGCGGTTTGTGCTGTCCAGGTCGAAGGGAACCCCGCAATAGGCGCCGGTCAATAAAGAAATCCGAGAAAAAATATGGCGATCCAATACCCCAAGGCAGTTGGGTATGGCCCGAGGGATGATGCAGCGGATCACGCTGGGAGGGATAGTGCTGCCGAGCCAATATCCAGTAGAAGCGAAATAGGCCCCTTCAACGATCAAGGAAAGAGAGTTCATCTGGAATGGATTTAAAATGATCCCGTAGCGGGGATCCTCAACAAGCGTTATTTCCAACTCTTCCTGCTGTTGGAGAAAAATCAACAGCCGCTCCAGATAAAAAATAAATTTTACCAAATCCTCTTTGGTAAGCTCCTGGTGTTCAGTGATCTGGCTAACGAGAAAGAGGATTTCCTGGGCTCGGGGAGAAACAGGATAGAGGTCGAAGAGGAGTGTTAGGTTATATTGGTGCAGTTTTTCCGCAAGTTCGGGATTCAGAGCATAATCCAGCTTAAGCCGGCCTTCTTTCGCTGATCCACGGAGGAGAATGGTTGGCGGCACCTTTCCAACCGCAATCTGCCGCATGGATTCAACGCTCTGAACTTCCAATTCCGAAATAAACCTAGTCAAATTTGCATCAAGCTTTTGGGAGATGTATTCCCGCCTAAACTCCTTCATAATGGAATGGATCCGGCGGAAAACCAATTTTTTCAAGGCCAAATTATTTTTTAGCTCCCCTGTCTCCATGTTGTTATGGAGGAGGCGGAGGATATCCTCATTATTAAAACGGAGAACCAGGAATCGGCCCATCTGGAGCGCCTCCTGCTCGGCATCGCTCAGCAGAAGTTCCAGAAATTTGTCGACGAGATTGGAAAAATTATCCCGAAAGGACTTCTTTTTCTTCAACGAGCCAAAGTCTTTCCCAAACCAGGTTAAACTGATCTGATCCTTATTCCCGATCCACTCATGGACCTCCAAAAGCTTCCGGTATATTTTCTGGAATGCTGTCAGGCTCTGAAAAAGAGTCTGTTTTTCCTCCCAGGAGAAGACCTGGTGACAGGAGAGATAAATGATCAGGGTTTCAATCTCAAAATGGTTGATCAGAACGGAGCAGGCCCTGGTTTTTATGGTCTGTCGATGGGCTATATTCCTTTCCAGAAGTATAATTCTCAGGAGCGGATCAGCCAGAATCAGCAATTCAGGGATCCTCTGGTTATAGAAATTGAGGAGTTCAACGAACAATTGCGGGGAAACAGGGGGGTGATGTTCTTCAATGATATTCATGAGAATCTTGGCAATTCCGATATCCTGAATAATTCGAGATTCCTGATCCGGGTGCGAGAGATCCAAGAGGTTGAGTTTCGGTATGATTTCCAGATCGTACGGCTTGGTTGGGAACAGGATCTCTTTTACCTCCAGCCATTCCTCCGCAGCCAGTTTTTCATGAAGGGATTTCCATTCCTCATTGAACCGCCTCTTGAGGGCACGGCGGTTGTGGTAACCCGGCCTCCGTAAAGAGAAAAGGAATTGGACGGGGAAAGGGGAAATCCCTTCCAAATGATTGATCAAGCAGGACTTAACCGCTTCTGTTGAGTGAGCCAAGAGCTTCTCCGTACCTTCTCCCATTGAGAAATTGATGAGGCATTGCTTTTCACGGGGGGAGTATACGAAGAACGATCTTTTGTGTCAATGAGGCAACTGGGGAGGCAACAGACAATCCAAACTCCACCATTGTAGTCCGGCTTATCCTTTCCTCGATGACGCGGAGGATGGTTGGCGCCTTCCAATTTCCCGTTGCATCGGAACGGCGAACCATCTATAAAACGGCATGGTCCGTCCTTAGCGACAGGAGGGTCGGATTTGCAAGCAGTTTTAACATTCTGCCCCCGGGGAACCGGGGGATGCGGACGGCCGCGATTCGGTTCAAGGCAGCGGCGCGGGTCGCATCAGGAAGTTGGTGGGGAGTAAAGAGATGTCCGGGAAACAACGGTTCGATGACTGGCCGGAACGGTACGACCGCTGGTTCGAGACCCCGGTGGGGAAGGCGGTCTTGAAATATGAAGCAGAACTCATTCTGGAGCTGCTCCGGCCGGGCCGGGGGGAGCGGATCCTCGACGCCGGCAGCGGGACGGGGCTCTTCACCCGGGTCTTCTTCCGGTCGCCCGCGGAGCTCCTCGCGGCGACGTCCGTTTCCGGCATCGTCCGGACGGCGGTCCATTTCGGCAAGGAGGACGATCCGGCTACGTTCGACCGGAGCGAACGGGAAGGAGAGGGGCGGGAGACGGGGGCGTTTGTCGCGGCACGCTGGCTAAAACCGTAACGGAAAGACGGAGGCGCCGCTTTCGCGCAGGGTCTTCCGGGATTGAATCGGGGCCGGGAATCCATAGGGTGCAGAACGGAAGAAAAGGAGTGGGCAAGCATTTGGTGAATGCGAATTTTGATAACATCACGATTGTTCTGAAGGGGCCGAAGTTCCCCGGGAATGTCGGTTCCGCGGCGCGCTGCGCGATGAACATGGGGATCGGAAAGATGATTGTCGTCGGGAACCGCGATCTGGACGACGAGGCGGTCCGGCAGATGGCGACCCATGTGGCGAAGGAGATCGTCGACGGGATCCGCCACTGCAACACCCTCGACGAGGCGCTCGCGGACTTCTCCTGGGTCGTCGGAACGACGGCGCGACACGGGTCGGGGCGGGGGCCCGTAGTCTCCCCCCGCCGGATGGCCGAGATCGTGGTCGGGCTGTCGCAGCAAAACGGGATCGCGCTGCTCTTCGGCCCGGAGGACACGGGGCTGACGAACGACGACCTCCGCTTCTGCCAGACCCTGGTCACGATTCCCACCGTGGGGTTCAAGTCGCTGAACCTCTCCCACGCGGTGATGGTCATCTGCTATGAGCTCCTCGTCGCCCGGATGGAAAAGGATGGCGGATTCGCGCCGAAGCTGGCCAGCGCGAAGGAGTTGGAGGGGATGTACGCAAAGCTCAAGGAGACCTTGCTGGCGATCGGGTTTCTGCTGCCGGACAACCCCGACTACTGGATGATGCACCTCCGCCGCCTGTTTTCCCGGACGACCCTGCTGGCGCGAGAGGTCAAGATCCTCCGCGGGATCTGCCGGCAGATCGAATGGTACGGAGACAACAAGGAGCGCAAATCTTCTTGACTTTCCGCCGTCTTGCTCGTAAGAAAATTCCATAAACAATGGAGAAATGGCCATGAAGACATTTTCGTTTACGG
The DNA here is from genome assembly GCA_018896355.1 of Pseudomonadota bacterium. GTDB lineage: Bacteria > Desulfobacterota > Syntrophia > Syntrophales > UBA5619 > UBA5619. The sequence goes on from JAHIMW010000028.1 coordinate 27,786, forward strand.
GCGCTAAAAAGATTGTTTTCGGAAACGGGAGTTTTGCCGGCCTGGCGGAGCACCTAACAGAGCTGAAGGTGAGCCGGCCGCTCGTCGTCCTTGACGGGAACCTGGCTGGCACGGGCTTCGGCAAGAAGGTCTCCGACCTCATGGAGAAGGCGAAGATCGGCTTCGTTCTCTACGACAAGGCAGTGCCGGAGCCGCCGATCGAGCTGGCCGACGAGGGGGCGAAACTCGCCATCCGGAAGAGGTGCGACGGCGTCGTCGGCATCGGCGGCGGGAGCGCGATGGACCTTGCCAAGGCGATCGCCGTCCTCGCGGCGAACAACGGGAAGGCGGAGGATTATCTCGGACTGAACAAGGTTCCCGGCCCGGGCCTCCCCAAGATCATGGTCCCGACGACCGCCGGGACGGGGAGCGAGGTGACTTTCACTGCCGTCTTCATCCGGAAAAAGCTCAAGAAGAAGGAGGGGATGAACAGTCCGTACCTCTATCCGGAGCTGGCGCTGCTCGATCCGGAGCTGACGCTGACCCTCCCGCCCCATGCCACGGCGGCGACGGGGATAGACGCCCTCTGCCACGCAATTGAATCCTACACATCGATCAACGCGTCGCCGATGAGCGAGCTGATGTCGCTTGAGGCGATCGGCCTCATCTCCGACAACCTGCGGACGGCCGTCCATGACGGGACCAACATCGAGGCGCGGGAGGCGATGCTCTTAGGGAGCCTCTACGCGGGGCTCGGCCTCGCAAACGCCGGCGTGACGGCGGTCCATTCCCTCTCCTACCCGCTCGGAGGGAAATACGGAATCTCCCACGGCCTGGCCAACACGGTCATGCTCCCAAGGGTGATGGCCTTCAACCTGCCAGGCGCCCAGGAGAAATTCGTCGATATCGCGGAGATCATGGGGGAGATCGTCGACGACCTGCCGCTCCGGGAGGCGGCCTACCTGGCCGTGGAGGCCGTGGAGGCCCTGATTGAGGACTGCGGTATTTTCACGACGCTCGAAGAGCTGGAGATCCCGGAAGCCGATTTTCCGGAGCTCGCGAAGGTCGCGATGACGGTCGCGAGGCCGCTCGCCAACAACCCCTGCAAGATGACGCCGGAGGAGATGGTCGAGATCTACCAGGAGTGCTATTAGCAATAATGGGGCGAGGTACAATTTTCCCCAAAAAATGGGGACACGATGCGGCATCATGTCCCCATTTTCCCCGGCGAAAGCCGGTATCCATAACGAGTTAAAAACACTGGATTCCGTGTCAAGCACGGAATGACAAAACAGGGCAAAAGCGACTTTTTACGAGTTCATCAAGACTGAGGGAGGAAAGAAAATGGCCGGTGCGGAACTGATCGGAAAGGAAGAGATCAAGGAGGTCATGGATGTCCTTAAGACAGGCGTCTTTGCCCGCTACGCGTTCGACAATGAACGGCAGGGGATCTGGAAGGTAAGGGACTTCGAGAAGGCCTTCGCCAAATACTCCGGGACGCAATACGCGCTGGGGGTCACCTCGGGCTCCGCGGCCCTCAAGATCGCGCTTACCGCCCTCGACGTGGGGCCCGGGGATGAGGTGATCTGTCCGGCCTTCACGTTCATGGCCACCTACGAGGCGGTCCTCGAGGTCGGCGCGATCCCGGTCATGGCCGACATCGACGACACCCTGAACCTCGATCCGGACGACATCCCGAACAAGCTCACGCCGCGCACGAAGGCGGTCATTCCCGTCCACATGTGCGGCGCGCCCGCGCGGATCGACAGGATCATGAAGGTGGCAAAAAAGCACAAGCTGCTGGTTCTCGAGGACACCGCCCAGGGTCTGGGGGCGAGCTTCAAGGGGAAAAAACTGGGGAGCATCGGCCACATGGGGATCTTCAGCTTCGACCATTACAAGACGATCACGACCGGCGAGGGCGGCATGGTGATCACCAACGATCTCGACCTCTACCACCGCGCCGAGTGGTACCACGACCACGGTCACGACCACCTCTCCCCCGTCAGCCGGGCGCTCGACGGGCGAACG
>JAHIMW010000029.1 GCA_018896355.1 Pseudomonadota bacterium
GCCGAAGAGCAGTTCTTCCAGTTCGCGCGGGTAGATGTTTTCGCCCCCGCTCACGATCATGTCCTTTTTCCGATCGACGATGTAGAAGAAACCCTCCTCGTCCATGCAAGCCAGATCTCCTGTGTGGAGCCAACCCTCCCCGATGGTCTGGGAGGTTGCTTCTGGCTGGTTGTGGTAGCCCTGCATGACGTTTGGTCCTTTACAGACCAGTTCACCCACGGCGCCGGCATCGAGTAGTGTGCCCTCCTCATCCATAACCGCGGCCTGAAGGAAGGGCAGAGCCCGTCCCACCGAGCCGTGCGTGCGGTGCGACTCCGCTGCCGTCAGAATGGTGATGCAGGGAGAGGCTTCGGTGCATCCGTAGACATCGTAGACACCGTCTATGCCGGGAAAAAACTCAAGAAGCCTGCGCTTTGTTTCGTGAGAAAGCTTGTCCGAGCCGGCGGTGCATTTGGTGATGGAAGAGCGGTTGCAGTCCCAGGCTCCCGGCTGCTGCATCAACAGGTGATAGAAGGCCGGGGCGCCGGAGATGACATTCACCTTTTCCCGCTCGATGGTGCGCAACAGTTCGCCGGGCTCGAAGCGGCTGATGAGTACGCTTTTTCCACCCAGGGCTATCTGGATGGTCAAATGGTTGTTCAGAGCCGCCGTGTGATAGAGGGGACCGACGATCACAGAAACCTGTCCCCGCCGGTCCTCGCGACCCAGCATGGTATTGACCAGGTTCCACAGGACGTTGCCGTGGCTGATCACGGCGCCCTTGGGCCGCCCGGTGGTGCCGGAGGTATACATGAGCTGGCACCGGTCCGATTCGGTCACCGTCATGTCGACGGGGCAGGGTTCCCCTTGCGACAGGAACTCTTCGTAGTCCCGGGTGGCCGGCCCCCCTTTCGGAGAGACCACCAGCCGCAACGCGGGACACCGGCTACGAACCTCTTCGACCACGGGCAGAAATTCGGGGCCGTGAAAAAGGGCCGCCGCACCGGAATCGTTCAATCTATAGAGGACCTCTTCTCCCACAAGGCGGAAGTTCACCGGTGTGGCCACCAGGCCGACCCTGATCGCGGCGAAATAGGTCTCCACGAAGGGGCCGCCGTTGTAGAAGAACAATGCCACCCGCTCTCCCCGCGTAAGTCCCGAGGCCAACATGGCGCCGGCCAGACGGGCCACGCGATTCTCAAGCATGGCAAAGGTCATGCGCCCCCGGTCGCAGACGATGGCCTCCTTATGAGGAAACTTGGCGGCGCTGTTGGCGAGCACATACCCCACATTCATAGGCGATCACCTTGCTGGTCACCGAGCGCACGACACAGCTATGTTGAGTTGATGAGAATTTCCTTAATGGCGAAACTATATGAAGAAAGATCTTGAGTGTCAAGGGGATTCGGCAAATGGAGGGAAGCTAAAAAGAGGTGAAGAAATGCTTTTGGCAAAGGAGCGGATAACCAGCCAAGCAGGGAAATCATGAGATGGATCAAAAGGATTGCGGCTGCGGCGTTTTTCCTCGTTCTGGCGGTCATTCTGTGACGACGGAGATGCCTGCGGATCCGGGAACCATGATCCCGGATCCGCCATCGTGAAGCCCGGGACAGGCTACTCGAACGTGGCGCCGGTGTGGGCGGAGCGGACGAGGGCAGCGTAGCGCTTCAGGTAGCCCTTGAGTTCCCTCTTGATCGGCTTCCACCGGGCGAGGCGCGCCTTCATCTCCTCATCGGAAATCAACAGGCTCAGTTTCTTGCCGGGGATGTCGATCTCGATCCGATCCCCTTCCTGGACCGCGGCGATGGGGCCTCCTTCGGCCGCCTCCGGCGAGATGTGACCGATCGCCGCCCCCTTGCTGCCGCCCGAGAATCGGCCGTCCGTGAGGAGCGCGACGTCCCGGTCCCGACCGATCCCGACGATGGCGGAGGTCGGCGAGAGCATCTCCCGCATGCCGGGGCCGCCCTTCGGCCCCTCGTAGCGGATGACGACGACGTCCCCCTTTTGAATCTTGCCGTCCATGATCGCCTGCATCGCCGGCTCCTCCGAGTCGAAGACGCGGGCGGGTCCGGTGTGCCGGAGCATCGTATCGTCGACGGCGGAGCTTTTGACGACGGCCCCCTCCGGGGCGAGGTTTCCGAACAGGACGGTGAGGCCGCCCGTTTTATGGTAGGGATTTTCCAGCGGTCGGATCACCTCGGGGTTCTTGACCCTTCTCCCCGCCAGGTTCTCGCCGACCGTCTTTCCGGTGACGGTCATCGCTCCGGTGCGGATCATGCCGCCGCGGGAGAGCTCCTGCATCAGCGCGGGGATTCCGCCGGCCTGATTAAGGTCGGCGAGGTCGTGCGGGCCTCCGGGCGACATGAAGCAGAGGTGCGGGGTTTTGTCGCTGAAGGTGTTGAAGGTGTTAAGCGTTAGTGGTATGCCCGCCTCCTTGGCGATGGCCGGCAGGTGCAGCGAGGTGTTCGTCGAGCCGCCGAAGGCGAGATCCACGCGGAGGGCGTTTTCAAAGGCATCGGCGGTCAGGATATCGGAGGGTTTGAGGTTTCGGGCCACCAGCTCCATCACCTGCATCCCCGCCTCCTTGGCCAGACGGATCCGTTCCGCCCAGACGGCCGGGATAGTCCCGTTTCCCGGGAGCCCCATCCCCAGCGCCTCGGTGAGGCAATTCATCGAGTTGGCCGTGAACATCCCCGCGCAGGAGCCGACCCCCGGACAGGCGCACCCCTCCGCCTCGCGGAGCTCCTCCATCGTCATTGCCCCGACCTTGGCCTTGCCGACGTATTCGAAGACCTTGATCAGGTTGATCTTCTTCCCCTGGAATTCGCCGGAAAGCATCGGGCCGCCGCTGATCACGATGCTGGGGATGTTGAGACGAGCCGCGGCCATCAGCATCCCGGGGACGATCTTGTCGCAGTTTGGAATCAGGACCAGGCCGTCAAACGGATGCGCCATCACCATCGACTCGACGGAGTCGGCGATCAGTTCGCGGGTGCACAGCGAATACTTCATCCCCTCGTGCCCCATGACGATGCCGTCGCAGACCC
>JAHIMW010000002.1 GCA_018896355.1 Pseudomonadota bacterium
ATGCAGCAACCGGCGCAGGAATGGTTTATTTCGCGGTGTTTCCGTCTATTCTTGCCTATCTGTTCTGGAACCGCGGGGTACAGCAAGTCGGCGCCAATCGCGCCGGGCTGTTCCTATATCTGGTGCCGGTGTTCGGGATCGGCCCCGGAGGGCCGTTAGGCTGAAGGACTCGACGCGCCGCCAAAGCGCATGCTATGTTCTTATAAAGAAAGCTAATAATGTTAATAGTGGTTCAAAGAAGCCACCCCAGTGAGTGAGAGCCACCAAAACAATTGTAGCAATAAGACTTGCCTTAAAATTACGATTAGAATCTATTAGTGAAGTGATTAAATTAATTAAGAGCACAGCTATGAATATCATTTGAGGCAGCGCTTCTTTTATGGATATTATTTGAGGTAGTGCTTCTTTCATATTACCTCCTTTAGGATGTTGCCGTCAGCAGTTGAGTTTATGATTCCTTTGCAGAATCTAATCATGAATGGCAAGAAAAATCAAGAAGATTTCATGTCTAAAGATCTGCACGACTAAGCTTGATATTATTTTCTGCGTCACTGATTCTTCCTGTGAAAAAGGAGTCATGAAAAGTTAATTGCGAAGGAGGAGGTCAACCGATGAAGAAGGAGGACCCGATTCATTTGTCGAAAGAGAACATTCAACGGGATCACGATCGCCCTCGCCCGGGAAGGCTTTTCGTGTATTCCGGTTCATCTTTCGGTTGACAAATGATATCATTCCGCGTCAAGGAGTGCCCCGGAAAAACGGCGCGAACTGTTCGTCAAGAGCGCCGAGGGCGGAACGCATTTTTTACAAAGCCTGATCATCACATTTGGAGTTCCGCACCCGTATGATCTACCCTCCGGGCGGCATGGCCAAAGGAGAAAAACAGTGGCTTTCTTTTCCGAAGATGAAGGGATGCATTACGAAGGGTATTGCATCCGACCTCCCAGCGAGGCCGACAGCATCCTCCTGCAGGTTACGCTGGGCTGCTCCCATAACCGCTGCGCCTTTTGCGGCAGCTATCGGGACAAGCGCTTCCGGATCAAGGACGACCGGATCATTCGGGGCGACATCCTCTATGCCGCCCGACACATGCAACACGAGGACCGCCTCTTTTTGATGGACGGCGACGCGCTGATCATCCCCCAGCCCAGGCTGATGTGGATCCTGGAGCGGATCAGGGAGCATCTGCCGTGGGTGAAAAGGGTCGGGGCCTATGCGAACGTCAAGAGCATCAAGAAAAAATCCATGGAAGAGCTGACGCAACTGCGCGAAACCAACCTCGGCATCCTCTATTACGGCGTCGAAACCGGCGATGACGACATCCGAACCGCGATCCGTAAAGGTTCCACCGCCGCGACTTGCATCGAGATGGGGCGGCGGGTCAAGGAGGCGGGCATCCGGTTGTCGGCCACGGTTCTTTTGGGCATCGGCGGCCGCGAGAACTCGCTCCGGCACGCCCGGGCGACGGGCGGGCTTTTGAGCGCAATGGACCCCGATTTTGTCGGGGCCTTGACGGTGATGCTGATTCCCGGAACGCCGCTGTACGAGGATTGTGTGAACGGGACATTTGCATTGCCCGATGAAGCCGGGTTGCTCCGGGAATTGCGGGAGATGATCGCCAATACCCATCTCTCCAGGGGATATTTTTTCTCGAACCACGCCTCCAATTACCTGCCGATCAAGGCCACGCTGCCCGGCGGCAAGCAGAAGGCCCTCGATCTGATCGATGCGGCCCTGCGCGGAGAGGTCGGCCTGAAGCCCGAGTGGATGCGGGCTCTGTAACAGGTGGGGCGCTATTTTTTTGCGTAGGATTGCCCGGCAAAAACGGCCCGCACCTCGGCGGCCGAGGTGGCCTTTTGCAGCCGGCCCATTCGCTCGGCTTCTTCCTTCTGCAGGGCCTGCACGTTGGTCAGCACCGCTTCGAGTTTGTTCGCTGGAAACTTGACCGCGCCGTCCTCGTCCATATGGACGATCTCGCCCGGACAGACGTCCATTCCCCCCACCGATACCGGCACGTTCACCGCATACACCGCCATCGCGCCGTGCCCCGCGGAGACGCCGGTCAGCATGTACTGGAACTTCATCGGGCGGATCTCGTCCAGGTCACGCGAAGGACCGTTTGAGATCACCCCCAGACAACCCACCGCCTTCATCGCCGAGGTCATGTTGCCGCCCGACAAACCCACCTTTCCCGCAATCTCGGGCGGGAATTTCTGCTGCAGGACCAGGATCGTCGGCTTCGGAGAGGCGTCGAGCGCATCGATCACATCCATGAAGGTGAGCCGGTTGAAGCCCGGATCGGGCAATCCATAGACGCAGGTGACCGCATAACCTACGGTTCGCCCAAGCTCGGGGTACATGCAGCGAATCGTCTGGTCGGTATACCAGTTCTCGGTCCAGGGGTTGTAAAGCCCCAGACAGAGGGGGTTCAACGGATAGGTGGCCACCACGTTGGTGATGGACGGGGTATCAAAATCCTTGAGCGCCTGCAACATCTCCAGTTCCGTCATTTTTGCCATGTGAAAAAACCTCCTGTGTCCTGTTGGGGGTAAGAAAAGTGATCGTTAATATTCATCTGCCTCTGCCTTCATGGTCATCGCCCCTTCAATCGTACCAAGGCGCGACTTCAGAGAAGGTTGCTCCCCGCCCATTACGGCGGCGTAATAGACGGCGTTCGCCATCACCTTCTTCACATACTGGCGCGTCTCCGCAAACGGAATCGACTCAACATAGATCGCGCCCTCGAGCGGTTTTGCGTCGCACCACCTGCGCGCACGGCCCGGCCCCGCATTGTAAGCGGCGGCGGCCAGCACCGTGTTGCCGCCAAAACCATCCAGCACGTGCCGCAGATAATAGGCGCCGAGCGCGGCGTTCACCTCCGGCCGTTCCAAGAGGGACGCGTTAAAACCCTTCATGCCGATTTTCCTTGCGACCCGCCGCGCGGTCGACGGCATCAATTGCATCAATCCCGAGGCGCCCGCTGAAGATATGGCATCGACGATGAAGCGGCTCTCCTGACGAACCAGCCCGAAAACCAGCGGTTCATCGAGTTTTCGGGCGCGCGCCTGCTTCGAAAGCACATTGCCGTAGGGTGCAAGGTAGCGCAAGGTGAAATCGTGCTCGGCGACCGTCCTGTCGGCCGTGTTGATGGCGCGGTCCCAGATCCCGTTAGCCCTCGCCAGCTCTGCGGCGGCCAGCAACGCCCGGTCGTTCATCTTGCGGACGGTCCACAGCCACTCGGCCAAGGCCTCGGTCCGTAAGCCAAGCCTGTAAAGCGCCAGCGCCCGTTGCAAGCCGGCCAGGGCGACGACCTCGGCAAGCTCTTCTTGTGTAGGCGTTGCCGCCTTCTTCGGGATCTGCAAGGGCATTCCCAGCTCTTCCGCGGCGAGCCGGCCGTAAAAATGATGCTCGCCCGAGATGCGCATGAAAAGCGCCTGTCCGCCTTCATGCGCCCCGAGTGCGAGCAGTGACCGTCCCAGCCAGTAGATCCAGACCGGTTCGTTCCGCCCGGACGGCGACATCCGCTCGATCGCGTTTTTCACCTCCGGCCAGTTTCCCTGCCGCAGCGCAATACGCGTGCGCCAGGCAAGCTGCTCGTCCGAAAGCGGCGTCTCCCCGGCATTATTGAACCAATCGACGGCCTCCGGAAGGTGATGTTGTGCACCGCAGGTGGCAAGCATCGCCCAGACGTACTGCCGGTCCTCAAGCGGAAAGCGCTCCTGCAACCGGTCGTTCCAGAAAACCACCGCGCTCCGCGTATCGATCCGGGCGAGACGCGTGAGCGCAACGATCACAAGTTCACGCCCGGCCGCCGTGTTCAGGTCCGCGTCGGACCGCTCCAGAAATCGGACCGGCATCCCGGCGGCGTTTTCGATCTGAATCCCGGAAAGAGCTTGATCCAAAGGCAGGCGTTCGGCTGTCAGCCGGGCCTCGGCCATGAGGTTGGCCCGGACGAGAAGCCTGAGGCGATCACGCAGATCCCGCGGCGTGAGCTCCCCGGACAGCAGCATCGCGTCGACCACCGGCCCGCAGCCTTCGGGCAACGCCTGCGGCGCCATGAAGAAGGATTTGACCTCGGCAGACACGGATGCGTCCTGCCGTCGCCGGCGTTCCTGAAGCGCATAACAGGCGACATCCGGATCCGCTTTGACAAGCGCGGAATACTCCTCCCGGAAAATCTCCCATTGTCCCTTCTTGCCCAGCACGGGCAACCAGTCCTTGCGCAACTGCTCGGCAAGAACAGTCCCCTCGTTACGGGCCAGGAAATCCCGCAACTCCGCCGGATCGGCCTCCTCCAGGCGCAGCCGCAGGCGCCAGAAGGAAACGTAGGAGTCAAGCACATGGCCCGGGATTTTTTCCGCATGTCGGGCGAGCTTGGCCTTGTCGCCGGCCAGAAAGGCGTCGTGGGCGGCAAGCAGCGCCCTCTCCTGAGACGAGCCCCCGGCCGCGGACGCCGCTATGGGCAGCGCAACCAGGATCGCCGAACATATCGCCCGCAACCATATTGTCATGAAAGTTCCCATATTTTCCCGACTTCGGGAAAAGCCCCCATTCCCCGTCCGTGCAAAGGCCGAAGCCACGAGCGAATCGTGAGGGAAAAGGGGCGTCACCCGGATAGGCTTCTGCGGTACTTTCCACCAGCCCATCGCACAGGATGACGACCGACGGTCGAACCTGGACCTCCGCCGCCATGACCTAATATGGGTCAGCCGTTATAGCCGGCAGCCTTTTTGGGGCTGTAACGGAATAACGATTACGTTCATGCATCTCATATTCAGGTCATCTTTGCCCGATCCTCAATCGCAAAATCCTCGAAATAGCGCTGCTATTCCTGCGGTTTTGCTCAATCGGATCAGTCAAATCTGACCCAAATCTGAGCGCCTTAACGCAACCGTTATTCCGTTACAGCCCCTTTGTACCAGTCCAGGATTTCACTGCCCGTCATCCCGCCGATCCCCCGGCAGGACGATTTCTTGAACATTGCGGAGGGCTTTACTTCTCAAAAATCCACGGATCCACGGCGCGCCGCCAACTGACCAGTTCTTCCGGTTTGAACCACAACGCCACTTCCTTTGCGCCGTTTTCGGGGCTGTCCGAAGCGTGCGTCAGGTTGCGGCCCACCTCCAGTGCGAAGTCGTGACGGATCGTGCCCGGCGCGGCTTCCAGCGGGCGGGTGGCGCCCATCGTCTGGCGAATGGCGGCTGCTGCATTGGGGCCTTCCCAGACCATCGCCATCACCGGCGCGGAGGTGATATAGGCGATCAGGCCGTCATAAAACGGTTTCCCCTTGTGAATCCCGTAATGTTCCTCAGCCAGCGCCCGACTGACCTGCATGAATTTGGCCCCTGCGAGGAGCAGACCGCGCCGCTCCAGGCGGGCAATCACCTCACCCACGAGACCGCGCTGCACCCCGTCGGGCTTGACCAATACCAGAGAACGTTCCACCTTTACCTCCCGATAAAATGATATTTTGAAGGATACGAAGAACCATTTTGCATGTCAACAAGTATCTGTTCCACGGTATGACGTCGGCATATCCGGCGCCTTCGGAATTCAAACAGGCGGCCTTCTTTCCCTCAGGGCTTCTGCTTCGAAATCCCCGGTGACGGCGGCATTCTCTTCTGTAAAATAGATGGGATAGTGCTTCCGGAAGGCGGCTATGATCATGTCGTAGGGCAGATCCGAAAAAGGGCCGTGGTCATAAACATATTCCATGTGCCGGTTTCCTTTCCGGTCGAATTCGTGGAAGATCGCATCATGAATGCCGTCGAAATCAAGGGGTTTGACGCCGAACCGTTCACAGAGGGAGAGGTTGAAGGTGGGGGTGGCTTTGACCCAGCGGCCGTTCAGGAAGATTTCCGTATAGCCGTGGTGGATGAACAGGTCCGTCTTCATGATCTCTTTCAGACGTTCCGTGGTCAGGTGATTCCGGACATCGGCGAACCGGAGGCGGCTGGGAATGCCCAAGACGCGAGCGGCCGCGGCCAGCAAAATCGCCTTCACCACGCAATAACCGATTTTCTTGCCCAGGACCACGCTCGCCTTGAATTGGTCTTCCGCCGGGTCGATCGAATAGGGATCGTATTTGATCTGATCGCGGACGGCGTAGAAGATGCGGACCGCCTGATCGGTCTCGTTTGCGGCGTCCGCTGCGGATGTTTTCGCAAACGCGACAACCGCCGGGTGGTCGCAATCGATAAATCGGGTGGGCCGCAGATAAACGTCAAAATCCTCTGTCGTGGATGTGACCATAACCCAAGTCTCCTGGTTGTTAAGGAAGGCGCCGATCCTCCCCGGGTCCTGAAAATCCGTTGAACAACCTGGGGACAGATTTGAAATCCGTCCCCACATGCATAGTTTCTGCGCTGAATCCTCAAAAACGTGACTACGCGGGATAAAATGACCCGCAGACGAAAAAAGGGCTAACCGCTCATCGGATAACCCTTTGATTTTTTGGCTGGGAGACGTGGATTCGAACCACGATTCACGGAGTCAGAGTCCGTTGTCCTACCATTGAACGATCCCCCAGCAGAGGCTTGCTGCCTTTACCACAACTGGAATCGATTATCAACAGGAAAAAATGGTCGACGGGGAGGAAAATTGTAGACAAGACCGGGCCATTTCGGATAAATAAAGACGGCTTCCCCGCGAAGACGGATGGATCGAACGGGGAGGAAACCCGGGAGGCGTAACCTACTTTCATCTCCCAAAAGAACGATCGTAAAATCATGTAAGGGGAGAGACCTTATGCCGAAGATGACTGAAAAATCAGACCTGGAGGGGCTGACCTTGCTCGGCCGTGGAGAGGAGAAGCCGGCGAAGAGGCTGGAGACCTTTCCAAACCACCACCCGGACCGGGATTATGTCGTTACGCTCCGCACCGAAGAATTCACCTGCGTCTGCCCGGCGACGGGGCAGCCCGATTTTGCCCGTCTGACCCTCCAGTACATCCCCGACCGGAAGATCGTGGAGTCCAAATCGCTGAAACTTTACCTCTGGTCGTTCCGGAACCGGGGGGTCTTCCACGAACATGCGGCCAACGTGATCCTTGATGACCTGGTCAAGGCACTGGCCCCCCGCTGGTGCAAGGTCACCGCCGATTTTGCGGTGCGGGGAGGAATATCCATTTCCGTCGAAGCGGAACACGGGGAGAGAAATGGCTGAACAGCGCTGGTTGCCCGTCATTGCAGCCGTTTTCGTGACCAGTCTGGTCGTCTCCAACATCATTGCCGTCAAGCTGATCTCCGTTGGACCGTTCCTCCTGACGGCCGCGATTCTGATCTTTCCGGTCTCCTACATTTTCGGGGATATCCTGACCGAGGTGTACGGATACGCGCAGGCCCGGCGGGTCATCTGGATCGGCTTCGGGTGCAATCTGATGGCGGTATTCATCTTCTGGCTTTCCATCGAATTGCCGGCCGCCCCCTTCTGGAGAACGGGCGCCTTTGAATCCGCCGCAGCCTCGCAGCAGGCTTACCAGGCGATCTTCGGGTCGACGCCGAGGATCCTGGCCGCCTCTTTTCTGGCCTATCTGGTGGGCGAGTTTCTCAATTCTTTCGTACTGGCCAAAATGAAGATCACGACCCGGGGGCGGCATCTGTGGATGCGCACGATCGGCTCCACGATCGTCGGCCAACTCGCGGATTCCGGGGTCTTTATTTTCCTGGCCTTTTACGGGACGGTTCCGCTCAACGCGCTGGCGCAGATGGCGGGGGCACAGTGGTTGATGAAATCCGCCTATGAAGCGCTGGCCACCCCGCTGACCTATCTGGCTGTATCTTTTCTGAAGCGCGCGGAACGGGAAGACTTCTATGACCGGGAGACGAACTTCAATCCATTGCGCTGGAAGGAATGACGTTCTTGTCAGCGGATAAGACAAAGGCCTGGAAATCAACTTTCTTGACAGGTCTGTTCCGATCATTTAATTTGAAAACATAGCTGCAAAGGAGGAGGCATCATGAAAAAAATCGTTTTGGCTTTATTTGAGCGATGCTTCAACCCGTTGACCCCATCCCCTGTTGACATATGAGGGTATTCCTTCTATAATAAAAAATAAAAAGGAGGTCTGTCATGAAATCAAGTGCGAAGAAAACAGCAAAAATCACGGAAAGCCTGGTGTCCATCAAAACCCTTGACGGTTCTCTGTTGCGGGGAAAGATCGCCTTGAGTGATGAAAATAGAGTGTCCGATATCTTTATCCAATCGGATAATCCTTTTATTGTTCTGTACGACGTATCCAGCCAGAGCGTGCAAAGCAAGGTCATGATCATCAACAAGAGTCACATCGTTTGGGTCGAACCAGAAGAACATGCCACCGTCTGACAGATGAAGAAGGCGCTACGTCTTTTATCAAGAGAGCTGATGAAAATATGTACAGGGCAAAATCTCTGAGAAAAGATCAAACCTTCTGCTTTTAAGATGATCAGCGATGTCCCAGGCTACATGGTTGTTGGTCAGGATGTAGCCGTCCTTTTCCATATCGATGAAGACATTTTCAACAGTACAAATGGCAGTCAATTATCTTCAGTCATCGCTTCCGTGGACTTGTAGAACTCAACGTTCTGGTAAAGCCTGTCAATGCTCATCGATGATCACGGAAAATGGCTGCAAGGGGTAGCAATAGGGTAGCAACGAAAAGAACAAGGGGCTAAGCAAATTGCCTAACCCCTTGTTTTCATTGGCGCGCCCAGGAGGATTCGAACCTCCGACATTCAGATTCGTAGTCTGACGCTCTATCCAGCTGAGCCATGGGCGCTTTTTGACTTTAATGCTGCCGGTCCGCCACTGCAGAGGAAAACTCTACTCCGGGGTGCGCCCGGTGCAATCGCATCTTGCTTTCCGGGCAACGGGCGGCCATTCTACCCACTTTGCAGAATATGTCAACAGGATTCATGTTCCGGAACGGTAGTATGATCCCTGTCCTGTGCGGGGGAATGGGGATGGAGCGGAATCAAGGACGGGATTCCTGTCCGTCCTGCCCCTGATTGAAGATCAGCCGGACCTGCTGGATTTTTTTCGCATCCCCGACCACGAACAGGATATCCCCGGCGGCGAATCCCATATCGGCGGATGGATTGGTGATGATTTGCGCATTGCGGTTGACGGCCAGCAGCGTGACACCGTGCCTTTTGCGCATCTCCGTCTCCTGAATCGTCTTGCCGATGACGGGCGCCCCGCCGTCGATGCGAAAAGAGGCGATTTCCAGGTCCGGCAGGCAGCTTTGCAGTGTGCAGGCCGGTGCGACGCCGCGCGGAAGGGTTCGGAACATCTCATACCTCTCCGAGCGAATGCCGGTGACCATTTTTTCGATCTCCTCTTTCGGGATGAAATATCTCGCCAGGATGCGGCTGAAGATTTCCACCGAGGTCTCGAACTCCTCCGGAATGACGTCATTGGCCCCCAGATCGATCAGGGTATTGATTTCGGAAACGAAACGCGTCCGGACCAAAATATAGATCCGCGCGTTCAGCCTGCGGGCGAGCTCGGTGATACGGCGCGTCGCCGCCGGATCGTTGATCGCGACGACCAGGGTTCTGGCCTGGCCGATATCGGCATGCAACAGAATGGCCTCCTGGGTGGCGTCCCCGAAGAAGATGGGCTCTCCTTTCACCCGTTCGCTCCGGACCGCCGCGGGATTCATCTCGATGATCAAGTAGGAGATGCCTGCCTCCCGCGCCGCCCGCGCCAGATTTCTTCCGTTCAAGCCGAAGCCGACGATGATGAGATGGTTTTCCAACGGCGCTGGTTTCGTGTGGCGCGCGGGCGCCATCCCTTGTTTGAGCCTTTGGGGCAGCGGCAGTCTGCTGACGGTCTCCGCGATGGCCGGCGCGGCGGCGATCAAAAAGGGCGTTGCCATCATCGTCAGAATGGAAACCGTCAGGAAGGCCTGGTAGATGTTCCCTGAGATGAGGCCGTACGGGCCGGCCGTTTCCGCCAGGATGAACGAGAACTCCCCGACCTGGGCAAGCGCGATGCCGGCAATGATGGCGGCCCGGAGCGGAAGTCCCGAAAAAAACGCGGCGGCGCCCGCAACCAGGGCTTTGAGGATCAGGACAAGGAGCGCCGCGACCGGCAGGGAGAGGGGGTGCTGCAGGAAGAATCCGATATCGAGCAGCATCCCGATGGAGACGAAAAAAAAGCTCGTGAAGACGTCCCTGAACGGCAGGATGTCCCCGAGGGCCTGGTGGCTGTATTCGGACTCGGAGATGACCAGACCCGCCAGAAAGGAACCCAGAGCCAGCGAAAGGCCTGTGGCATGGGTCAGCCAGGCGACGGCCATGCACAGCGCGATCGTCGTTATCAGGAAGAGCTCCCGGCTTTTGGTTCGGGCGATGGCGTAAAAGATCCTCGGCACAAGCCAGCGGGAGAGGAGCGGAACGAGCAAGGCGATTCCGAGGAGCTTCGCGACGAACAGGCCGGGAGAACCTCCGCTCTGCGCCGTTCCCGCCAGCAGCGGAACCGCCAGCATCATCGGAATGGCCGCCATGTCCTGAAAGATCAGGATGCCGAGCGCCGCATTTCCCGGGGGCGTTTCCATTTCGGCCCGATCCTGGAGGATTTTCATCACGATGGCCGTGCTGCTCAGCGACAGCAGAAACCCCGCGAAAACCGCTTCGTTGAAACCGTATCCGAAGAGCCTTGCCGCAGCGAAGCCGGCCAGGACCGTCAACACCATTTGCAGCGACCCGCCCAGGAGGACCGTTTTCCGAATCTGGAGGAGGCGCCTAAACGAGAATTCGATGCCGATGGTGAACAAAAGCAGCACGATTCCCGTCTCCGCCAGCGTTTTGACCGCTTCGATCTCCCCGACCAGGCGGAGTCCATGCGGCCCTGCAATGACGCCCGTCAGAAGAAATCCGACGATGATCGGCAGGCCCATCCGCTGGCAAAGATAGAGCACGATGACCGACAGCAGGATGATGACCAGGAGGTCGTTGAAGAGCGACGGATGCATTGATTCACCCTATTTTGATTTCAGGGCAGCGCCGCCATCGGCAGAGGGCCGGCGAGAACTTCGAATCCCGGATTCATGTAAATCGCGGACAGCATCGTTCCGGATGGCAAATGCGGCAACGATTGCATCCACCAACGGTATTAAGGCGCGCCAAGGGAAAAATGGCGGAGAGAGCGGGATTCGAACCCGCGGTACACCTTTAAAGGGCGTACAATCGCTTAGCAGGCGATCGCTTTCGGCCACTCAGCCATCTCTCCGCGATCTTTTTTATGATCATCTTTCGACCGCTTTCAAGGAGACACCTTGCCGCAAGGTGTCCCCTTGAAAGCGGTCGGTATTGCTGGCGGAGGGAGCAGGATTCGAACCCGCGAACCTTTCGGTCAACGGTTTTCAAGACCGCCGCCATAGACCACTCGGCCATCCCTCCGTACGTTATGCATTCATGCTACCCCGCGGCGGGAATTCTGTCAACCCCTCCCATGTGGGGCCGGAGCGCCTCGGGGATGACGACGCTCCCGTCCGCCTGCTGGTAGTTTTCCAGGACGGCGACGAGGGTTCTTCCCACGGCGAGGCCCGAACCGTTCAGCGTGTGCACGAATTCCACCTTTCCGCTTTCGTCGCGACGGAAGCGGATCGACGCCCGGCGCGCCTGGAACTCCTCGAAATTGCTGCATGAGGAGATCTCCCGGTAGGCATCCTGGCCGGGGAGCCACGCCTCGATGTCGTAGGTCTTCGCGGAGGAGAAGCCCAGATCGGCCATGCAGAGGGAAACGACCCGGTACGGGATCTTCAGCCTTTTAAGGACCTCCTCGGCGTTCAGGGTCAGTTTTTCCATCTCCTCGTAGGAACTCTCCGGCTTTGAGAACTTGACCAGTTCCACCTTGTTGAACTGGTGCTGGCGGATGAGCCCCCGCGTGTCTTTCCCGTACGAACCCGCCTCCGCGCGGAAGCATGGGGTATAGGCTACATAGTAGATCGGGAGCTCCTTCTCACTTAGGATCTCATCCCGGTGGATGTTCGTCACCGGCACCTCCGCCGTCGGGATCAGGAAGTAGTCCACCTTGTCGACCCTGAAAAGGTCCTCCTCGAACTTCGGGAGCTGGCCCGTCCCGGTCATGCTCTCCCGGTTGACCATGAAGGGCGGTAAAACCTCGGTGTAGCCGTGCTCTTGCGTATGGAGATCGAGCATAAAGTTGATGAGCGCCCGCTCCAGCCTTGCGCCGAATCCCCGGTAGAGGGTGAAACGCGCCCCGGTGATCTTCGCCCCGCGCGTGAAATCGAGGATTTTCAGACTCTCGCCGATCTCCCAGTGCGGCCGCGGCGTGAAGGAGAATTGCGGCTTCTCCCCCCAGACGCGAACGACCGGGTTGTCACCAACGCCCGTTCCGCAGACGACCGATTCATGCGGGAGGTTGGGAATCGTCATCAGGATCGCATCGAGATCCTCGTCCGTCTTCTTCAGCGCTTCGTCCAGTTCCCTGATCCGGGCGGAAACCAACCCCATCCGCACGATGATGTCGGTTGCGTCCTCCCCGTTTTTCTTCTTCTCGCCGAT
Source organism: Pseudomonadota bacterium (assembly GCA_018896355.1). GTDB lineage: Bacteria > Desulfobacterota > Syntrophia > Syntrophales > UBA5619 > UBA5619. The sequence goes on from JAHIMW010000002.1 coordinate 12,510, forward strand.
CTGTTTCGAGACGGCGTTTCGTTCGCCGCGCAGCCCCTCGACCTCCCGGATAATTTCCCGTCGCCCCGCATCGAGTGCGATGAAACTCTCCAGATTCATATCCTGGCCCCGCTCGCGCATTTTTTCGGATACGAAATCGATGTTCTGCCTCAGGTATTTGATGTCCAGCATTGGTCAACCTCTTTTCCCGGTCAAAGGGAAGTTTCCCCTATCACCATGACCCCTTGAAGTCAATCAATTTATGGGCGGGGGCCGGCCGGAAAAGGTTTCGGCGTCATTATCCATGAAAGTGCCGCTGGAAAAATCTGCTGAATTGTAATAAGCAATCCACATACCGGCAAAGGATCGTTCCGCTGTGCGACACCTCGGCGCTCCATTGGGGAACTTGGCATGGGAAGTCAAAAGAAATACTACGCCGTAATCCAGGGTTACCGGCCGGGTATCTATACCGCCTGGTACGGCCCCGGGGGCGCCGAAGAGCAGGTCCTTGGGTATGCCGGGGCCGTTTACAAAGGCTTTGTCACCGCGGAAGAGGCGCGGCGCTGGCTTGCGAGCCCGGCGGTAAAGAGCCGGAAAGCTCCCGACAGGGAACAGGGCGCCGCCGAACCGGCGGCGCCCGCTGCCTCGCCGGGGCAGATCATCATCTATACCGACGGCGGCTGCACCGGGAACCCGGGACCGGGAGGGTACGGCGCGGTCATCATCGACGGGGATAGTCGAAGCGAACTGACG
>JAHIMW010000241.1 GCA_018896355.1 Pseudomonadota bacterium
GCGGAACACCCCCCAGGACCGGAAGATCACCGGACGCCTTTACTGCGCCGAACCGCGAACGCGGATCGAACAGGAGATCCTGCTGGGGATGGGGGGCGTCCGGATCCTCAAGAGGCTGGGGATCCAACCCCGCGTCTATCATATCAACGAAGGGCACTCGGCCTTCCTGCTGTTCGAGCGGATCGGCTCGCTGATGACGGAGGACGGGCTCTCCTTCGACGAGGCGAGCGAACTCGTGCGCGGAAGCACCGTATTTACCACCCATACACCGGTGGAGGCGGGAAACGAAAGGTTCAGCAAGGAGCTGATCGAACACTACTTCGCGAACTTTGTGAAGTGGACCGGGATCTCCTGGTCGCAGTTCTGGGAGCTGGGGCGCAAGGAGAGCGGCGAGGGGAAACCCTTCTTCATGACGATCCTGGCCCTGAAGATGGCCCACAAGAGCAACGCGGTGAGCCGCCTGCACGGGCAGGTCTCCCGGCGGATGTGGCGGGATGTCTGGAAAGGCTTCGACGAAACGGATATCCCGATAACCCATATCACCAACGGCGCCCACGTGCTCTCCTACATCGCCCCGAGGATGAAGTCCGTCCTGGACACCTTCCTCGGCATGGACTGGGACCGGCACATCACCGATGCCGAGCGTTGGGAACGCGTCCAGGACATCCCCGACACCGTCCTGTGGCGAACGCGTTACGAACTCCGGCAGAAATTGATCGACTTCCTCCGGGATGACCTCTCCCGAAACTGGATGAAGTATGGCTATTCGAAAACCTGGCAGGAGGAGCTCTTCGCGAAGATCAACCCGGCGGCCCTGACGATCGGTTTCGCCCGGCGCTTCGCCCCTTACAAGCGGGCGGACATGATCCTCTCCGACCTCGACCGCCTGGACCGGATCTTGAACCACCCCAGCCGTCCCGTTCATATCGTCTTTGCCGGCAAGGCCCACCCCGACGACGGAATGGGAAAGGATCTGATCAAAAAGGTCATCGGCGTCTGCAAGGACAAGCGGTTCCGGGGAAAGATCTTCTTCGTCGAAGGGTACGACATCCGAATCGCCCGTCACCTCGTCCAGGGGGTCGACGTCTGGCTGAACAACCCCCGCCGACCGCTGGAGGCGAGCGGCACCAGCGGTGAGAAGGTGGTCGCCAACGGCGTCCTCAACCTAAGCATCTCCGACGGGTGGTGGGTCGAAGGGTATGACGGCGAAAACGGCTGGACCATCGGACCCGTCGTCAAGGGCTACGCCGAAGAGAGCGCAAACGCCGACGAGGAAGACAGCCAGTCCCTCTACGCTCTCCTTGAAAATAGCGTCATTCCGCTATATTATGACCGCGATATGTCCGGGCTCCCGGGAAAATGGATTGCGATGATCAAGCGGTCGATGCAGACCCTTACCCCAAGATTCAACACGGACCGGATGCTGATCGATTACTACCGCGACCTCTACCTCCCCACGGCAAGGCGGGAACACGAGCTCTATGCAGACGGCTACCGGATGGCCCGGGAGCTGGCCGACTGGAAGCGGAAGCTCCCCATGCGCTTCTCCTCTCTGCGGCTTCTCGAGGTCAAAATCGAAGGGATCAGGGGCGACACGATCCTTGTCGAGCGGCCGCTGGATGTTTCCGTCCGGATCGATCCGGGAAAGCTGGAACCGGCAGAGGTCCTTGTAGAGCTGATCATCGGGCAGAAGGACGGCAACGGCTTCGCCGAACCGCCGGAGTGCGTCTCACTCCGACCGGACGGGAAGGATGCGGACGGAACGCTCACGTTCTGTGTCTCCTACACGGTCCGAAAAAACGGCGCCTACGCCTACGGCATTCGGGTTCTCCCCTACCACCCCCACCTTGCCGCCAAACAGGAGACGGGGCTGGTGTACTGGGGGTAGGCGGGGGACATGAGATTTACGGGGACACGATGCGGCATCATGTCCCCGTAAATCAACAGGATACGCCAGACTTCAAAGCTTCAAGGAGACTGATCATGCCGGCCCATTGAATGCCAAGTGAAATGTGCATTTTTCGGAGGGTGATTTTTCAGGTGATCGGGATTGAGCCTAACTTCCTGAAAGCGGTAGAAAGAATATTTTCATTGAAATAGTAGATTTGAAATGAAAATGGTGATAGTGATACTGTAAAATATAATAGGCCGTTAAATAAGATCCATCCCGTATAACCATGCTGGAGGAGAATATGGACTGGCTGATAAATACCCCGTCTCCTACAAAAGAGCGGGGTTTTTTATAACCGTTCGACGGATACTTGCGAGTTGAGAATCATATATGAATCGCGTGGCATACGTGGGAGTTGACGTGCAGGAGGCCCGTGGCTGTCCCTATGCGGTGTTGGACGGGAGTCTGATGCCGCATGGTTCTGCCTGGCTCGCGTCTCCAGGGGAGCTCGGCCATGTTGTCGCAAGTCTGCTGAAATCTTTCGACAAGGTGGCGGTAGGAATCGACGCACCTCGTTGCCCCTTAAAGAAGCCGCGGCAGCATTACTGGAACGGCCAGCAGTGGCGCTCACGGCGGCCCTCAGAGAGGGGCCATGGGCGGCACTGCGAGGTCGTGATGGCTGCATTCAAAATGGCGAATCCACAGTGGACGCCCCTAGCCAGTGATTGTCCTCAGTGGATGCGGGTTGGTTTTTCGCTTTTTTCTGCCCTGTCTACGTGCGCCGAAGTCTACGAGGTGTTCCCGACCGCCTCATACCGTCAACTCGCTCGGGATCGCAAGGCCCAGGTATCCATCAGTCTTGCAGACTTCGCGTCTGGCCCGAAGGACATGCTCGATGCGTATGTTGCGGCGTTCACGGTGCATGAGTTCCTTGCGGGACGGGGAGCTGAGGTCGGTGGAGGCGACAGTCTTGGCACGATCGTGTTGCCGAGGCCGCTTCCCGCAGGCGGATGTGACGTATTACATTGGCCGGAGTAGTGGGGAGCCGTCGAACCACTGCATGCACCGGCCCGGCAAAAATCGGTTTAACTTGCTTTGCTTGGCTTTTCTGATCGCCGGCCGGTGATGCATGTGTTGGTAAGATAATGGTTACGTGTAACAAGTAGTTGGCCGAAATTGTCCTGGTCCGGATATAGAAAGACGCGCGTGCCAGACAGGAACTTCCTGAAATTGCAGTCTCAGTATAAGTGAAAGGATAACATGACACCATTATTACCAAAGCTGACGACGGTCCACCTGAGCAGGTTTGAACCGCTATTTAAGGCTCTTTCTCAAAGTGAGTGGGTAAGGTATACTGAGGGCAAAAAGATGAGGTTCTGAAGATGGAAGTATTAGAGTCACTGTTTGCCAAAGCACTGAAACTGGAATCACCATGGAAGATTACAAAGATAGAGTTTCATGAAGGTGGGGGAGACATCAAGATATTTGTCGATTTCCCCAGAGGAAGCGTTTTTTCATGTCCTGCATGCGGGCAAGAGGCGAAGGCTTACGACACCACAGAGAAAGAATGGAGGCATCTCAATTTCTTTCAATATGCCTGTTACTTGGTGGTGCGGGTTCCGAGAACTGACTGTCCCGATGACGGCAAACTCCAGATCGATGTGCCCTGGGCGCGGGAAGGGGCGGACTTCACCTTTCTTTTTGAGTCTTTCGCAATGACGCTGGTACGCGAGATGCCGGTCAATAAGGTGTCTAAGATCATCAACGTGGATGATAACAAGCTCTGGAGAATGATGCAGTACTATACCGAGGCAGCCCGTCAGCAGGAAGATTACGCCGGCGTGAAACAGATAGGGGTAGACGAAACGTCAAAAGCAAAAGGTCATGATTATGTCTCCCTCTTTGTTGATTTGGCGAAAAAGCGAACGATCTTCGTCGCGGAAGGCAAAGGCTCGGAGACAATGACTGCATTTGTCAAAGACTTCAAGGAACATCATGGTGATCCTCAGGCCATCAAGGATGTTTCCATCGACATGTCCCCTGCCTTTATTAAGGGAGTAGAGGAGAACATGCCAAATGCCGCAATCACCTTCGACAAATACCACATCATGAAGATCATCAATGCTGCTGTCGATAACGTTCGAAAAGCCGAGGTAAAAGATCAGTACCTCCTACGGGGACAGAAATATCTCTTCCTGAAGAACCGGGAGAACCTTACCGAATCCCAACTCAAAGCACTGAAGACTATAGAATCCATGCCCAGAATCAACCTGAAAACTGTGAAAGCCTATCATATTCGCGAGAACTTCCAGGAAATCTACAAAGAGGAGACACAGGAAGGCTTCGAGAGGGCCTTAAAGAAATGGTATTTCTGGGCCACCCATAGCCGTATTGAAGAGATCAGCAAAGCAGCCAAAATGGTAAAGCGTCATTGGTCCGGCGTGCTGCGCTGGTACGTAAGCAGGATAAATAACGGTATCCTGGAAGGACTCAACAGTCTCGTTCAGGCGGCCAAGGCGAAGGCAAGAGGATACAGAACCTTTAAGAACCTCAAAACCATCATCTACATGATTACAGGAAAGCTGGACTACGCTAAAGTTGGATTACCCACTTGAAGTGAGAAAGAACCCTTTATATTGATATGATATACGGAAATATAAAAATAATGGTTGTGAAAAAATTGTCAAGAGATTAGTTTATAATACTTAGAAAGGGATAGGGGAAGCCGGTAGTCCGCGAGTGCAAAGACAACAGATAAATGGTGATTGCATAGAGCCCTGAAGATTCCCGTGGGGCGTGGAGTTATCCGGAAACTTCAGAATAATTTGTTAGGCGGAGAAATTGACTGCATGAATGACCGCTATCTCTATCGAGGCGTAAACCAAAAAATGTATCAAAGTTCTAATGGCGTATTGTGTCCCAAACTGATGAATTGTCTCTTTACCTACGTATTTAAGGCTGATGGATCAATCAAAGCTGATGGGAACGCTATAGCCGGACCTTCGAAGCAAAATGCTGTTTTAGGGCATCAACTAAACTCAGATAGCTTTCCGACTTCCGGAATATCTACAACACCAATCTTTGAACGTGCTCAACACTACGCTACGAATGGCGAACAATATACTGGTGGTTACGTCTTTAAGCTCGATAGAGAGTTATTGGGAAGCTTTGGAGTCGAAGAATACATTGTATCAAAATGGGTCAAAAATCCGAGTAAACCTGAAGATGAAGAGGTGATTCTTGTTCCTCAAGACCTAAGAGAGTTGCCTACGCAAGTCATTGTAGGCATTATTGAGGTTAGTGCCCAACCAGGCGCTGGAGAGGGACGCTCGTAAGCTCGCGCACCGCAGCTTTAACGTTAGGCCCCAAGACATTAACCGCGACGGCCGGAGACCCAATACCGATGAACGAATGGAATCATTATGCCTAGACGGATAAATGCGGACAAGCCGCACCTCTGGAAGACCGACATCGCGGCTTCCGTTGACCAATTCAACCAGTGGTTCATGCGCTTTGCACCCGAGGCGTTTCGCTCGACACGCGTCAAGACTACCGGGCATGTCAAAGCTGCGTTGCTCGCCACCAACGACCTGCGCAGTATCGACGCCGCCACGCTCAAGGACAATCCGAGTGCGCTGTCAACGCTCCGCATGTGTACGGCTCCGCCGCTGGCCGTAGACCGCTTGATCGGCTTGGCCGACGCGAGCAAGAACCTCGTCGGTCGGATGGAAGATGGCAAGCTCCCGACCAAGATGAATGCCGCCGACCTGAATGCGGAGTTGACCAAACTCTGTCGCATCATCTCAAGACTCCTGGACCATGACATCTTCCCGTGGCTGGACGCCGCGAAAGACCCTACCGATCACGAACGCGACCGAGCATCAACGATCGTCGCTGACCGCTTATGCAGTGCCGTGGCAAACCCGATCGTCCGCAATGCTCAGGAACAGCGACAACTCAAACTCGTAGGCGATTGGCTCGACACCCGAGGCTACCGGAAGCAAGGCCATCCCAGCGGGAAGCCGCTGACCGAAATGGAAGCCGCGACGTACACATTCCGCATGAACCTCGCGGTCGGCAAGGCGCTGAAGGTGAACATCCCAGTTGACGTGGTGATTCAGCCCAAGAAGCGCCGTAAGGATCGGCTGCCGATCCTGATCGAAGCCAAGTCGGCGGGCGACTTCACCAACACCAACAAGCGGCGCAAAGAAGAAGCCACAAAGATCCACCAGCTTCAGGCTACCTATGGTGAAAGCGTGCCGTTCGTGCTGTTTCTCTGCGGCTACTTTGGCAGCGACTACTTGGGCTACGAAGCCGCCGAGGGCATTGATTGGGTCTGGGAACATCGCATCGACGACCTTTTGAAACTGGGGCTTTGAATCGCATGATCGCTTACGAGGACAACTTGATTGAATCACGGCGGCAAGCAATTCAGGCGGACATGGATACGCGCAAGTCGGCAGCGGAGAGGAATCGTCTTGGGCAGTTCGCAACGCCTAATGCCCTCGCTGTCGATATCGCTCGCTATGTCCAATCAGTCCTCGGCCAGACCAAAGAAAGTATTCGTTTCGCCGACCCTTCGATCGGCTCGGGCAGTTTCTTTTCGGCGGCGCTCACTGTCTTCGGCTCCAAGCGAATCAGCAGCGCCGTCGGGGTCGAGCTCGATCCTGCATTCGCCGACGCCGCCCGCAATCTGTGGGCCAATGCCGGGCTTGAGGTTGTGCGCGGCGATTTCACACGAGTCGTTGCTAACGGCTCATGCACACCCGCGCCCAATGTCATCTTGGCGAACCCGCCCTACGTCCGACACCATCACATGAGTCGAGAGGACAAGGAACGCCTCCAAGGCCTCACGTTCAAGATGACCGGGGTTGAAGTCAACGGCCTTGCGGGTCTGTACGTCTACTTTCTTTTGCTCGCCACGGCGTGGATGGAAGACGGTGGGATCGCCGCGTGGCTCATCCCCTCGGAGTTCATGGACGTCAACTACGGCGCGGCCCTCAAGGGCTTCCTCGCGGATCGCGTAACGCTTATCCGTGCTCACCGCTTTGACCCCGACGATGTTCAGTTCGGTGACGCCCTTGTGTCGTCGGTCGTGCTGGTGTTCCGCAAGACGCCGCCCGCCGCCGCTCATGCCGTCGAGTTCACCTTCGGCGGCACGCTGGCCGAGCCGCACGCCCGCGACCTCATCCCACGTGAACGATTGCGCGAGTCTCGCAAGTGGACCGTGTACCCGAGTCACGCCAAGAATGACCGACACACGCTTAGCGATGGTAAAGGCCCGACGCTTGGCGACTTCTTCCGCGTCCAGCGGGGCATCGCCACCGGCTGCAACAAGTTTTTCGTGCTCGACCGCGCCGACGCGAAGAGCCTCGGACTTCCGGACAAGTACCTCCACCCGATCCTTCCCAGCCCGCGCCACCTTAAGACCACGATCATCGACGCTGACAGTGACGGCTACCCCCTCCTCGATCGACAGCTGTGCGTAATCGATTGTAACCTGCCCGAACCGATGGTCGAGGCCAAGCACCCGGCACTTTGGGGATACCTGCAAACCGCCCAGTCTCTTGGCATCATGGATGGTTATCTGATCGGCAAGCGCAGCCCGTGGTACAGGCAGGAACAGCGAGAACCCACCCCGTTCCTCTGCACATACATGGGCCGTGGCTCTGACGACAAGCAGCCGTTCCGCTTCATCTGGAACCGCTCGAAGGCGATTGGAACCAATCTCTACCTGATGCTCTACCCGCAGAACAGCCTCGCGGCGATGCTTCGCCGACATCCCGACCGTGCCGAAGCCGTCCACGCTTTGCTCGGTCAAGTCACTGGCCACGAACTCCGGGGCGAAGGCCGGGTTTACGGTGGCGGTTTGAACAAGATTGAGCCGAGCGAACTGGCACGCATTTCCGCAGCATCGTTTGTCGAGCTTTGGCCGGAGATCAGGTCCGATGTGCAGCCGCAGGGAAAACTCTTCGGCTAAACCGTGGGGTAAGCGCAGGGAGTGCCTGTTCGGGTAGCCGGGGTTCTTCTCCCACAGCCCCTACACCACCCGGCATGCGGGTCCGCACCGGGCGGTTCAAGGAGAAATGGGGGTTATCTTCTTGTCATATCGAAGATTTCAAACGATATTCTGCACTTTTGTTAGCTCATATAGGTTGCGTATAGGGAGGTGAAGCCATGAGCAAACCCATGACGCACAAAGGCTATTCCGCCCGGATCGAATACAGCGACGAAGATGGATGCTTTGTGGGCCGCGTGGCCGGCATCCGCGATATGATCACTTTTCACGGCGAATCTGTGCAGGATGTGCGCCAAGCATTTGAGGAAGCGGTTGATTTCTACCTGGCAAGCTGCTCCGAGCGGGGCGAAGCGCCCAACAAACCCTTTACCGGCCGTTTTATGGTGCGCATCTCGCCGGAGCTGCACAGCGCAATCGCGATGGCCGCCAAGCGCAACCACAAGAGCATCAATGCCTGGATCGCCGAAACATGCAGCAATCATGCGGCATAGAAGCGCAACCAGGCCCTCGCGACATCCCTGAGCCGTGAGGAGAAGCACACCGCGACCCCTACCTCACCGCCAAGCAGGAGACGGGGCTGGTGTACTGGGGTTAGGCGGGGGACATAAGATTTACGGGGACACGATGCGGCATCATGTCCCCGTAAATCAACAGGATACGCCAGACTTCAAAGCTTCAAGGAGACTGATCATGCCGGCTCATTGAATACCAAGTGAAATGTGCATTTTCGGAGGCTGATTATTCCTAACTACAATAAATATCTGGAAAAAATTAAAGCAGGGCAAAAGGGGCTGAATCCTTTTATGGATTTCTTCGGCATTGAGCCTGCCGAATTAAAAGAAGGCTATGCTCAGTTTCGTATGCCTGTCCGTCCTGAATATTTACAGGGTGCGGGCAAAATGCAGGGTGGCCTGATCGTTGCGCTGGCGGATGAAGCCATTGCCCATGCCATGGTTACCACATTAACCGCCAATGAAGGATTGACCACGATTGAACTCAAAAGCAACTTTCTGGCAGCGGTAAGTTCAGGAAAACTTATTGCTACAGCAAGCGTATTTAAAAAGGGTAGCAGTCTGGTTATCGGAGATTGTTTGGTAACGGATGACAAAGGAAAGAATATTTGCCGTGTCTCAGCAACATTTCTCTTGCTAAAAGGTAAGGGAAAGAAGGTTACATAAAAAGGAGCCCATCATGGACAGCAAACAGGATCTCAAAGAAGAAATTGCCAAGGTTGCTTACGAAATCTACGAACAGATGGGAATCTCCGGCAGAGAAGTAGAAAATTGGCTTGAAGCCGAGAGAATTGTTCTGGAAAGACTGTCAGTCCGGGAACCTTCTGAAGCAGCCAAGAAGTTTGCTCCGTCCAGAAAAAAGGGTGGAACGAAGAAGCAATCCGACGCAGTCGTTGCGAGGGCTTCCACCCGAAGCAATCTCATCAATGCAGTAACTTATGGGATTGCTTCGTCGGCCTTTGGCCTCCTCGCAATGACGAATGGCGCGTTTTTCAAAGGTCTCGATGTATTGACGGAAA
>JAHIMW010000030.1 GCA_018896355.1 Pseudomonadota bacterium
GAGCTGAAGATGAATATAAGGTCGAAATCACAAGAAACTGCAGGATAGCGGCCATCGAAGAAATAGATAATGAAGATTTATTGATAAGATACATAGAAGATGGTGAACGCAAAGAGAAAAAGTTCGATATGGTCGTCCTCTCCGTCGGCCTGACGCCGCCGAAGGAAGCGGCAACGCTTGCGAAAAACCTGGGGATCGAGCTCGAGGAACACGGCTTCTGTAAAACGGAGCGGGAAAACCCGGTCCAGACCAGCCGGGAAGGGGTCTTCGTCTGCGGCGCGTTCGGCGGACCGAAGGACATTCCCGAGACCGTCATGGAGGCGAGCGGCGCCACCGCCTGCGCGGAGGGGCTTCTCGCCTCCCGCCGGGGCACGCTGACCACGGTAGAGGAGCTTCCGATGGAGAGCGATCTGCGGGGGATCGGTCCGCGGACGGGGGTCTTCGTCTGCCACTGCGGCATCAACATCGGAGGCGTCGTCGACGTCCCCGGCGTCGTTGAATATGCCAAGACGCTGCCCAATGTGGTCTTCGCCACGGACAACCTTTTCACCTGCTCGCAGGATACGGCCGTCAAGATGGGCGAGGTGATCCGGGAGCACAGGCTCTCGCGGGTCGTCGTCGCCTCCTGCTCGCCCCGCACCCATGAGGGGCTCTTCCAGGAGAACTGCGAAAAGGCCGGCCTGAACCCCTACCTCTTCGAGATGGCCAACATCCGGGACCAGAACTCGTGGGTTCATATGCACCAACCCGTCGAAGCGACCGAAAAGGCGAAGGATCTCGTCCGGATGGCGATCGCCAAGGCGGAGTTCCTGAAGCCGCTGAAGCCGGGCCAGCTCGGCGTCAACCATGCGGTCCTGATCATCGGCGGCGGGCTTGCCGGCATTACGGCGGCGCTCTCGCTGGCGGACCAGGGATTCGCGTCTTTCATCCTGGAGAAGGACACGGAGCTGGGCGGAAACTACCGGAAGCTCTACTACACGCTCGAAGGCCTCGATACGCGCAACCATCTGGCCGGCCTGCTCGACCGGGTCGCCAAGAACCCTCTGATCCGCGTCTTCACCGGGGCGGAGATCGTCAAGCTGGAAGGGTTCATCGGCAATTACAAGACGACGGTGAAGGCGAAGGGGAGCGAGGAGACCGTCGAACACGGCGTCGTGATCGTCGCCACGGGGGCCTACGAACTCGAAACGGATGAGTACCTCTGCGGCGCGTCCGACCGGGTCGTGACGCAGCGGGAGCTGGAGGAACTGATCGCCGGCAAGGATGCCAAGGTGCTGGGGGCGAAGAGCGTTGTGATGATCCAGTGCGTCGGTTCGCGGAACGACGAGCGTCCCTACTGTAGCCGCTACTGCTGTTCCGAGGCGATCAAGAACGCGCTGAAGCTGAAGGAGGCCGATCCGGACCGGGAGATCACCGTGATCTACCGCGACATCCGGACCTTCGGCCTCAAGGAGGATTATTACAAAGAGGCGAGAGAGGCCGACGTCCGGTTCGTCCGTTACGACGAAGATCGAAAACCCGAGGTGAAGGCCGAGGGGGACAAGATCGCCGTGACCGTATTCGATCCCGTTCTCAACGAGACCGTCGAGATCCGGGCGGATCTGCTGGCCCTCAGCGTGGGGACCGTTCCGAACCCGGGCAACGCGGAAATCGGCAAGATGCTGAAGGTGCCGACCAACCAGGACGGCTTCTTCCTCGAGGCGCACGTGAAGCTGCGGCCGGTCGATTTTGCGACGGACGGCGTCTTCATGTGCGGGATGTCCCACGCCCCGAAGTTCAGTGAAGAGTCGATCACCCAGGCCAATGCAGCGGTTTCCCGCGCCTGCACGATCCTGGCGAAGGACTTCATCGAGGCGGAAGGGAAAACGGCCTACGTCAACAAGGAACGGTGCATGGCCTGCGGTCTCTGCGAGATCAACTGTCCCTTCAGCGCGATTGCTGTGGATGAGAAGGAAGCGGCGGCTGTTGTCAATACCGTCTTGTGCAAGGGGTGCGGGGTTTGCACCGCCTCCTGCCGGATGAACGCGGCGGATCTGAACGGCTTCAACAACGAGGAAGTCCTGGCGCAGATCGGGGCGCTCTATTAGAACCATCTTCCCTCCCCCTTGATGGGGGAGGGTCAGGGTGGGGGTGAAAAAACGGAATTTAACTTTTCACGAGGCCATCAATAGATGGAGAAGGTTATGACAGAAGAACAGTCGGCAAATGCGTGGGAACCGAAGATCGTCGCGATCGTCTGCAACTGGTGCACCTATGCCGGGGCCGATCTTGCCGGCATCAGCCGGATCCAGTATCCGCCGAATGTAAGGATCATCCGGGTCCCCTGCACGGGGCGGATCAACCCCTTTTACATCCTCAGGGCGCTGCAGGAGGGGGCGGACGGGGTGCTGGTCTCCGGGTGTCACCCCGGCGAGTGTCACTACATCACCGGAAATCTGACGGCCCGCCGGAAGTTCGCCGCACTGAAGAGTTTCCTGGGCTACATCGGACTGGAAGGGGACCGGACGCTTTTTACCTGGGTCTCCGCCTCCGAGGGAGACCGGTTCGCCCAGGTGATCCGGGGGGTCACCAAAGCCGTGCGGGCGCTCGGCCCGGCCCGCAAACTCGTTAAGGGAATCTAATGCCATGTAACTCTTAAATACACGCTCAAATCAATTCCCTCCCCCCTGGCGGGGGAGGGTTAGGGTGGGGGGGAAAGTTGCCACAAAGACGCCAAGTTGTTGCTTCACCCACCCCCTGCCCCCCTCCCGTCAAGGGAGGGGGATATACGAAAGAAAAAGTGCTACAAGGGAATGTAATGGAATATCCATCAGAATGAGGGATCTGCGACAGTGGAAAATGTAGAGAAAAAGCTGCGGGAAGAGGCGAAGGGCCTCCTGGCCGAAAAGAAGGTGGATGTGGTCGTGGGGTACGAGAAGGGAACCCTGCCGCTTACGGCGACCCCCTGCTTCATCACGACGCCGGAGGAGGCGGACCGGTTGGTCTGGAATCCTTTCTGCGTGCTGAATCTGGCCAAATTCGTCCACGACCTCTTAAGCCAGCACCATGAAGCCCAGAAACGGGTCAAACCGGAAGCGAGGCGGAAAAAGGTGGTCGGCGTCGTTGCCCGGGGCTGCACAAGCCGCTCGCTTGTGATCCATTTGCAGGAAAAGCAGTACGGGAGGGACGAGCTCGTCATCCTCGGCGTCCCCTGCGGCGGATATCTGGACGAGAAGAAGCTTGCCGCCCTCGCCGGCGGCGAGGAGATCCGGGAAGGCTCCCTGGATGACGGGAAGATCGCGGTGAAGACCGTCAAAGGGGAGCATCAGGCGCCCCTCAAGGAGCTGCTGGCCGACAACTGCCTGGTCTGCCGTTTCAATCAGCCGGTCATTGCGGACATCCAGACGGGGGAGATTGCGCCGGTCGCGGAGGCCGAAAAAGAGTACGATCCGGTCACCGCCTTCGAGAACCTCCCTCCAGAGGCGCGGTGGGCCTATTTCGAGAAGGAGATGGCCAAGTGCATCCGCTGCGCGGCCTGCCGGAACGTATGCCCCTCCTGTTATTGCCGGATCTGCTTCGCCGAGCAGTCCCAGCCCCGCTGGGTTGACATCGGGGCCGATCCTTCCGACACCCAGCTCTTCCAGTTGATGCGGATGTACCACATGGTGGGGCGGTGCGTCGACTGCGGCTCCTGTACGGCGGTCTGCCCGATGGGTGTGGATCTGCGGAAGTTTTTGAAAAAACTGGACAAGGATGCCTTCTCGATGTTCGGCCACCGGGCCGGGGTTTCCATGGATGAGCCGGCGCTGCTCGGCGCCTACAAGGAAACCGACGGGGAGGAGTTCATCTTCGAGCCGAAACACGGAGGATAGAGGGGCATCGACACCCCCACCCCTCCCTCCCCCGTCAAGGGGAGGGGGATATAAGAGCCCCTCAGGAACTCCTCCCTCCCCCTTGCGGGGAGGGATAAAGGGAGGGGGGAATTTTCGTACAACACGGAGTCGCCATGAAGAGTTTTCTGCAGGAAGTAAACGAGAAGATCAACGGGGTTCCCGTCCAGCGCTGTTACCACTGCCGGAAGTGCACGGCGGGCTGTCCGATGACCCAGGCGATGGAGCACAACCCCAACAGGGTCATCAAGATGATCCAGATGGGGAGGCGGGAGGCGGTCCTCAACAGCGCGACGATCTGGCTCTGCGTCTCCTGCGAGACCTGCATCACCCGCTGCCCGAACGAGGTGGATATCGCCCGGATGATGGATGTCCTCCGGCAGATGGCAATCGAAACGGGGGTGGGGGCGAAGGAGAAGAACATCCTCAAATTCCACGAGGCGTTCCTCGCCAACATCCGCCGGGGCGGCCGGATCAACGAGCCTTCGCTGATGGTCGAGTACAAGCTCAAATCGGGGGACCTCTTCTCCGACATGGCGATGGGGCTCGACATGTTCATGAAGGGGAAGCTCTCGCTGATCTCCCCGCGGACGAAGGATATGGAGAGCGTGCGGCGCATCTTCGAAAAGACGCGGCAGTCTTGACGTTGGGAAGGTTCTCTAAGGAGGAAATTCCCCCGCCCTTGACGGGAGGGGGTTAGGGGGTGGGTGAAAGTGTTGAAAGTTTCTTACTATCCGGGATGCTCACTGCATGGCACGGCCAAGGAGTATGACCAGTCGGTCCGCTCGGTCAGCCGCGCCCTCGGGATCGATCTCGAGGAGGTCGAAGACTGGTCCTGCTGCGGCGCCAGCTCCGCCCACAGCACCAATTTCAAGCTCTCCATCGCGCTGCCGGCGAGGGACCTCATCACCGCGGAGAAGAAGGCGCAGGACGTGATGGTTCCGTGCGCCGCCTGCTTTAACCGCTTCAAGACGGCGGAACACCATCTCTGCCATGATCCGGCGCTGAAGGCGGAGATCGAGGAGATCGTCGGCGGCCGTTATCAGGGGAGCGTGGCCATCCGGAATCCGATCGATATCATCGTCAGCGACATTGGCCTGGAGGCCCTCTCTGCGAAGGTGGTCAAGAAGCTCGCCGGACTCAAGCCGGTCTCCTATTACGGCTGTCTGCTGCTCCGGCCGCCGGAGGTTTGCCATTTCGATGACGCCGAAAATCCGGTCCTCCTCGACCGGATCCTGACGACGCTCGGCGCGGAGGCCCGTCCCTGGTCCTTCAAGACCGACTGCTGCGGGGGGAGCCTGACCATCAGCAAGACGGCGATCGTAACAAAGATGGTGGACAAGCTGATGAAGATGGCGCGCGAGGCGGGGGCGAACTGCCTGGTGACGGCCTGCCCGATCTGTACGGCCAATCTGGACATGCGGGCTTCGGCAGGCGCCGGACTCCCCGTCTTCTACTTTACCGAACTGGCGGCGCTGGCGATGGGGCAGGAGGGAACGGAGGGGTGGTTCAAGCTGCACCAAACGGATCCGCGGCCTCTGCTCAAAGAACTGAAGCTTCTGTAGAATCCCCACCCCCTGGGCGGGGCAACTATCTCATGTCCCTCCCCCCTGGCGGGGGAGGGTTAGGGTGGGGGGAAAAGGAACAGTATGGAAAAAAGGCTCATCAAGAAGGAGACGCTGGCCGGAATCGTCGGGGAACTGGCGGGAAAGATGCGGATCTGCGCGCCGATGAAGGCGGAGGATCAGGTCCTCTTCAGGATCCTGGAGGCGGGTGAGAAACCCCTCGTTGATTTTGCGAATGCGAAAAACGCGCCGAAAAATTTCCTCTTTCCAAGGACCGAGACGCTGCTGAAATTCACCAGGACCGGGAAGGGGATGGTCCGAGCCGGGGAGCCGGAGGAGGGGGTAAAAACCCTGCTCTTCGGCGTCCGCCCCTGTGACGCGAGGAGTTTCACCCTTCTGGACATGCTCTTTGACCAGGAAAAGTACAAGGACCCCTACTACATCGACAAGCGGGAAAAGACGACCATCGTGGCCCTCGCCTGCGTCCATCCCCCCTATACGACCTGCTTCTGCACCTCCGTCGGGGGAACCCCGGTCGACTCCGTTGGGGTGGATCTGCTGTTGACCGATCTGGGGGAGGAGTATCTGGCCGAGTTCATCACGCCGAAAGGAGAGGAGCTTCTCCCGGCGTTCGGGGGATCGCCCGCCGGCGAGGAGGCCGAAAAGGCGAAGGAGGGGATCGCGGCCAAGGCCGCCGAAGAGATCGCCTCCCACATCCCGGCCCATGAGATCAAGCCGATCCTGGATACCCACTTCGAGGACCCGTTCTGGAACACGCTCCATCAGAAGTGTCTCGCCTGCGGCACCTGCACCTACCTCTGCCCGACCTGCCACTGCTTCGACATCAGCGACGAGGTGAAGCGGGATGACGGCATCCGCATCCGGAACTGGGACTCCTGCATGTTCCCCATGTTCACGAAGGAGACCTCGGGCCACAATCCGCGTTCTTCCCAGAAGGAGCGCTGGCGCCAGCGGGTGATGCACAAGTTCCGCTATTACCCGGACAATTTCAATGCAATCGCCTGCGTCGGCTGCGGGAGATGCGTGATGGCCTGCCCCGTTAACCTGGATATCCGGAAGATCGTCACGGACATCGCAAAAATATAACTGTCGGAGAGCGTCATGCAGAATCCATACATACCCGCCCCTGTCGAAGTGGTCAAGATCGTAACGGAAGTAGACACGAAAGACATCAAGACCTTTCGCTTCGCCTTTCAGAACAAGGAGGACGAGGCCGCCTTTCAGTACCTGCCGGGGCAGTTTGCGGAACTTTCGATCTTCGGGAAGGGGGAATCGCCGATCGGCATCGCCTCCTCGCCGACGCAGCCCGGTTATCTGGAATTTACTGTCCAGAAGGCGGGGGTGGTCACATCGGCCCTCCATGAGATGGAGGAGGGCGCCGTGATGGGGATTCGGGGGCCGTTGGGGAACTCCTGGCCGATCGACTATCTGGCCAGCAAGAATATCGTGATCGTCGGCGGCGGTTTTGCCTTCACGACGCTTCGGTCGCTGATCAACTACATGATCGACGACAAGAACCGCTCCCGATTCGGCAAGATCACCGTCATCTACGGGGCGCGCACCCCGGGGCTTTTGATCTACAAGGACGAGCTCGCCGCCTGGGCGAAGCGGGACGATCTCTCCCTCAATGTCACGGTGGACAAGGGGGATGCGGACTGGAAGGGCCGGGAGGGGTTCGTTCCGACAGTCTGCCGGGAGGTCGCCCCAAGCTCCGAAAACGCGGTGACGGTGATCTGCGGCCCCCCGATCATGATCCGTTTCACGCTGCCGGTCTTCTTCGAGCTCGGTTTTTCGAAGGAGAACATCATCACCTCGCTGGAGATGCGGATGAAGTGCGGGATCGGGAAGTGCGGCCGCTGCAATGTAGGGGAAAAATATGTCTGCAAGGACGGCCCCGTCTTCTCTCTGGCCGAGCTTGACAAACTGACCAAGGAATACTGATCGTCTCCCCGTCGGAACAGACTTTCTTACCGGGGAAGATCCACTACAGGAAAAAAGAGGGAGCCTGCCGGTTCCCTCTTTTCGGGCTCTCCAGCGTCGGCCGTACCCGGGGAAAACGTGATGACGTTTCCCCATCAGGGCGGCTACCGACGATGCGGCAACTTTTGCCAGCGGATAATAAACTGAACAGCAAGTATTATGTTTTATTGAATTATTCGTCATCTGTCTGTTTATTATCCGTCAGCTCGGATAATGAAAGGTATTGCTGTACATAGCCTCCGCCTTCACCCACCCTCATATACCTCGTTCCCCGCTTTCCTGCCGTATCTTTTCCAGGTAGCTCTCATCCCGCCGCGCCCAGGGCAAACGTGATGAAACTTTCCCAACAGGGTTTATTGTTAGTCGAATTGTTTAATCCAGCCTTCAGATATCGCGTTTAACAAATGCATCATTCCTGAACGATTAGGTTTATTCCGTATCACCTGTAAGGTTTATTGATAAACCTGATTCCTTTCATTGTTTATC
>JAHIMW010000003.1 GCA_018896355.1 Pseudomonadota bacterium
ACCGGAAAGGAAATCTCTTGATTGCTCGAATCAAAGTCTATTGCGGGTTCCCGTAACCCAAAAGCTATCCGTCTGGCTGTGACTCGCTACTGTCTGAATTGCAGATGCATCGAAAAGCGGGGGCTGGCGATGCGATTTGGAAAGGGAGGTGGAGCGGCGGCCGCCCTTTTGAGAAATCAGCTCGACCTTTTGGTCGAGTCGCCCGTCAAGAAGGCATTTTTGAGCACAATTCAGGCAGACCTTTCCTGCACGCCTTTTTTGATGAGGCGTTATGCATGAATATAGGCATCCCAAGAGTAGTCGGGGTACCGATTAATGTGATCATTACGCACTGAAATACAGCATCTTCGGCGAGGTTAACGTTTTGCGGACTTCAGGAAGTACATCTCAAGACCGATCATCCCCCCCCCATAATGCCACCTTTCATCCAGAATTCAGCAATATACCTTGATAACCAAAATTGCAACTTTGTTATCCTTGGGCATCTAATACTTAAAGGTTTTTTTATATGCCTTTACGTTTACCGCCTTCCATTCAAGCAGTGGATGCCTTCTGATACGATCCTGCAGATCCTCATCATCAGTCGGCAACTCGGGAGGCCCTGATCGTCCACTACATGGACGACCTCGACGCCAAGATGAACGCCTTCCAGGAGTACATCCGGGACGCCCTATCACCGGCTGTTCGACCGTTACATATACAAGAGCCGGAGCCATCCCGACGCGGATGATCCCAAGCCGGACCCGCCCCCGGCGCCGAAGCCCCCGCATGAGGGCGACGAACCGTGAAGGGTTTATGTTTTTCCGGAACCAGGCAAGGCAAGCCCGGAAAGGCGGATGAAAGCCAAACTGGTCGCTTTCAGGAAGATGACAACCGCACAGGTCTGCACGATGCCCAAGGCGGGAACGAGGATCACCCCCACCAAGAGCGAACCTGTGAAGGCCCCGAAGAGATCGGCGGCGTAAAGTGTCCCCGCCGTCCGCACCACTCCTTCTTTGCTGCGGTAAAAAAGGCGGCCGGCCAGGGAAAACTCAAGCCCGACAAAAAACCCCGCGCCGGCGATTGCGGGGATGAATCCGTATCTCAGCGCCGAAAGGACCCTCTGTTCCAGTCCCGGCCAGTAGAGAAGGACCAGCAGGAGCAGCACCAGGAAGGCAAACAGGATAATAAAAACCTCCACCGCGGCGAGGGCGGCGCCCAAATTCTTAATTTTACCAAGTTTGCGGTTCATCGTCCAACTACCCAACGCCAAGCCGGCCATGAAAAAAGCGATCAGGATCCCGATCCACAGATAGACATGGCCGTAGAGAGTCTGGAAGGCGAGGATGAAGAGCATACTCGCGGCCATTCCGAAGAAACCTGTTGAAACCACGGCCCCGACGAGGGCCCCTTTCCGCCATTCCGGCCGCCGCTTTTTCCCGCAGGCCAGAGTTCCGCAGATCAGGATCGTCAGGGGCAGTGCGACGTGCCACAGGCGCAGATCCGCCGCCTTGCTCCAGAAAACCTGCAGGGCGGGATGGAATTGGGCGTTCCAATAGGCAATGCCGTAATAGAGGCCGGACGGATGGGCGTCCCGGTTGAGCTTCACCGGGCCGCCCCGGCTGAGGGAGTCCTCCAGCCACTTCAGGCGACTGGGTTCAAGCTTAAGGCTTATGTGCGCCCCCCGGAAAAAGTGAGTGTGGATTTCCCTCTCCCGCAGTCGCTCGTTGAGCATCTCCGGCGAAGGCAGGGAAACCCCCGGCGAGGCGAAAGCCAGGATGTAATTGATCTCTCCCGGAATGATATGAACGGAAGGGAAGACCGCCTGCAGGGAACGTCTGATGCAGTCATTCAGATCCCTTGTTTCCCGGCTCAAGTAGGTCTCGGAGCCGGGGAGGTGGAGAGCAAAGATCCCGTCTTTGCTCAACAACCTGGAAATTTCGGTGAAAAATTCCACCGTGTAGAAGCGGTTCAGCTCCAGGGTTGAGGGGAGGGGGAGGTTGAGCAGGACGGCGTCGAAGAGCCGGGGCGCCGTTTTTACGTACAGTCGGCCGTCGACGGCGTGGATTCTCACCCGCGGGTTTTCCAGCTCCCCGCGGGTGAGAGGGGTGAGGTTCTCCCTGACCATCTGGATGATCAGGGGATCGATCTCCGCATAGTGCACCTCGGCGGCGGGGTGTTTGAGAATCTCGGCGATGATCCCGCCGGGGCCTCCGCCGATGACCAGGACGGTCTGTGGGGAGGGGATTGCGAGCAGCGGGTAATGAACCTTCTCCTCGGCAAAGGCGATGTTGGGGATCGGGGCGGTGCAGACGGGCGTCCCGCTTGAGAAGAAGGTGAGCTGCCCATTCCTTTGCCCCACGGCCACGTTGCCGTAGGGAGACCAGCGCGACGCCAGGATCTTCAACCCTCTCCACTGTCGCTCCAGGGATTGCCTTTCCAGTCCCCGGACGCCGGACAGGGTTAGAAGCAGGATGCACAGCGCCAGGAGAGACCAGAGCAACCCTCTTAACGCCGTTCTGCCTGCATCCCACTCTTTCCGGAGGGAGAGCAACAGAATCCCGGAAATCAGGTTGACCATCCCCAGCAGCAGGGCCACTTCGAAAGTGCCAAACAGGGGGATGAGAAGAAAGGTGTAGACAACCCCTCCCAGCCCGGCGCCCAGACCCTCGTAGAGGTAGACCTTCCCAACGGTCAGGTCGTACCTTTTGGAAAAATCGGAATAAAGGGCGCAACCCAGGGAAAACAGGAGCCCGTTAACGATTCCCAGGGGGGCCAGGATGATGGCCGTCCAGAAAAAGATCTGGGGAAGGCTCGCGGCCTCGCCGATGGAAAGCCCCATGATGTCGCGCAGACATCTGACGGCGTAGATGGTTGCGGGAAGCAGCAGCGATAAGAGCAGTTGCAGAAAGGCGTACTTCTTATCCGAAGCCGCGCCCTTGATCCTTCTCCCCAGCAGGAAGCTTCCGGCCGCCTCCAAAATCAGCCAGTTGGCCGCGATAATGGCAATGGAAAGTTCATTCCCAAGGAAAACGACCAGCAACTCGCGGATGACCGCCACCTGAATGACGGTAAAGGTAAACCCCATGACAAGCAGGGCGAAAAGGAGAGAAAGATTCATGCAGCGTCACCCCTTTATGCCCAGATGCCGGGGATTGGTTTCCCGCAGTACCCGCACTTTCCGTTATTCAGATGCATTTCTCCGACCATATATCCTGTCCGCCGGATTATCTTCTTTGTGCAGTTGGGGCAAAAGGTGTTTTCGCCCTCGTGGCCGGGGACATTCCCGATGTAAACATACTCCAGGCCGGCCGCCAGGGCGATCGACCGGGCTCTCTCAAGCGTTGAAACCGGCGTCGGGGGGAGGCTCTGGAGCTTGTACAGGGGATAGAACCGGGAGAAATGGAGCGGGGTGTCGGCGCCCAATTCTTTCTTCACCCAGAGGCACATCGCTTTCAAAACCTCCGCCTGATCGTTTTCTGTGGGTATGACAAGGTTGGTGATCTCCAGGTGGATCTTCTCCCTCTTCAGGGTCTTGAGGGTCTCCAGGACCGGATTGAGCTCCCCTCCGCACAATTTTCGGTAAAAAGAATCCGAAAACCCCTTG
>JAHIMW010000004.1 GCA_018896355.1 Pseudomonadota bacterium
AAGGATTTTCCCCCACCCGAAAGGTCCCCCGTGCCGACGGCGATCGCCTGGGACAGCCCGGTCCAGTTCCTGAAGGGCGTGGGTCCGGTGCGGGCGCAGGCCCTCGCCCGTCTCGGGATCGTCACGGTCGCCGATCTGCTGCGGCACTACCCGCGGACGCACCTGGACCGCAGCCGGGTCACCCCGATCCGGGACCTGCGGGCCGGCGCCGAAGCCACGGTCCTGGGACGCGTGCTCACCTCCGGGGAGCGGCGGTCGCGCCAGGGGCGGACCGTCCAGACGGTCACCGTCGCCGACGACGGCGGCACGCTGTTCTGCCAGTGGTTCGGCCAACCCTACCTGCTGCGCCAACTGCGGCCCGGCCTCGAGATCCTCCTGGGCGGCCGCGCCCAGATCTACAATCACCGCATGCAGATGATTCATCCGGATTACGAACTGCTCGAAGGCGAAGGGGCGGCCCTCCTTTTCGATAACGCCGTCGCCGTTTACATCTTTCCACCCCGCCTCGGCCAAGAGCGCCTTCGCCTTCGCCGGATCGTAGGGGTATGCCCGGACATTCGGGTTGTAGGCCCAGGTTCCCGGCTTGTAGGGTCCGGTGGCGGGTTTTCCGAGGCCGATCAGGACGCCGTCGATCATCTCCACTCGATTCACCGCATGGGCGATCGCTTGGCGGACCCGTTTGTCGGTGAAGAGCGGGTTTTTCAAATTGTAGCCCATGTAGGTGTAGGCAAAGGAGAGATAACGGTACTTGTTGAAATTCTCCCGGAAGAGGTTGTTCTCCGTCTGCCGCATGTACTGGAGCGGCGTCAACCCCATCCGGTCGATGCCGTTCGCGCGGAGTTCCAGGAACATGGTTGCCGTATCGGGGATGATCCGCAGGATGAAGCCGTCGATATAGGGCCGACCTTCGAAATAGTCGGGATTGGAGACGAGAACGATCTTCTGGCCGGTAACCCACTCCTTGAACTTGTACGGCCCCGTGCCGATCGGGTGTCGACCGAGCGGGGAGGTGGTGATCTCCTTGTCGGCCAGCAGATGCTTCGGCAGGATGCCGACCGACCAGCTCATCAGCGCCGGGGCGAAGGGCTTGTCGTAGGTTGCCCGGAAGGTCCAATCGTCGAGGACCTCGGCCTTCTTCACTTTAAGAAAGTCGCCCGCATAAGCCGTGGGCGTTTTCGGATCGACCGTGACCTGGTAGGTGTAGAGGACGTCCGCCGCGGTGAAGGGGCGTCCGTCGTGCCACCGCACCCCCTTGCGCAGGTGAAAGGTGATGACGAGGCCGTCTCCGGAGATCTCCCATGATTCGGCCAGGTCTCCCACGATGCTGATATCCTTGTCGTACTTGATGAGGCCGTTGAAGACGAGCCCCGCGATCTCGTGGGAGGTGGAGTCCGAAGCAAGCAGCGGGATGAGGTTCGATGCGTCGCCGATGGACCCCTCGACCATGATGTCCCCATAGGCGGGCGCGGCGGCGGCGCTCCCCGCCGGGGCGCGCCCCGGCTCCTTCGGGCCGCACGCCGTGACGGCCAGAAAGAGAATCATGCTCCCGATCGAAACGATGCGGCCAATGGGTTTCATGGCAGTCAAGCTACCGTATAGATGCGGCTTTTGCAACTAAAAAAGGAGAGCATTCCCCTATTTTTCCTTGAAATTTAGGGAGATGTTCCCCTTTTTTCCGCCGTTGAATTCTCCATCATCCGCTGCTGGAGACGTTCCGCTCTGAGCAGGAAGGCCTCCAGCTTGGCGGTGATCAGCTGCGGGAACGGTGAGCCGTCGCTCTCTATGGCTAAAAACGGCAGATCGTCGATCTCTGTCAGGACGGCCTGCAACGCCTTGTTTGTCGGATCGGCCGCC
Source organism: Pseudomonadota bacterium (assembly GCA_018896355.1). Classification (GTDB taxonomy): domain Bacteria; phylum Desulfobacterota; class Syntrophia; order Syntrophales; family UBA5619; genus UBA5619. The sequence continues at coordinate 1,855 of JAHIMW010000004.1, forward strand.
AGTTTCTTCCCTGCCGTCATAATTTCCCCGAGAATGGCCTCCGAAATGCGATTCGGCATGCAACCGAATGGCCCTATGGCGATAACCCCGCAGGAGCGGGTGACAACCTCTGTGAGGGAACCGCCTATCGTGAGGATGGCCTCGCCGGGAAGGGCGAGCGAAATATACGGACTGGCATTTTTGATGATGCCGGCGATATCAAGCGCTTCGGCATGAATAAGCCCGGACCTGGAGAGTATCGACTTTATCCGTTTCTCGTAATGTCTCTGGAAGCGATTGCGGATCTTGAGCTTGAATTTCTGAGCAATCGTCAAATGATCCTGATTGAACCCCCGATCCGTAAGGTAATGGCAATAGTAAACCCACTCGGCCACAGGCGCACAGACGGCGGCAAATCCTTTTTCTGCGAGGTATTCTGTCAGATACTGGCGGGAGAGGGCATCCCGGCGAACAAATATTTCCCCGGTCAGAGTTATCACGGCGACACTGTGCACTGAACGCTTCAGAGGTATGGAACTCAGGCGTTCGGCGCACTCGGACAGCTGCGCTGCCAGAATCTTGAAGTTTCCCTTTTCCAGGGCCAGAAGAATTTTCCGCCATTCTTCATTATAGATGGTCTCGGAGGCCATGGGATCGACGCTGTTGGTTAGAAGCATCGAGCGGATGTCCTCCATCACATCGGACACAACCACCGCCCACCAGGCATGACGTTCGAAATGGTTGCCCATACCTGTATAGGAATTATCCGAGGAGAGTGAAAGCAGCGCCATGTCCGGTATTTTCAGCCGTCGGATAAGATCCTCCATGTAAATGGCGTACTGGCCGAAGCGGCAGGGGCCGGCGCCGGTCGGCATGAAGTAAACCAGGATCTCGTCCGGACGTCTGCCGTTGCTGACACAGCTCAACATGGTTCCGGTGGTCAGGATCAACGGCAGGCACTCCTTGCAGGAGGTGTTTGCCCGACCGAGCTTGAGGATTGCCTCATCGTTTTCCCGGAGAGCCCTGGCATTAAATCCGCACCCCCTCAAAGTTGCGGCAAATGCTTCGGTTCCGAGCTTTCCCATCGAGGGGATGAGTATTGTCACCCGCGGATCGGTCAGGGATAGAGTCTTTCCCGACGATGTTACGACTTTGGTCGTGCCGCTGTCGAGAACCGTGCGGGCCGGGTTGAACGCACTCTGTCGTGGCGGGATCAGCTGCCTGGCCATCAGCTGGCGGTAGTCCCGGACGATATCAAGAAAGGCCTCCACCCGGGTTTCGATCCCGGCATCCGCGGTGTGGCTGTCAAGTTCCAGCGTAAGGGAAGGCTTACGGCCCATGATATCACGGAAATAGCCGATGATGAAGGAATCCGGTCCGCAGGAAAAATTGGTGATATAGGCGCCAAAGAGCTGGGGGTGCCTTTCCACAAAACGGGCCGCCTTTATGATGAGCTTTCCCGCGCCCCAGTACATGTGTCTTTTTGAACGCTCCTGTTCCAGATTGAGGAAATCGATGGGAATCACGGGAATCCCCCGGGTGGCAAATTTATCGGGGATGCCCATGTGGGCTTCCCCGGCAAAGCCGTTGTACGATCGCGCGAAGATGACAACCCCGAATTTGTCCGGATCCGCTTCGAGCTCGGAGAGCATCCGCCTGCCTCTCTCTTTCATATCCGAGAAACAGTCTCGCTGCTTTTGCAGCGCAACGGCAAAAGCCTCTTGCGCCGCGCGGCGGCCTGCCCCCATGTGGCGCGCAGTTTCTATTAAAGGTTCTTCAGCGCTCTCAATCCCGCCGGATAAGTCCAGAAGCGGCGTTAAGATCCGGGTGCCGCGCCCCATTAGTTGACTCAGTTTTTTGCTGAACGCGGTCTGAAGATAGAACGTCTCCCCCTGTACCAGAGGGCAAACCTGGGACTGGGAACTCTTGCCGTCATTTTGGCCCGGAACTGCCTTGAAGTGGGGTAGAAATAGAAAATCCGGGGGATTTTCAGCCTCAAGGAGCGAATGGATAAACCCGTGAGCCAGTTCAACCGGATAGCAGAAGGGCGCACCGCACTGATCCATGCCTTTCGGGCTGGGGTGATCGGGCAGGACCACTTCGAAACCCAGTTCGCTGAAAAAATTGGAGTATAGCGGGTAATAGGTGTTGACGAAAAAACTGCGGTTGAGCCCCACCCGGCCTTTAGAGGCCCGAACTTTCTCCTTGTCCGGCGATACGCCATATGTTTGAAAGATGAGCTGCTGGCGGATGTGCGCCAGATCGAGTCTCTCCGTGTCGCAGCGCACGTCTTTGCGGATGTTGTAATAGCGGTTGCAGGCGCCTCCGAACGGATATTTTTGTCCTTCCACCTGGATGACGGCGATGAGGCACCGCCGGTCGCATCTCTCTTTCCCGCCCCGGCAGGTGAATGACTTTCCGTAAGCAACCTCCCGCCGGGCAAGTGTTTCGAGATCGAAGGGACTCTCGGTCATGAGACCGGTATCGAGCCGTTTCCGGACTTCCAGGGCGACGCCGAACGCGCCCATCAACCCGGGTTCCGGCGGGACGATGATCGGTTTGCCAATCAAGGCCCCCATCGCCAGCGGCACCGCGCTATTATAGCATACACCGCCCTGCATGAAGATTTTTTCCCCGACCGGCCGGTTGCCTTTGACGCGGTTGGAGTAGTTCATGCAGATCGAGTACACCAGGCCGGCTGTGATATCCTCGCGGGCCACCCCCTCGTGGATCGCGTTCTTGATATCCGAGGCGATAAAGGCGGCGCACTGGTCGTTGAAGTTGGGCGGACGCTTCCCTCGAAAGGCAGTCTCGGCAATATCCTCCATTCTCAATCCCAACGTTTCGTGGGCCGATTCTTCCAGGAAAGAGCCGGTGCCCGCCGAACACGCCTCGTTCATAGCGTAGTCAGAGGGGACGGAATTGATGATATAGGTGTATTTGGCGTCCTGGCCGCCGATTTCAAAAATGGTGTCCACCTGGGGATCAAAATGGACGGCGGCAGTGGCGTGGGCGATGATTTCGTTGACAACCCCTTCCGTTAGGGCGTGCAGCCCCGCAATTTGCCTGCCCGAGCCGCAGACGCCCAGGCCTGCGATGTGGATCGTTTGCGGATCGACCTTCTGCCGCACCTGCTCCAAAAGCGAGCGAGAGCACTGGCGGGAGGCCCCCACCGGGTCTCCGTTGGCGCGCAAATATACGGAAGCCAAAA